>NZ_JAVXCI010000086.1:0-14269 GCF_036659555.1 Acinetobacter sp.
GCTTGCCCAGAGCATTCTGAAAAAGCGGTGTTGTTTGACTGGTTAGGTTCGGAAGCGAAGATTGGTACGAAACTGACTGAACACTTTGCGATGATGCCGCCTTCTTCTGTCAGTGGTTTCTATTATTCGCACCCTGAAAGTGAATACTTCAACGTGGGTAAAATTTCTCAAGATCAGCTTGAAGATTATGCGAAGCGTAAAGGCTGGACACTGGATGTAGCGAAGCGTTGGTTAGCGCCAAATTTAGATGATTCGATTGTTTAATTTAGAGTTCTTATAATCTCCCTTACGAAGCAATGCTTCTCACCTTCTTTAAAAAAGAGGGGAACTTTTGCGTATCAAATGAATTACGTGACAGCCCCTCCCTTTTTCAAAGGGAGGTTGGGAGGGATTGAATTGATATTTAATATATAATTTATCTATTAAGTCCTTTAGAAAACTATCAAATGGCAATAATTAAAAAATTTGAGTTAGCAAGCTTAGAGCCTATCTGCGATATTTTAGGTGATACAAATACGGGATTAACAGGCTATCAAATATCTAAATATTTATCTGAATGCGATATTTATGACCCTAAACTTAATTCCACTAAACGAAAAAAATTGTATGATGCCCTTGAACTTAAACAAAATAATGATAGATGTTCAAATAACATAATCAGCTTTATTCAACATGTAATGAAGCCCTCTAGATACTTTAATAACCAAGAATGGTTTCAGGAAATACGTAAACAATTAAATTTTGTACTTTCATTTGAAGGCTTAGAGCTCGAAGAAACTGGTTTGATAAGACAAATAATAGCTACAAAAACACTGTCTGAAGCAGAAGAACGGGCACATCAATTAAGAAAAACTCTAATAGATAGAAAAATTCACAATGATGTTCTTCTTTTTTGTAAGGCTGAATTATTGGTTGATAATTATTTCCACGCCGTTTTTGAAGCCACTAAAAGTATTGCTGAAAAAATTAGAATCAAAACTGGCTTAACAAATGATGGAAGTGATCTAGTTGTACAGGCTTTTTCTTTCAAAGATAAAGTACCCTATCTTGCGTTAAATTCATTACAAACTGAAAGTGAAAAGAGTGAACAGAGAGGTTTTTCGAATTTATTGATTGGTATATTTGGAACTTTCAGAAATACAACTGCTCATGCTCCTAAAATCACTTGGAGAATTGATGAGCAAGATGCTTTAGATATTTTATCCACGATTTCACTTATTCATAGAAAATTAGACAAAACTATTGAAGCCAAAAAGATGTATGAAGGAAAATTATAAATCCCTCCCAACCTCCCTTTAGAAAAGGGAGGAGCCTCACGAGTCAAACACTATCATCAAATTCATGACAAGTCCCCCTTAGAAAAAGGGGGATTTAGGGGGATTCTAACTTTAGCCTAGCGACACAATAAATCCACTCCACCACAGCATCAGTTTCAGCCAAAATTTGCCTATTACTAAACCTCAGAACCACAAATCCCAACTCACTTAAAGCCTCATCCCTTACTCGATCAGCTTCTAAAACATCCGCTGTATAATGCTGCCCACCATCACACTCAATGATCAAATTCGCTGCGGGACAGTAAAAATCCACAATAAAATTTAAAATCGGTTTCTGTCTATAAAACTGTAGCCCTAAAATCTGTTTACGTCTTAATCTCTGCCATAACAGTTGTTCAGCATCGGTCATATTATTGCGTAAATCACGAGATGGAAGCTTTAAGCTCTTATTATAAGGCTGCATCTAACTTACTCTTAATTTTTTATGCTGTAAGTACGCTCATCATCTAAGCATATCGTTTTTAACAAGTACTGTTCTATTCCCCAAAGAATAAATTCTATCTTTCTAATGTACTTTTAAGAATCTTGGCATAATATCCACCAGATAAAAACAACACATGGCACATCCGAATGAACACAACCCAGCTTTTTCTCGGTGTAATCTTCAGCTCAATTGGCTTAGGCTACTTTCTGTATGGCAAAAAACAGAAAATGACTGTGCCCTTTCTCGCTGGTTTAGTTTTAATGGTTTTCCCCTATTTTATTGAAAGCAGCATTTTACTCGGCACGATTGGCATTGCGCTGTCCGCTCTGCCGTATTTTCTGCGTTTTTAAGTCCGCTTAAAAAGGAAAGCACGGCGATTATTTGGGCGAGGTGCAGTACAGCCCCTTTTTATTATTTTCAAATATTTCACATAGCCAGCCACGCCCTGCATAAAATAAAAAATGCCCGATAAAGGGCATCGGGCATTCTACAGATCAGCATCAGCCCTTTTCAGGGCGGGGTAGATTCTCTTAAGCTGACAGATTCTTGCGCAGCTCATCTTCCACAATTTCCAGCTCCAGCTGGCTGAACCGGCGGATTTCAGTTTCCGCATGTTTTTCCAGCAGGCCGCCGATCAGCGGGACTTTCACTTTTACCGTCCATTCCAGCTGGAACTGAATCTGCGATGCATCGCCGGTCACTTGGCGCTGGCAGCGCGCTTCCAGCGGCAGGTTCGGGTCTAAAATCACTTCTGAAGTCATTTTAGCCAAGTCGCTGACATCGGTGCGGTGCAGGCGGAAGGCATCCTTCAGCAGTTTTTTTGCGATGTCCGGAATATTGACATCCAAGTTATAAGCGCGCTTTAAAGTATACATATCCCCTGTTTTCCGGGATTCCAGAATTTCCAGATTCTCGCCGGGAATGCGCCTGCATACCGCTTCATGCAAAGCCGTATCGGCAGCTAAGCGCTTGAAATCGTCCAGTGAAACGCCCTGAATTGCCACGTTGACAGTAAATTGATGTGCCATTTTTTGAGTTCCTGTTGAGTATCCGTCTTAGTTGTTCTTATTTCGCGTCAAATGCGCAGTAAAAATATTGCGCGCCCATTTAATCCTGCTGTTCTGGCGCTGTCATTGACTGCATGGCAATGAAATGCAGCCATGATGTCCAAAACCGGACAATCCCTCTGCAGGCAGCGCTGCAAATGCATCTTTGGCTTGCGCGCCTATTTTAACGAGTCGGAACCGCTTTTTAAATAGGCTGAGTTAAGCCAGCAGCTGATGCCTGGCGCCCTGCCGGTCCAGCAGAACAGCGGTCAGCACTGGCCCATAATCTATGCGCAAGTACTGCGCCTGATAATGTATCCGGATGCAGTATTCTTCCGCGCCGTCATCCAGGCCGGCTGCCGTCCACTGCGTGCCTTGCGGAAACCGCTGCAGCCACGGAGCCGCATAAAAATCTGCAATCGAATCAAAGCTTAAATAGGCCTGCGGATTGTCCAGAATGCGGCGCGCCAGCGCATCAAATTTTTTCTGCTGTTCCAGCTGAAAGTCTATCAGCATGTTACCCCCCGAATGGCTGCAGCCCTGCTGCGCCAGTATAGCGCCGCCGCCAGAGCTGGATCAGTTTTTTCCTGTGTTTTTTAAGCCTTTCCCGCTGCTGAATTGCGCAGTCACACTTTATGAATTGACAGTATTCTAACGGCCGTTTAAAAATTTGCAGTATATAAAACAAGCGCAGCAGAAGGACAAGAATATGCAGCATCAAGGAAACATCAGCCATGAAATCCGCGGGCAGGTTATGCTGATTGGCCTCGACCGGGCAGAAAAGCGCAATGCCTTTGACAGCCAGATGATTCATGAGCTGTCTTTGGCGCTCACTGAATATGAAGATCATGCCGGCTTGCGCTGCGCAGTAATCTTTGCGCATGGCGAACATTTTACCGCGGGCCTGGATCTTGCCGAACTGCAGCCCAAGCTTGCCTCGGGCGTGTTTGATTTTGCGGAGAATCAGATCAACCCCTGGGGCACCGGCGCAAGAAAGCGCGCCAAGCCGGTGATCGCCGCCGTGCAGGGCTACTGCTTTACCGCAGGCATTGAACTGATGCTGAACGCCGACCTGGTGATTGCGCAGGACAACTGCCAGTTTGCCCAGATGGAGGTGCAGCGCGGCATTCTGCCCTTTGGCGGCGCCACCGTGCGCTTTGTGCAGGCGGCCGGCTGGGCCAAAGCCATGCGCTTCCTGCTGACCGGCGAGCGCTTTTCCGCGCAGGCCGCACTGGAAATGAATCTGATTAATGAGATTACCGAAGCCCCGCCGCTGTCCCGCGCCATTGAACTGGCGGAGCAGATTTGCCGCGCCGCCCCGCTGGCGGTGCAGGCCACGCTAGCTTCCGCTCAGGAAGGCGTGATGCAGGGCCCTGAAGCAGCATTCGCCCGGCTGCAGCAGCATCTGCAGCCGCTGCTCAGTTCAGAGGATGCCCGGGAAGGCATGCTGGCCATGCTGCAGCGCCGCGACCCGCACTTCACAGGCAAGTAAATTCAAAACTTATAACAAATCATCTGGACTCAAGCTCCCATGCAAAATGCCAATCCGCAAACTCAGCCCCATTTGGACATTCCTGTGCGCAGCAATGAAATCCAGTTCAGCGCAGCCGACGGCTATGCGCTGACCGGCACGCTGTATGCTGCGCCGCAGGCCGCAGCCAGCATTGTAGTGTCCTGCGCAACAGGCGTGCCGCAGGGCTTTTACCTCCGCTTTGCCGAATACGCCGCGCGCCGGGGCTTTCAGGTGCTGACCTTTGACTACCGCGGCATTGGCAAATCTGCGCCGGACAGCCTGAAAGGCTTCCGCATGTCCTATCTGGACTGGGGACGCTATGACCTCAGCAGCGCGATTGACGTTCTGGCCAAAGACGGCCTGCCGGTTTACATGATTGGGCATTCATACGGCGGGCAGGCGCTGGGCTTGGCCCGCAACCATCATCTGGTGCGGGCCATGCAGTGCTACGGCACCGGCGCCGGCTGGCACGGCTATATGCCGCTGAAGGAAAAAGTCAAAGTTCAAGTCATCTGGAACATTATCTTCCCGCCGATGGTGGCGGCTGCCGGCTATCTGCCATGGAGCCGGCTGAACATGGGCGCAGACCTGCCGGCCGATGTCTATCATCAGTGGCGCAAATGGTGCAGGAACCCGGCCTATTTCTTTGCCGACCCGGAACAGCAGGCGCTGCATAGCCAGTATGCGCAGGTGAAAACCCCAATTTTCGCCGTTTCCGCGCTGGATGATGATTGGGCGCTGCCGGCATCGCGCCATGCCTTCATGCAGCACTACCGCAATGCGCCCCTGCAGTTTATCGACATGGCGGCGCAGGACTACGGCCTGAAGGAAATCGGCCACATGGGCTATTTCCGCAAGGGTGCGGAAAAAATCTGGGATCAGGCGCTGCGGCAGTTTGCGCAAATGCAGCCTTCAGGACAGCCTGCCCATGCGCCCGCATAAGCTCAGCCGCGGACAGCCGAACTTGCCGGAGCAGATTGCGGAAAAGTTAGGGCCATTTTCAGGACTGGGAACAGGCTTTTTATGATTTTTTTCCAGCAAGGCAGGGATGAACAACGCGATGCTTTCGGCTGCGGACGATGAAGGCGCGATTTTAATCAGCAGCATCCGCCCCGGGCGGAATTATCTGGCCCTGCTGCAGGCGCGCATCCTGCATCAGCTGGCGGAATCCTGAACGCGGCATTCCTGCCGGCGCTCTGCGCCAAAGCGGTCAACATGCGCATAGAAGACGCCGTACTTTCCCACGTAGTATTCCAAAGACTGCTCGCCCAGCGCCCAGTAAATTGACCATTCGCCTAAATCCATTTTGCGGATCTGGCTTTTGGCGCTGCCCGGCATTTTGCGCAGCACACTGGCCTGCAGCTGTTCAGCCTCTGCAATGCCGTGCCGCTGAGGCTGCTGCATGAACAGTTCGGCAATATCATCAAACAGGCGCTGCTCTTCGGCATCCGCCTGCTGTTCCTTGCGCCCGCGCGGCGGCGCATCGGTCACACCGGCGCGCTTTGGCGGCGCCGCATATTTTGAACGCTTCCGGATAAACTGCTGTGTTTTATATATTTTCACCCCAATGGCCCAAGCCGCGGCGGCGGCAGTCAAAATACAGAGCAGCAGTAACAGTTTGACCATAGCCGAATCCCGCAGATGCTTTCTTACTCATTCAGCTTGATCATAGCACGGCGGCGCCGGGTGTTTTTTAAACAGATTATGACCTTTTAGATCAAAATAAAAAACGCTGCGCCGGACTCATGCTGATCAGTTAAGGCATTTTAAAATAAATACCTTAACTTTTTTGGGCTGTTCACGGCGGAGTCTTGCTGCCCTGCATCACTTAAACAGCCTGCAGCTGGTCGCGCCCCGCCTGCTTGGCGGCGTACAGCTGCGCATCGGCAGACTTCATCAGGGCATAAATATCGGCATAGCGCTGCTGGCGGTTCATGCAAGCCACCCCCATGCTGATGGTGACATAGGCCTTGGCATCCTGCCGGCGGCAATGCTCAAAGCGCTGCCGGCGGACCGTGTCCAAAACAGCATCCAGCAATTCCGCCGCTGCCGGAAACGGCACATTCTGCATGACAATTGCGAATTCTTCTCCGCCGTAGCGCGCAAGGAAAGCGGACGGCGGCAAGCGCGCGGAAATCACCTGCACCAGCTGCTGCAGAATTTCATCGCCTTTTAAATGCCCGTAATAGTCATTGTAGTTTTTAAAATAATCCACATCCAGCATGGCAAAAATCAGGGTGCCGTGATGCTGGCGCAGGGTTTCTGCAAAGCGCTGCTGAATTTCATCATTCAGCGCGCGGCGGTTGTATGCCCCGGTCAGGGCGTCAATTTTAACCTGATGCTCCAGTTTGGCATTCAGCTCATGCAGCTGCTCGGTGCGCGCCTTGACTTTCTGATCCAGCAGGCTATTCAGCTCCATGAGGGTATTGTTCAGCTGCTCGGTATAGTAAGTGTGATAGGCGTAGTTTCTGGACTGCTGGAACATGATCAGCAGCGCATACAGGCTGGTCGAGATAAACGACAGATTGACGGAATCAATCCAGTTCATCATCAGCAGAAAATCATTTAAAAATGTCACACAGAGGAAAATCACCGCGCACAGGTTCAGTACAGAATAGGCCTCATGATGCTTCAGAGTCTGATAAAAGCCGAAGGCGAAATTGGCCAGAACAGACAGGCTGAACGCCGAACTGTACAGCGCCAGCGGCTCAAAAATGTCCGGCGCGGAAACCAGCGTCACGGCAATATTCAGCGCCAGCAGCAGCATGGCGGTCTGATAGTTTAAAGGATGCAGATACCTGCGGTTCAGCAGATGAATGTAGCTGATGAAAAACAGAATGGCGCCGTAGGTAAACAGATATTCCAGCCGCGTGCCCCATAGCCAGCTGATATTAGTAAAAGCCGTGTAAGCATAGGGCGCAGAAAACATATTATGCAGCGCCAAAAACACAATGAAGATGCCGAAGACAAAAATGCTTTTACTGTTGCGCTGCTTGGAGCCGCGGAATACCGCAAATAAAATGGTGAACAGGCCAATGCCCAGCACCGCGCCGCAGACCATGGCGATGCTCATCATCAGCTGCTGGAACTGGCGGTTGATGACCTGGGAGACGCCGATGTGCATCGGATTTTCAATGCCGCCGTGCAGCTCAGAAAAGTTGGAGACCTGAATGCTTAAGGTGAAATATTCATTTTCCGCCACAAAATAAGCGATCCGCGGCGCATTTTCGGTCACCTGCGCTGCCGGCGTTTTGCCGACATCGCCTAGGCGCACAAGCAGATCGCCGTTTAAATACACCCGGTACGCGCCGTACTGATTCGGAATTTTGATCGCAATGCGGCGCCCGATAAAGGCTTTGGGCATTTTAAAGTAGCCGATAAAGGTGCCGTAATTCTGATTGCTTCCGGTCAGTTCTTTGAACGATGCCGGCAGGCTGACCACCCGCGGCGCCAGCACCGCGCTGGACTCCGTCAAAAACTGCTGCGGATAGAACAGCCACTGGCCCTGCAGCGGCACGCTGCTGTCTTCGGTAAAATTGACGCTGTTGATATATTCACGGTGCTGCTGGTAGACAGACGGCGGCGCAGGCTCATACTGCGCATATGCGGAAGAATGCCCGAAAATTATGGCGCAGCTGAGAACGGAGAAAACCCAGCAGAAACGGATTGCATCATGCAAATAAAGCAACGTCCTTGAGTTCCTGAATATTGTTATTTATAAGCTTAATGTACGGTTAAATTTGAAGAATTCCAAATTCTTTTTTAGATTCTTGACCAGCAGCATCCTTGCCGCTGCGCGCCGCGCCGGGTTAAAAATCAGTCGCGGGTTTTGACATCAAACAGCTCAATTTCAAAAACCAAATTGGAGTTTGCCGGAATAATATTGCCCATTTTGCGCGAACCGTAAGCCAGATGCGCCGGCACAATCAGCTTGCGCTTGCCGCCGACTTTCATGCCCATAATGCCCTGATCCCAGCCTTTAATCACGCGGCCGGTGCCAATCACGGTTTCAAAGTAGCTGCCGCGGTCAACGGAAGAATCAAACTTGGTGCCGTCTTCCAGCCAGCCGGTATAGTGCGTGGTGATCAGCGCGCCTTTTACCGCTTCTTTGCCTTCACCGATTTTTAAATCAATAATTTCCAATTCATTTGACATATTCATCTACCTGCATGCATCTAAAAAATTCTGAACCGCTGCATTATAAGCAGCTGCCGGAAAATCGCTTAGCTTTTTTGGCTAAAAGCTCAGTTCGGCAATGTTCTGATCATTCAATAAATACTCAGTCAGCCTGCGGTGATTGCCGGCAGAGCCGATCAGCACCCAGCGCCCGGTAATTTTATGCTCGGTCTTATGCTGCGTGTTGCGGATCACCTGCATGCTGTATTCTTTAAACAGCTCTTCATATTTATCCAGCGTTTCCTGCTGGTAAGGGCAGACAATCCGGTAAGTGCGCGCCTGATGCAGGTCTTCAATGCGCTCCTGCACATAAATCAGCAGGATCAGCACAATCAGCACAATAAAAGCCGCAAACAGGCTGAGCACGATATAGCCGGCGCCCACCGCCATGCCGATGGCTGCGGTCATCCAGATGGTGGTTGCGGTGGTAATGCCGGAAATGCGGTTTTCATCCTTAAAAATTACTCCTGCGCCCAGAAAGCCCAAGCCAGTCAGGATATTGGCCGCCAGACGGTCCGGGTTCTCAACGCCGATTTTTAAAGACAGAATGGTAAACAGGCAGGAGCTGAGGCTCACCATAATCATGGTGCGCAGCCCCGCAGACTTGCTGCGGTATTCACGCTCTGCGCCAATAACAGCGCCAATCCCCAGTGCAATCAGCAGATGATACACGTCAGCAACCATAGTTCCGGCCTTTAGGGTAATTTTCCTGCTTCAGATATACTCAGCTTTGCCTGAAAGATGCAAGCCCTGCATGCAGCTTTCAGTGAAATTTTCTTAAATACCAGCAGATTAACCATGCAGTGCTACTGCAGCTGCTCCCATTCAATCACGGCTTGCGCTGTGTCGCCGATCAGCGTCCATTCGCCATCCATCACGTTCAGCTGCAGCTGCATGGTGCGCTCGCATAAAGCTTGAACCGCTTCAGTCGAAGCCGTTGAAAGCTTCCAGACTTCAAGATTTTTTAAGGTCTTCAGCTTGCTGCTGCGCTTGTACCATTCATCCGCCGCCGTGCCGTAAGTCACAACCGCCACCTGGCTGCAGCGCGCGCAGGCTTTTTTGACTTTATCTTCGTCCGGGCTGCCGACTTCAATCCATTTCACCAGCTGGCCGGTCAGGTCTTTTTCCCATAAAGCCGGCTCATCAGTTTCAAACAGGTCTTTGGTAAATTCCAGCGCTTCGCCGGCATAGCGGGCAAAAGCCAGAATGCGCACCATCAGGCGCTCAATGGTTTCCGATGGGTGCAGCGCCATGGTCAGCTGGAAATCCGCATACTGATGCGCATCCATATTGGCAATGTTCAAATCCGCTTTATAAATTGTTGCTTTCAGCGCCATAAAAAAGTCCTCAAATTTGGCGCCTAGCATATAAGATTTAGCCGCCTTTTGCAGGGGAAGATTGCGCTATTTTCCCTCATCTGCGCGGCAGTTCATCAGCTGCGTTTCAAATTCCAGCCATTCCCGCGGCTGCCGGTAAATAATTTCCAGCCGGTTATCAATATTTGCCTCGGCGGTTTGGTAATTAAACTGCTCCGGATTGAAATTAAAGCTTTTCCAGCCGGCATTGGTATGGAAAATGCCTTTGATGCGCAGCCAGTCACGCTGCTCGCAGAGCAGATCCAGCAGCGCATAAAAATCAAAAATCCAGCGCTTCGGCATTTTCCAGCCGGCTGCACTGCAGCCCTGCGCAGTTTCGACATAATGATACGGCAGCTGCTTGATTTCCGGCAGCGCTTCGGCAGCCGGCAGCTTTTTCTGAATTTGCAGCAAGGGCTGAATTTTGCGCGCAGCGCCTGCATAAGCAATATCAACCGCAGCCAAATCCAGCTGGCCCATTGGCGCTGGCAGCCAGGCCTGCTGATAAGGCCGGTATTCGACCTGAAGCGCAGCCAGAGCCTGCGCATCGGCTGCGCTCATGCGGTCTGCATGCGAAACGGCAATAATCTGCGCTGCCTTCAGCTGATCTGCATATAAATTCTGCCTGCTCCACTCGCTGTCATGCAGCCGGGAGCCGTCCACCACGGTCACCAGGGCGCGCATGCTGAGATGCGCCTGCCAGTGCGGCTCCGTCAGCTGCTCCAGCAGCTGCGCAGGATGGCCCAGCCCCGTCGGTTCAATAAACAGCCGGTCCGGCTTGGCTTCCGACAGCAGGCGCGACAGCGCAAGCTGCATCGGCATTTGGCTGCTGCAGCACAGGCAGCCGCCGAGCAGCTCCTTCACCGCAAAGCCCTGATCCTGCGGCAGCAGCTGCTGGTCGACGCCAATCTGGCCAAACTCATTCATCAGCACTGCCCATACTTCGCCTGCCGGCTTCTGGCTCAGCAGATGCTTCAGCAGTGTGGTTTTCCCTGCGCCTAAAAAGCCGGAAATAATATGCACGGGAATCGCCCGGGGGGCGGAAATGAGCTTCAAAAGATTACCTGCGGCAGACTGTTCAATTTTCACCTTTTATAGCGCCAAGCGCCTGCGCTTGCAAGCCTTGCGCGCGGGCAGCCGGAAATGAGCGCCTGCGCGCCGCAGCGTATTAGCCTTTTTTATTATTTATTTTCATCTGTTTATAGCGCAGCATGCAGGTCTGAGGTTTTAATTGAATGCCCGGCGCGCTGACTGCTAGAATCGGCACAGCCCCTGCGGCGAATACAATCAGAAAATCAGCAGAAGAAAAAATGTTCAGGAAAAATAGAATGCTTAAAAAACCTTTTATTCTGGCCGCTGCGGCGCTGCTCAGCGCATGCGCGCAGCCCTTGCCGCAGGACAAGCGCGACTATGCCGGCACTTGGCAAAATGACGACAGCAGCGTGCAGCTGACCATCAGCGCCGACGGCCGCCTCAGCTACAGCAGGCAGCAGTTCAATTCCAGCACCTCAATTTCCGGCCCAATCAAAGCCTTTAAAGGCAATCAGATTCAGGTTGGCTTTGGCCCGTTCAGCTCAGATTTCAACGTTTCTGAAGCGCCGCATCTGAACAGCAGCGGCATGTGGAGCATGACCGTGGATGGACTGTATTTAAACCGGACTCAATAGATATCTTGAATCAAGGCCTTTAAGGTACTGATGAGTGAATGAGGCCATGCCTTTTTTAACTGCGCATAGCGCGCATGTTTTGGCGGATGCAGCTTCCCAAATAAAAAAGACCGCCATGCAGCGGTCTTCTTAATGTTCAGCAGGAATCAGCTGTGCGCTGACTTCTTGTAAATGCTGCAGGAAGGATGATGATTTTCCTGCAGGCGCGCAATTTTGCGCTGTTCAGCCGCTTCGAAGCGGCAGCGCTTCCAGTCATTGTCCAGATTCAGCGCAGGAATCGGTTTCGGCTTGCCGGTTTCATCCACCGCCACCATGGTGAAATAGCAGCTGTTGGTATGGCGCACGGTGCGCTTTTGAATATTCTGCGCTTCCACACGGATGCCGATTTCCATTGAGGTGCGGCCGACATGGTTCACGCTGGCCAGAAAAGTCACCAGTTCACCCACATGAATAGGCTCTTTAAAATTCACTTTATCTACCGACAGCGTGACAACATAGCTGCCTGAATAACGGCTGGCGCATGCATAAGCCACTTGATCCAGCAGTTTCAGAATAGTTCCGCCATGCACATTGCCTGAAAAGTTTGCCATATCCGGGGTCATCAGGACGGACATATTCAACTCAGACTGGTCATCTAATACTGGAGCAATTTGATCTAATGGGGACATCGCGTTTCTCTAGACTCGGTCGAATGCATTGATAAGTGTGATTATTATATCGTTTTTAGCTTAAATAAAATGTTCTTATCGGCAAAAAAATCATCACTGTTATTTATAGCAATCTCAGCGCCATTCAGGAAAGCATATAGCAATTTTATTAAATGATTGAGTTTCAAGCAGATTTAGAACAGCTCACTGCGGATTTTCCACATTGCACGGCATCGGATATTACAAAAAAATACAGGCCGGCAATGCGCCGCGCCATGACTGAATTATTCCCGTTCGGCCATTGAAAAGCGGGATGCCGCGCATGCGGGCGCAATTAGAGTTTCGGCGCTAAAACTTTCAGCATTTCCGGAGAAACGCTGTCATAGCTTAATTTCTGCTGGCCACTGTGCAGATTATCCAGCTGCGTTTCAATGCGGTAAGAGCCGTCAATGTTCACCGCGGTTATCCTAAAGACCCGCGGCTCCATAAAGGCTAAAGTAACTTGCTGGCCTATTTTCAGTGTCTGCATATCCAACCCTACCTTTATTCAAGCAAGCGCTTTAAGCGTGAAGCAAACACTTGAAGTTTAGCGCTTTTGCTGCAGCAGGTAAACTTAAACCTAGCTGCCTGCAGGGCCAGCGCAAAATCCGGCGGCTTGCGCCTGAAAAATGCATGAAACGGCTGCGCTCGGGCAGGGCCGCGGCATGAAGGCCGCACTTACTGCTGTGCGCTGAACTGCATGATTTTATGGCCCTGCGCATATTTATGCGCGGCATAGGCGCGGGAAAGGTCAGTCAGCTTCAGCTCAGCCGCATCAATGCCCGCCTGCATGGTGGCTTCACGGCCTTTCACATCAAAAATATGCGCCTTCTCGCGGATATCCGGCTGAATCACCACATCTGCACGCTTCAGCTCTTCTTTGGCTAAATAGTACTGCATAATATTGATGTTCTGGTTAAACAGGCCCCAGACATTGCTGGTTTCCGTATGCATCGGCTGGGCCAGAATATCCACGGCAATAACAATATCGGCGCCTAAATCGCGGGCGACATCCACCGGAACCGGGCTGACCAGCCCGCCGTCAACATATTCCGCATGGTTGATTACAGCCGGAATAAACATGCTGGGAATGGATACCGAAGCGCGCACGGCCTGCCCGGTATTGCCGGCATTGAAAACCATTTTCCTGCCCTGCTGCAGCTCAGTCGCCACCACATACATTGGAATTTTCAGCAGTTCCAGCGGGGTGTCATTGACCTGCTCATTGACATAGTCTTCGACTTTTTTGCCGTCCAGCACGCCTTTTTTGTCCAGGCGGATATCGCGGACATCATTCGGCTTCATGCTGAGCGCCACTTCGCGCAATTCCGCTGCCGATTTTCCTGAAGCGTACAGCGAACCGACAATGCTGCCCGCACTGGTGCCGACGATAAAGTCCGGCTTAATGCCGTTGGCTTCAAGCACCTGAATTGCGCCAATATGCGCATAGCCGCGCGCGCCGCCGCTGCCCAGCACCAGCGCAATAATTGGGCGCTTTTCCTGCTGCTTCAGCTTTTTAAAATCAATGCGGTCCTTGCCGGCATAGGCTTCCGCCACCGCCAAGGCCGGCGCTTTTTCCGCCGGCACAGGCGCCGCAGCATCTGCAGGCTGAGACGCGATTGTTTGACAGCCGGCAAGGCTGGCGCAGGCTAAGGCAGCAAAAGCAAATTTCATATTCACTACGGATTTTCCAACGGCATTGATTGATCTTCTTGCGAGAAGCACAGTCTAAAGCGCTCAAAACCTAAGCACTGTTATGATTCGTTACACGGCCATGCAGTCAAATTATAATCGAAAAACCGTCCATTCAGAACTGGCCGGGCTGAACGCCCTATGCTGCGGGGCTTTGACTTAATCTTACCTGATGCCGCCGCCGGCTAAGCGGACTGACGGGACACACCCATAAAAAAAGCCTCATGACTGATAATGCTGATCAGTTAAGAAGTTTAACCATAAACTTCTTAATTTTGGGGGCTATTCACGACGGAGTCTTACCGTTTTGAAATCGATTTTTTGGAGCTCGTTTTGTTCCTTGCGAAACAGTGTTTCTCATTCGCCAAATGAG
>NZ_JAVXCI010000087.1:0-14106 GCF_036659555.1 Acinetobacter sp.
CTTCTATTTTTGTGTTCAATGCGGACACCGCGTCTACTTAGAAATTGGTACAGACCGCTTACCCCCGTGTACCAAATGCCTTGGCAATCTATTTAACAACAAAATTGCCTAAGCTGCGCATATAAAACAGTTACCCTCTGTTTTGAACAAAAGCCCCGTCACACGATGGGGCTTTTTATTGGCGCTTGCAGAGAGCAGTGTTTTGAACTTTACCAAATAAACCCAATCCAGCAGAGAAATAAAAGACTGTTTTATATAACAATAAAAAAATGCAAAAAAGATTGTAATAACCAAAACTAGCGGTTGATTTTTACCCAATAAAGACATAATTTTAATATGGGATTTAAAAGTCCTACTTTTTATATGGTTTTGTTTGTAGTTGAACTTGCTAAAAAAAATACCGGGGAACTGTGAATGATAAAATTTATTGTAGATGAACAGCCGACAGCCAAAGGCGTACACTTGATACATAATGGAAACCAAGGCTGTGAGGACATGCCGAAATTTGATGATCAGATTCTGATTGGCTATTTTGCAAATTACGAGCTGGCCTATAAGCGCGCCAGAATGAATTGGCCGAGAGAAAAAGTCGAAGGCTGCGGCAAGTGCTGCAGCGTATAATGCCGGCTTAAAAAGGATGAAAATAAAACTCCGCCTGACTGGCGGAGTTTTTCCTGCTGGAAAGGATATTTCGATATGTCTGAATCATAAAAATAAAGCTGGGCCAAGCTATCTAAGCCCAAATAAAAGCTTTTGATAAAAACTATATTTTTTGAATTTTATTTCAATAAAAATAGTGGTAAGCTTTTATTTTAATTTAATTTTTTATTAAGTAATAATGACAAGAGATCAGTTATATCAAGTTATACAGCGGTCATTTTCCCAAGCTATACAAGAATGTCAGCAATTTGAGCTTGAACAAGGCCCTCAAGATAATTTAACCAGATGTCATGCGAACCGCAGCCGAGAGTGGATTAACTGTCTGGCAAAGCAATTACTGCAAGTTTCAAAAGACAATCATTCTATAGCAGAAGATAAATTTTTAGCTTTTTATAGAGGCAATGATAAAGATAGGCAAGTTTTTGGATTAAATGAGTTTTTATTTGATATTGTCGTGGCAAAAATGTTGGAGCTAAATACAGCAAGCGGTTGGCGCAATGCCAAAGCTACTGATGGAATGCTTAAAGCTATTGAAAAAGCTATTTGGATTGTAGAAAGTGAATTTCAGTTAAAAGATTCACGTGCATTATTAGTAGATATGAACAAGTTAGCATTAGCTAAAGCCAAGAATAAGCTGTTTGTCATGAGTTTGGATCCGCTAAGTAAAATGAATACTTGGGCTGAGCAGACGCTTAAGACTTTAACAAAAGGTGATGATGCAGCGGTATTCTTAGCTAAAATTCCCCACCCAAAAGACTGGTCGGTAAATCAGCATATCGAGCTTATTGAAATTTTATGATGTTTTAATAAGGTGAATAGTAGATAAATTATTAAAATGCTGTTGATTTAAAGTCAAATGGTACAAGAGTAATGCCACGCCAAGCTATCTATTCAGAATCTGTCAGAACTTTAAGCGCTGCATCAGCTAAAAAAGGTTAAAATAACAGCAGTAAAAGACCGCAGGAAAACGGCATGAACATCACCCAGCTTGCAGACTTTCTGCTCTACAGCATGCTCTTCAACTACGCCATTCTCATCATCTGGTTTCTGGCCTTTGTTTTCGCCAAAGGCTGGATGAAAAGCCTGCATGGCCAATGGTTCAAGCTGTCTGATGGCAGCTTTGACGCAATCCATTACGGCAGCATGGCCGCGTATAAAATCGGCATACTGCTGCTGAACCTTGCGCCGTATATTGCGCTAAAATTGCTTTGAAGATATCAGCAGATGCACAGAAATCAAAAACTTCAAGAGGGCGCAGCGATGAATGGAAAAACCGAATATCAGCCATGCATGGTCTGCAGGAAAAGCTTTCCGCTCAAAAGCCTGATTCCGATGGGAACGGTGCGCAAAGTCATTACAGAAGAAATCGCCCGGGACTTTCCGCAGTGGAATGCGCAGGACTACATCTGCCAGCCGGATTTAACCAAATACCGCATGCAGTATGTGCAGTCTATTCTCAGCTCGGAGCAGGGCGAGGTTTCAAATCTGGAATACGAAGTCATCCACAGCATGCGGCAGCATGAGCTGATCAGCAAAAACGTAGAAAGCAGGCTTGATCAGAACTGGACATTCGGCGAACGGCTGGCGGATAAAATCGCCTCTTTCGGCGGCAGCTGGGCATTCCTGATCTGCTTTGCTACTTTTTTAGTGATTTGGATTCTGGTCAATACCGTGGTGATGATGAAGCATCCCGCAGACCCTTATCCTTTTATTCTGCTGAATCTGATACTGTCCTGCCTGGCGGCCATCCAGGCGCCGGTGATCATGATGAGCCAGAACCGGCAGGAAGCCAAAGACCGCCTGCGCTCGGAAAATGATTATCAGGTCAACTTAAAAGCCGAGCTGGAAATCCGTAACCTGCATGAAAAAATTGACCATCTGCTGATGCACCAGTGGGACAGGCTGGCGAAAATTCAGGAGATACAGCTGGATTTGCTCTCGGAAATGAGCAAAAAGAGGGAATAAACCGCATGGCAGGGCGGCAATTCGGCTGCATGAAATACTGTATTCTGAGAAAATATTCCTATTGAATCGCTTTTTAATGCAATAAAAAACTGCATTTTAACGCCAATTGGGAAAAAATACTTTGTAGCTGCATTTGCGCGGAATATTTTTCTAAAATATTTGAAAATTGATGAATCTTCGGAAATTAATCCCTCAGCGCTTTGGCTACTATAGATTTCAAGGGTGTGACAGAGATCGAAAAGAGCAGCATGCTGTGAGCGGCGCAAAACGCGAGTGCAGTACTTACCCACAAGGTCTCGATTCGGCTTAGGACGCTATAGATCACAAGTTTATAGGCTATAAGATCAGGGCTTACCCAGTCATGATAGTTGAAGTAAACGATTCAGTTTTCTCTTACACCGCCCTCAGAATTCACCGTTTAAAACAATTCATTCAGCAGAATAAAAATTCAGGTGCCGCCGCCAGAACTTCCCGCTCCAGATCAGCATTGAGAATATTCACTCCCTTACCGCAGGGCATCCGCAGGCGCACTATTTGTGCATAGCATCAATCTTCAATTTGTAAATGTGAAACAGTATGCATATTGCGCTTTTTCAGCATGATGCATTCAGATTATGCATTTAAAAACAAAATGATGCATATTTTCTAACCTTTGGTAAAATTCAAGCAGATCATTCAAAAAGAGCACAATAACAATGACAGCATTTGATCTGGAAATCCGCTATCCGCACCACCATTCGGATGAAGAAGCTGAATTCATGGAAGAGATGACAGCGCAAGAAATAATGGCGAAATTCAATGCCATGAACTGGAAACAGCTGCAGATCCTGATGCTGCAAATGCGCGGCGGAAAAGCGGTTTTTACAGTGACGCATCAGGCATCCAATCAGGCCGTGCAAATTAGCCTGATTGAACTGCCGGACACCGGCGAGCTGGCCTTCAATTTTGAAAGCGATATAGAAGTGCAGGCGGTGCAGAAAAATTTATTCGGGCTGCTGAAATACCAGACTGCCGATTATGTGCAGTTCAGGCATTTAAGCCTGTCCGCCACCCGCAGCTATTTGGAAGCATTCAGCCGGCAGCAGCTGGATGAGCTTAAGCAGGATTATCTGCAGAATAATGCTGAAACAGTTTCATAAGCGGATTTGCGCGCAGCGGGGCAGAGAATGCGGATTTCCGCGGTGCGGGCAGCTGTATGGCTGCGCCTGCTGCAAGGGCGGAGAGCAGGCTGGGTGAAAGAAAAAATTCCTGAAATCAGGCCATATATGCAGTAAAAGATGCGCTTAATTTATGCTGTTGGTAAAATTTTTCACAATAATAAATTATCCGGAAAATTTTCTTAAAATCACGCTGAATCGGTTTTTTTCAGGGAAACAATCCCGCTGCGCGCTGGCTAATATAGCGTCCAAGGTGCAGCAGAGATCGGAAAGAGCAGCATGCTGCGGGCGGCGCAAAACGCGAGTGCAGTACTCACCCAAAAGGTCTCGATTCGGCTTAGGACGCTATAGATCACAAGTTTATAGGCGAAAGGTCAGGGCTTACCCAGCCACGGCAGTTGAAGCAAACATGCAGTTTTCTCTTGCACCCTGTGAAATTTCTTTACTATACAAATATTTATAAATCAGCATGAATCCGCTAGAATGCTAAAAAACACCCAGCGCGGACAACAGCATGCAGCCCAATCGGATTTATTTTGCCGGCAATCCCTGGCCGGAAGGCCACCCTGTTAAAGAATTTCAATGGTCAGCGCGCCTGATCAATGGCGAAGTCTGGTTCGATCTGCATTTAAAGTCTGCGGACTATTACAGCGAGCGCGACATTGACAGCAGCATGGGGGATGCAGATGCAGAGGGCGTGGAATATGCATCAGACTGGGAAGCGCCGATTGTCTGGGAAAATTATCATGCATGTACTTTGTCCAGCACCTACTGGCAGAGCCGGGGCTTTAAGGCGTGCAGCCGGAAGGAATATTGCCCGGAATTTTTTGACGGCAGGGAGTTTTCCGTAGACCCTGCGCCCGAACAGGCGGAGGACTGGGACGATCTGGCGTTTCATATCTATCTGCTGGGCCATGATTCGGCCGCTAAGCACCGCATCAAGTTTGAAAAGGCAGCCGGTGCAGGCTTATTCAATATCCGCTGGACAGGGAAAATTGCGCCTGCTTATACCGACAATTATGAATATACGCATGATTTTTCAGTGTATCTGGAAAATGTGGAATTTCCCGCTTTGGCGGATGCTCCGGGCTAAAGCTGCTTTAATTTTCGAAATATAATATCTTAATCTTTGAAATAATTAATAATTTAATGTTGCAGGCATTCAGCCTATGCGCATGGAAGGTTTTGCATG
Source organism: Acinetobacter sp. (assembly GCF_036659555.1). GTDB lineage: Bacteria > Pseudomonadota > Gammaproteobacteria > Pseudomonadales > Moraxellaceae > Acinetobacter. The sequence continues at coordinate 4,975 of NZ_JAVXCI010000087.1, forward strand.
ATGAAAAAATATCTGTACCTTTTAGTATTGGGCTTTTCGCTGCTGGGCCTGACGCCTGCTTTTGCGCAGCAGACGCCGGAACAGGTCACGGCCGCGTATTTGGATGTGGCCAATAAAAGCGGCCTGGCGGGAACGGCTGGCTATTTTCATCCGGATGAGCTGAATAAATTTAAAAGCGCCTTTATCATGCTGTTTGAAAAGGCAGGGGATCAGCAGCTGATGCAGGCTTTCTGGGGAGAGCCGGTTTCTCTGGATGCGCTTAAGGCGATGCCGGCTGAGCCGTTTGCGCGGCAAATGCTGGGCGCAATCGGCAAGCTGATGAAGTCTGAAGATATTCATTTCACTCATTCGAAAATTGTCGGCAGCGTCAAGGAGGGGGATGCCATTCATCTGCTGGTCCGGCAGTATGCGAGTGTTGAAAATATTGAGTTTAATTCCATGCAGATTGTGACGCTGAAGCCTTATCAGGACAGCTATAAGCTGATGTTTTCAGACAAGCTGGACGGCATGATTAAAGGCCTGCAGGCTGGGCTGGCCAAAAAACGCTAAGCGCGGCTGCATCGCCCTTTGCGCCGGCGCCTTGCTCTTTCTTCTGCGTTTTTCTGCATCCGGCGCGCGGAATTGACAGCCGGACTGGAGCTTGATATTTTGCGCGCATTCTCCCGCAGCGCTGCGCCCTTATGCCTCCTTTAGACAACAGTTTTGTATATCAGCCTCCGCAAGAAGCGCTTGCCATTGTCTATGAAGATGATGATCTGGTGGTGATTGAAAAGCCTGCAGGCCTGCTGTCCGTTCCGGGGCGCCTGCCGGAGCATCATGACAGCGCCTACCTGCGGGTTTTGGCGCAATATCCGCAGGCGAAAATTACCCACCGCTTAGACATGGCGACCTCAGGCATTTTAATGTTTGCCAAGCACCGCGCTGCCGAAGTGGCAGTCAGCAAAATGTTTCAGGCTAGAACCGTCAAGAAAAACTATATTGCGCTGGTGCAGGGCTGGCTGGAAGGCGCAGGCAGCGTGAATGAGCCGCTGATTGCCGACTGGGAAAACCGTCCGCGCCAAATGGTGCATTATGAACTGGGCAAGCCTGCGCAGACCCTGTATCAGGCATTGCATTATTCAGAGACGGAAGGCATCAGCCGCGTGCTGCTGACGCCAATTACCGGGCGTTCACATCAGCTGCGCGTGCATATGATGCATATCGGCCATCCCATTACCGGTGATAAAATCTATCATCCGCAGGCTGCGCAAAGCCCGCTGAAGCGCATGGCGCTGCATGCCAGCTATTTGGCCTTTACCCAGCCTTTAAGCGGCAAAGATATAGAAATTAAAGGCCATGTGCCGTTTTAAAGCGCCGGCGCAGCCGCTGGATAATGCGCTGAAAAGCCGGGCAGCAGGCAGCGCTGTCCCGCATTTTGACCTGCATCACTATCGTATAGCTTGTTTGAAGTAGAGTTAAAATATTTAATATAAACAATTATATAGATTTTTTGATGCAAAAAGACCGATGATTTGCGCGCTCTTATGTTTCAGCGCATGTACGGCCTCATTTTTGCTTTAAAAGTTTAAACCCTTTGTGCAGGCTAGGCCCTGCTTTGAAAAGGCCTGCTGTTTATTTATAAAAACAGGCAAAAGTCTTTTGCTGTCCATACCGCACTCGCGTATCCAGAAACTATACAGCCGCAATGAGGATAAATCGCGCAGCGTCTTGCGCCAAGATGCTAAAAGTACAGCGCTTTTTGCATAAAACCAGCTTAAAATTAAACTGAAAATCATGCCAAGCCTGCATGGAAAGATGAATCCGGTAAAACCGAAGCAATTTAAAAACAGCATTTATTTTTCCAAATGTTTCCAAAACCGCTGAAAATACGCTTCAGGACAAAAATAAAGATCAAAAACAGCAGTCTGGTTAAAATCCTGCTGATCCGCCACTGGTCATATTTAGATTGGCAAGGCTTAAAATATGGCGAATGATGATGGAGTCATGCCGTATAAAAAATAATCCGCATGGGGCGCTGCTGCGGCCAAATGCGCTAAGCAGGGGAATCGCGATGTCAAATATTCTTCTCATTATGCTGGCGGCAGCGCTTGCCGGCCTGCTGTATGCATGCAGGCAGCTGCAGCATAAGCAGCAGCTGCTGCAGGGTCTGCAGGAGAACTTCAACCGCGCGCGCAATGAGCTGAGCCGGCATGAAGCGCAGTCCGGCGAGCTGAACTATGAAATTACCCAGCTGCGCATTCAGGCCAGCAGCCTGAAGGTGCAGCTGAATAAATTCAGCCAGTACCAGCATGTTTTAGACATTGAGCAGTATGTGCTGAACCGCAGGCTGCAGGCCGACAGCTTTATTGAAATGACCAAGCTGAACGCGGAAATCATGCTGGACGAAATAAAAGAGATCATTGCGCAGGTTAAAGCCTTTTTAGCGCAGCATCAGCAGCAGGCGCAGGACAGCATAGAGCGCAAAGCGCAGGAAAAACTCAAAGATTATTATGCGCAGGCGCAGGCCCTGCAGGAGCGCAGCGGCATTGTGCAGGCGCTGGAGCGGAAGATCTGCGGCTATCAGCAGCAGTATTTTTTCCCGCAGCCGCGCCTGATGGAGCAGCTGATTGGCGGCTACTCAGAAGCCGATGGCGCCCGGCATCTGCAGGCGGTCAGGAGCAAAATTCAGGCGGCCAATGCCAGCGGCCAGGTGGCCGAATGCCATTATGTGGATGAAAGCCGCTGTCTGGCTTTCAGCGCGCTGGTCACGCTGGCCTTCAACAGCAAGGCCGATCTGTATTTGGCGCAGCTGGACGGTGCGAATCTGGGGCAGCTGCTGCAGGCCCTGCAGGATGATTATCTGCTGATCAACTTTCACGGCAACCACTTCAGCCATTCACATATCTATGAATCTTATTTAAATTTAAGGCTGGAAGAGCTGAAATTTGCGGCCCTGCTGCAGGCCGCAAAAGCGCACAGCGTGCAGGAAGAAGCCGAAAAAATTCTGAATTGAATGGGCTGTGCAATAAATCTCCAAACCGCAGCAAATATCGGCTAAGCTAAATGCAGCAAAAACAGTAAAGCACCATAAGGACAATGTATGACACGCGACTACCAGCAGTTCCCAGATGATGATAACGGCAATGTGCTGTGGCAGATGCACAATGATGGCGATGATCTAACCGCAGCGCATGAAATTGAATATTCGATTGCGTTCCAGCAGGAAGAAAAAGCCGATCAGTGCGCGGTGTACCTGCTGAAAGAAGAGCAGAAAATCAGCCTGTTTGAAGATGAAGAAACCGGGGAATGGATCATCACCATCTATGTCTATATGGAGCCGGAGTATGCGGACATTGTTGACCTGGAAGAATGGTTCAGCAAAATCGCCGGCCAGTTTGGCGGTGAATATGACGGCTGGGGCTGCATGGCCTATGTCTATGACGATGAAATTGAAGAAGCGGATGAAGAGGAAAAAGCGGACTGATGCCTGAAGCTTCGCGCTGAATAAGGCCCGGCAGGAAAAACGCCGGGCTTTTTGCTGTAAGCGCCGGAACCGCAATAAAAGGATACGATGGCCGGCATTGAGCATGATCGAAAGAGGCGGAGCCGATTGATGCGGGATCTTTTAAAGCCGGCGGCGCTGCAGCAAATTGTTGAGGAAGAAAATCTGCAAGGCCAGTTTGAATGGCCGGTTCCAGAGGATTGCCTGATTGCCGTGCCTGATTTCGCCGGCGACTGTTTCAAGCAGAATGTCTATCTGAAAGAGCATTATGCGCCGCAGCTGCAGTCAGATCCACAGCTGCGCGCGCATTACTGGCTGATTCAGCAATAGGGCGGCATCAAGTCATTCAGGCAGAATCCGCAGAAAGACCGGAAAATCCTGCAGTTTTTAGAGGCGCTGGCGGCCGCGGAGCCGTCTTCAAAACGCTATGATCGGCTGCCGTATTTGTCTGAAGTTTCGTCTTTTTTAATGCCGGACGATTATGTGATTTATGATGCCAGAGCCGCTTACAGCCTGAATTGGCTGATCTTCGCGCATGATCTGGATTTGGAATTTTTCCCGCAGCCGGTATCGCGCAATGCGCAGCTGCAGAAGTTTGAGCAGCAGACAATTTTCAACCTGATGGGCTGCACCCGCGCCTATGTGCCGAAGCCTCAGGCCTACCTTGCGCTGTGCAATTTGATCAAGGCGCTGGTGAGCCATCCGGATACGCCGCGGCAAAAGCCTTATGAGCTGGAAATGATCCTGTTCAGCATTGCGCCGGGCTATGTTGTGCAGGACATTCAAAAGCGCATTCAGATCCGCAAAACGGCAGCTGCGCCTGCCGCCGCTGCGCGTACAGAAATGGCATAGACAGGGCTTGGGCATCGGGCTAAATTCAAAAAAAACAGCCCAAACGGTGAACAGGAATGAGCAATACAGTACGGCTGCACCGCGTGTTCAGCGCCCCGCCGGAGCGGGTATTCCGCGCATTTACAGATCCCGATGCCCTGGTGAAATGGATGGCGCCGCACGGCTTTACCGCGCATGTAGAGCATTCAGATGTGCGCACGGGCGGCAGCTACCGCATGTCATTTACCAATTTTTCCACAGGAACCAGGCATTCATTTCATGGGAATTACCACCAAGTGGTGCAGAACCAGCTGCTGCGCTACACCGACCAGTTTGACATGCCGGAGCTGGCGGGTGAAATAGACGTGACCATTGAGCTGAAAGAAGTCAGCGTCGGCACAGCGCTTAAAATTACCCAGGCTGGCCTGCCGAGCGTGATCCCGCCGGATGCCTGCTATCTGGGCTGGCAGGAATCGCTGCAGCTGCTGTCTTTTCTGGTGAACCCCGCTATTCCGGATGAGTAGCAGGGGCCAGCCATGAAAATCCAGATTAAGCGGGTTTATGAAGCTATCGGCGCTGCAGACGGCAAGCGGATTCTGGTTGACCGGCTCTGGCCCAGAGGCGTCAGCAAGGCGCAGGCGCAGCTGGACTTCTGGCCTAAGGAGCTGACCCCGTCCAATGCGCTGCGCCAGTGGTATCATGAAGATATAGAGCAGCGCTGGGACGAATTTCAGCGGCGCTATCAGGCGGAACTGGCTGAACAGCAGGAGGCGCTGCAGCAGCTGCGCGATCTGGCGCGGCAGGAAAAAGTCACCCTGCTGACCGCTGCCAAAAATGCAGGCAAAAACCATGCTGAGGTGCTGAAGCGGGTTCTGGAGGTATAGCGGGCACAGGAATGGCCGGCAAATAACCCTAAAAAAATTAAGTGTTTTCAGCGGGTGAAAAAAGAAAAATGCTATAGTGGCATTTTGGGCAGAGCTGCTGCCCCTTTTATTTTTTGAGGTTTTTTTTATGTCTTTACCCAATTGCCCAAAATGCCAGTCCGAATATGCCTATGAAGACGGCAGCCTGCTGATTTGCCCAGAATGCGCGCATGAGTGGAAAGAAGGGGAAGAAGCTTCCGCAGATGCGCAAGCTGCTATTAAAGATGCCAACGGCAATGCGCTGGCGGACGGCGACACTGTAACAGTCATTAAAGATTTAAAAATCAAAGGCTCATCTTCGGTTGTGAAAGTCGGCACCAAAGTGAAGAATATCCGCCTGTTGCCGGACGCTTCTGACGGCCATGATATTGACTGCAAAATTGACGGCATTGGCCCGATGAAACTAAAATCTGAATATGTGAAAAAAGCCTGAGGCTCCATTTCAGCTTCCGCCTGAAAAATGCGCGGCCTGATGCAAGTCAGGCCACGCATTTTTTATTGGGCAGGGCATAATGCTTCTACGTTTTTAAGATGATTCAGACCATGCCGCATATCCATTTAGAATATTCAGACAACCTGCAGCCCTTCGATGCAAAGCCTGTGCTGCTGGCGCTCAACCGCGCATTTTTTCAGTCCGGCCATGCCGGCGCTGCGCTGGATATTAAAAGCCGCGCCGTTTGCCATCAGGATTATGTGATTGGCCTAGAGCAGGACAGTGGCCAGGCCTATGTGCATGCCAAAGTTTCGCTGCTGGCCGGCAGAAGCCTGGCGGCGCAGCAGGAAATTTCGGCGTTGCTGCTGGCTGCGCTGCAGCAGCATGTTCCGGCGCGGGCAGGGCTGAGCATTCAACTCTGTGTGGAAATGCTTGAAATGAATAAGGAAACTTACAGCAAGCAGGTTGTGAAATAGCCTGCGCAGATGAAAATGCGGCCCAGCGCCGTATTTTTTGCTTGGGTTGGCAGTACAGCATATTGAAAAATAATAAGATTTTAATGCGACTTGAAACAGCAGGAAATTGCTGGCGCCACAGTGAAAAAAATGCTGTTTTCGGCAATTAAGTTCAATTATATTCATATAAATAGAATAATTTTTAGGCAGCATCATTCTATCCACAATAAATTTTATCATCGGAAGAGGTGTGAAATGGCAGGTTGGTATGAAATCAGTCAGGCAAAGGATAGCCAGTACCGTTTTGTTTTAAAGGCGGGCAATGGCGAAGTTATTTTAAACAGCGAGCTGTATAAAACCAAAGCGTCAGCGCACAACGGCATTGAGTCCGTGCAGAAAAATAGCCCGGACGATGCCCGCTATGAGCGTCTGGAAGCGAAAAACGGCAAGCCTTATTTCAATTTAAAGGCGGCCAATCATCAGATTATCGGCACCAGCCAGTTCTACGGCAGCGAGCAGTCACGTGACAAAGGCATTGAATCGGTGAAGAATAACGGCAGCAGCGCCGCAGTTAAAGACTTGACGGATTTAGCTGAGTAAGCTGTGCATGCGCCTGATGCCGCGGCAGGGCATCAGGCGGTACAAATCACCCTGAAGAGCATGTTCTAAAGCATGCTTTTTTTTACAGCGGCGCAATGAATATATGAAAGCTTTAACATCCCTGATTGCAGGCGCCGTGCTGGCGGGCGCCTCGCTGTTTTTTGCATCGCCTTACTGGGCGCTGCGCCAAATCAATCAAGCCTATCAGCGCAATGACGCCGCCGGCATGGCTGAATATATTGATTTTGCGCAGGTTAAGGCCAGCCTGCAGCCGCAAATCCAGCAGCGCCTGCAAGACGCTGCCGGGCTGGAGCATTTGCCTGAGCCTTTGCAGCCGTGGGGCGGCCGGCTCAGCGCTGCCCTAAGCGCCCGCGCTGCCGATGCTGCGGTGAATGAGCAAACGCTGATGCTGCTGATGCAGGGCAAAGAACTCAAGGATACAGTCGATTTTGACGCGCTGCTGCCGGCGCAGGATTTGGCGCCGCCGTCCCGGCCGGCAAGCGCCGCCCCCGCTGCTAATCAGGCCAGGGTGAAGGCGCATTATAGCGGCTGGAACCGTTTTGAAATTGCGGTGCCGGCAGATTCTGGCAAGCTCACGCGTTTTGAAATGGCGCGCACAGGCTTGCACTGGAAAATTGTTGCGGTGCAATTGCCGGATTAGCCGATTTTTATTAAAAATCAATATAATTTAAAGACATAAACATTCTAATTGGAAAAGGGAGAGCGCTGCTGACAGGGACGGCCAATCAAGCCGGCAACATTTTTAGCATTGGAGCGCGTTGTGAAGGTGACGGGAGACCTGCAAGCGGGGCAGGAAGTCATTGCTGTTCTTAGGGATTGAGACCAGGCGCTTTGCAGCTGGATCTGCATGAAATTATTGTGCATTGCAGCGCAGATGTCAGCACGCAAATGAGCGGCATCGCAGCTGATCAGCAGCTTTGGGAGCGCGGCCTCGCTTATTTAAGGGCGGGCCTCCGCGTTTTCCGCGATCATCTGAATGTGCATGCGGCGCCGGACTTGGCCTTTGTTTCCTGCTATTCCAAGGTGGATGCCGAGAGTGGCGCGCCTGCGCCGGATATTCCGTGGTGCAGAACAATGCTCTGCGCAAGAAAAAAGCGCCATCAATGGAAAATTGTGCATCAGCATATTTCAATGCCGGTGGATATGCAGTCGGGGCAGGCCGCGCAATGGAGGCCTTAGGGCAGTTTGATGCCGGCCTGATGAGGCGCCTCCGCTGGCGCAGCCGAAGCAAATAAAAAGCAAAGGGCGGCGCGGAAGCTGATAAGCTGAAATAAGCGCAGGCCAGCGGGGAGCAGTGATGAGCTTTCATGATTTTTACAGAATGAGTTCGCATGCAGTCATTGTGAATGCGCAGCGCCAGGTGCTGCTGCTGAAAGCCGATTATGCCGGCAAGGAATGGGGCTTGCCCGGCGGCGGCTTAGACCCGGGGGAAACCATTCATCAGGCGCTGCTGCGCGAATGCCGCGAGGAACTGGGCTGCGCGGTGCGGGCGGATTACCTGTCAGGCGTGTATTTTCACGCATCCGTCAGCTCGCATGCTTTTATTTTCCGCTGCCATTTGGCCGATGATGCGCAGATTCAGCTCAGCGCTGAGCATTCCGCCTGGCGCTGGTTTGATTTGGATGAACTGAGCCCAGTGCAGCGCATCCGGGTAGATGACTGCCTGCATTTTGACGGGACAGTGCTGAGCCGCAGTTTTTAATAGTTCTGATGTCCCATGCCATAGGGAAGGAGCATGCAATGAATAAAAAAAATAAGATCAATTTGCAGTTCTGCCTGATGCTGGGCCTGCTGATGTTCAGCGGCTTCAGTCTCGCCGAAAGTACCATCACAGGATTGCATTTTCTGCATAAAGACTGGGAACTGGCCTGCGACAATACTGGGGTGTGCCGGGCCGCCGGCTATCAGGCGGAAGACCATGTGGTGCACCCCGTTTCGGTTTTGCTACAGCGGGCGGCGGGCGCCAAAGCGCCGGTGAGTGCGCGGGTTAAAATTGATGTGGCGCATATTCCTGCCCGGCGCAAGCCGCTGCAGCTTGCCATGCTGGGGCGCAGCTACGGCACTGTGGCTTTAGATCCCCGTTCAGGCGAAGGCAGGCTTTCAGTTGTGCAGGCGCAGGCCCTGCTGAAGGCCGTGCAGAGCGCACAGCCGGTTATCTGGACCGCCGATGACGCTGAATGGGCGCTTTCTTCAGCCGGCGCCAGCGCGGTGCTGCTGAAAATGGATGATTTCCAGAGGCGTGTGGATACGCCATCCGCACTGGTGCGCAAAGGAGCGAAGTCCAGTGCGGGCGTTTTAACAATGCAGCCTTTGCCGCTGGTTCAAATTAAAAATGGGGCTGTAGTAGATAAGATTAAATTTCAGCCCATTTTAATAGCATTTGAAGCT
>NZ_JAVXCI010000088.1:0-13932 GCF_036659555.1 Acinetobacter sp.
GCCTTACAAGCAGAATGTCGGCGGTTCGATCCCGTCAGCGCCCACCATATATCTGTATCCTCCGCTTAAAACTTGCTTAGCGCATGATTATTTCATAGAATCCGCAGTCTATAATAATTAATATACGCATGTGAACTATGAGAAATCCATATCAGCGCAGGGCCGCGGCTAAAACTCAAATAACAAATTTCAATCCCCAAAATGCCTATAAACAGTTCCTTGAAGCGCTGGTTGCACAAGGCGGCTTAACCGCTTTGTATCAGGATGGCTGGGCGCTGTGCGCGACGCCGACCGGCCAGAAAGCCTTAGCGGTGTGGAAAAATAGAAGCCTGGCCAAGCTGCTGATTAAAGACAATTGGGAAAATTATCAGCCTGAAGAAATCAGCCTTAAGGATTTTATTGAAAAGGTCATCCCGTTTTTGCGTGAACAGAACACCGCGGTATCCTTAGATTTAACTCCGGAAGGGCAAAACATACTGGTTGCCCCGGAAAAACTGCTGCTGGATCTCAAAAAATATTTATACCAGGTTTATGCGCAAAAGCCGGAAATTTTCCAAAACCGGGATATTCCGCAGCCGCGCAGCATCCGCATTAATTAAGCTGAGCCGCTTGCCTCAGTATTCATTCAGCAGCCAGCCGCTGAGAAAGGCGAAATATTCCCGCAGCCATGAGTTGTAGCGGATATACAGTGGCGTCGGCGCGCTGACGGCATGGACACTGCTGTAGCCCTGATGCCCGGCAATGGCGGCGGCCCTGAGCACATGGAAATCGCTGGTGGCGATGGCGATCGGCTGATCTAAGCCAATCTGCAGCCGCTTTAGAACCGCTTTGCTGTTGATAAGGTTCAGCTCCGTGCTGGTGCTGCGGTCTTCCAGATGAATCCGCTCCGCCGCCAGATGATGCGATTGCACAAGGTAGTTCCGCATTACCGCCGCTTCAGAAGTCTTTTCGTTAAAGCCTAAGCCGCCCGCCATAATTAAGGCCGCGTCCGGATTTTTTAAGGCAATGGCTGCGCCTGCATCAAGGCGCGCTTTCAGCGTAGGCGAGGGCTGGCCGTGTTCAAGGCCGCTGCCCAGCACAATGATGGCTTTGACCGGCGGAATTTGTTCTGACTGGCTGATGGAATGCTGCAGATAGGCGAAAAATCCGGCCAGGCTGATCAGCCAAATTCCAAACCCGGCCCATGACAGGGCCCAGGCTTTTTTCAGCGCGCCATGCTGCGCTAAACAGCGCTGAATTGGCGCATGGAACAGCGCCGCGCCGATAAATACAGCCCCGGTCAGCATCGGCAGGATAATGCCCAGATGAATTTTATTCAGTGAAACCAGCCATAGGCCATCCGCAAGCAGCAGCGCGCCGGCAATTAAAAGCAGCAGTTTTTTCATCAGTTTAAAGTCTTAAATCTGTATTATTGAATTGTGGAATGCAGTTTAAACAATTTCCGGACAAGAAAAAACCGGGCATCGGAGCCCGGTTTTTTGTTTTTAGGCAGGCTGAGCCTCAGTAAACATCGCGGCGGTAGCGGCCGTCCTGCTTCAGCTGTTCAATGCTTTCGCTGCCTAAAATGTCGGTTAAGGCGAGGTCAACATCGCTGGCCATGCCGCGGATGCTGCCGCAAACATAGATGACTGCGCCCTTTTCAATCCATGCTTTCAGTTCTGCAGCCTGTTCGCGCAGCTTATGGTGCACATAGATTTTCTCCGCCTGATCACGCGAGAAAGCTAAATCCAGGCGCTTCAGCATGCCGGTGGTCTGCCATGCTTCAACGGTGCTCTGGAAGAAGAAGTCGTGTTCGCGCTGGCGTTCGCCGAAAATCAGCCAGTTTTCGGTATAGTCAGCGCGGATGCGCGCGCTCAGCAGGCTCATTAGGCCAGCAATGCCGGTGCCGTTGCCGATGCAGATAATTGGCCGGTTATCATCAATCAGATGGAAAGACGGATTGGTGCGGATGCGCAGGGCGATGGCGCTGTTCAGCGCTGCATGCTGCCCCAGCCAGCCGGAGCCGAGGCCGAGCCGGCCTTGAGCATCAGTCTGCTGGCGCACCACTAAGCGCAGGAGCTGCTGCTGCGGAATGCTGGCAATTGAATATTCGCGCGCCGGCAGCGCAGGGAGCTGTTCCAGCAAATCGTGCATATTGGCAAAAGGCTTTATCTCTACTGTTAAGTCGCGGTCCCAAAGCAGGGCTTCAATGCGCCTGGCTGTGGCATCAGCTGGCGTATTGGCTGCAATAGCATGCTGCTGCAGGAAGGCTTGAATGCGTTCGGCGCTGTTGCCCGGCTGAATCTCGGCAATATCGCCGGCCTGCCAAAGCGCTTCATGATTAGGCTTGAGCTCCAGATTAAATGCTGGCGCGCCCAGGCTGTCCGGATTCAGCAGCCTGCGCGCAGTCAGCGTCCATGCGTCAAAGGTTTTCTCAAGGGTCATGGCCTGCAGTTCGACCTTCGCTGCTTTGGCTAGGGCGCTGTTCCATGCCTGAATGGAGGCGGCATTGCCGTTGTCCACTTCAATGGTTTTGAACAGCTGCGCGGCGCCATTGCGGCTGAGCCATGCGTCAATGCTGTGGCCGAAGCTGCAGTAAGTTTCCGGATATTCCTGAGAGCCGAGCGCCAGCACGGCATAGCGCAGATGGCTTAAATCCAGCGCCTGCGCCATCAGTTTCTTTTCAAAAGCCGAGGCTAAGTCCGGCGCTTCGCCGGTGCCGTATGTGCTGGCGATAAATAGGATTTGCGGCGCATTTTTCAGGTCATCCGCAGTCAGCTGCTGCACGGCTTTCACCGCGGCCGGCTGGCGCGCTTCCTGCAGGCTTGAGGCTGTACGCCAAGCCAGCTGTTCAGAAACGCCGGTTTGCGATGCGTAGGCAATCAGCCAAGGCTTGGCGTTCGGGTCCGGCGCGGCGCTGCTGGAGCTGCTGCGCGCCAGCTGCGTCAGGCGCTTTTGCTTGCGGCGCTTCAGATACAGCATCCAGCCGGTGACAAAGAACAGCGGCATGATCAGCGAAGCCAGCATGGCGAAGAACTGATAAACCGGGCCAAAGAAGCTGCCGCGGTGCACGGGCAGCATGCTGCTCATGATCTTCTCGTTCAGCTTCTGCTCTTCGTACAGTTCAAGCTTGGTAATGGCGCCGGCCTGATAGTCATAGGCGGCCTTATTGCGCGCGCGTTCATGCTGCGGCTCGGCATCGGCAAAAGACACTTCCATTTGGCCATTGGCTTTTTTCGGAATGTTCAGGGTAATGCTGGAATATTTGCGGCCGACCTGCGCATTGAAGCCGGTCCAGGTTTGAGTTAAGGCTGCGCTGAGCTGCTCCGGGCTTAAGCCTTTAGCACCGCGGCCTTCCGCTTTGCCTTTGCCTTGAGCCTTGGCCTGCATTTCCGGCTGCGGGCGCTCTACGCCCATCACCTTGAACATGCCGCCGCGCCACCAGTCATATGACCAGTACAGGCCGGTAAATGCCAGCAGCAGGTAAAAAATGATGACCCATGTGCCGACGACGGCATGCAGGTCCCACAGGAAATTGCGCCCTTTCAATTTCGGCTTTACAAACAGCCATTGCTTAGCCGAATGCTTTTTCGGCCAGCGCAGGTACAGGCCGCTCAGCACGAAGTAAATCAGCATAAGCGTAGCAGCCCCGGTAATCTGCTTGCCGGTTTCGCCGACGGTTAAATTGCGGTGCAGCTGCTGAATGAACTGGAAAAATTCACGGCCTTTAATTTCCGGCAGCACGGCAGCGGAATAGGGGTTGATCATCATGTTGTAGCCCTTGCGCGCGCCTTCCTTGACGATATTTACTGTGGAAGAAGCGGTGGGGTCTTGGTCGATGGTGATGCTGTTGATTTTTACTGCAGGATTGGCCTGCTGAAAATGCTGAAAGATTTGGGCAGGGGTTAATTTTTCTTTCTGGTCTGCCTGAACCGTATAGCTTTCAGGGTTCAGCCATTTTTGAATCGGCTGTTCATAGGAATAGATTGCGCCAGTTACACCCATAAGAGAAAGGATGAGCCCGGCAGTAATCCCGAGAAACCAATGAATTTGAAAAAGGATTTTTTTAAACATGGCGGTCAATGTTTAGGGCGGTGGCGGAATGGCGGGAATTATAACCTCAGAATTGGCAGATAGTATGGATTTTACGGATAATATTTATTCTCATTATCATTCTTAATTGAGGGTATGAAAAAGCCTCCAAATGGGAGGCTTTTTCATTCTCCGGAGCACGCTTAAACTGATTTCGGCTCGCCGACAGTTTCAGTTAAATGCTTGCGGATTGTTGCAAATGGAAAGTTCTTGCTGTCCAAGCGCTTAGGCAGAATGTAGGCGCCTTGCTGGCCCTTGATTTTAAAGTTGACAAGAATGAATTCCGGCGTGTTGTACCATTCATAAATGTCTTTCCAGCCCACGGTCATATTGCCCATTTGCATGCCCATCTGCTGCTGCATGGAAATGCCGTGCGGCTGCACGCCCAGGCGGATGCCTTTGATTTCCTGCACCGGAGTTTCTTTTAATTTGCGCTTTACATACCACTCAATGCCGAATTTGCGGGCAAGGAAATAGATGACCACACAGGAGATCGCTACCCAGCAGAAAATAGTGGAATAGTTTTTAATCAGGATAATTCCCAGCAGGGCCAGGGCAATAATTGCGCCCATAATCAGCCAGGCTTTTTTGCCGATTTTATAGTTGCTGCGCGACAGCACAAGCTGGGCATTGCGCTGTTCTTCTTCAGAAACTTCATAAGCTACTGGCTGCAGGGTATAGGCGTATAAATTTTTCGCGGTCATGGTCAAACTAACAAATTTCGAACTGTAAAAAGTTTAGCATTATTTAAGCCGGTTCAGTGAGTATATTGTTCCAAAATCATCCGAATTATAATGAAGCCAATTCAGTCGCATGCTTGTCATGATCATGGCTTAAATTCTGCTTCAAGCGGCTCAGCTGATTCAGGATGCTGAACATCAGCGACAGCTGCTGCAGGATAATCAATGCTTTCTGATCTTCATCATTATTCTGCGATAGGCGCTGGCGGATGGTCTGCAGCATATTCTGCGCGCTGAGATCCGGAACTTCATCCCTGAGCAGCGCGCCTTGAATGTCATCCAGGGCTTTGTCCAGCAGGGCGAGCACCTCCTGATCCTGAATTTTTCCGCGGTGCGCGCCCAGGGCGGCAATATAGCTGATAAAGGTATGGTTCAGGCACAGGAACTCAAAAGCCAGCGCTTTCTGCGCGGGGTCAAAGTCCGGCTCGGTGGCTAAAGTGGAAATCAGCGAGGCGACATCGGCGTCGGTATTGTGGGCGGCGCGGCGCACCACGCGGTAATTCAGGCCGTTGTTGCGGCCGTTTTTATACTGCTCCACCACTTCGCTCAGATAGCTGCACTGCGCCTGCAGCGAACGCTTGATGGTGCGCGGCAGGCGGCGGAATTTCCAGTCCGGGAAAATAAAGCTGACGCCGAACCAGGCCAGGGCGCAGCCGATTAAGGTGTCAATCATGCGCGGCAGGGCGGCGGCGAAACCCATGCCGTCCAGATTGAAGTTAATCATCGCCAAAATGGTGATGAAAGCCGTAGCCTGCGCATACTGCTTGCTGCGCAGCTCAAAAAACAGCACGCCGCTGAGGATCAGCAGCAGCAGCTGGCCTTCAACAGACGGAATGAAATACAGAACTGCATAGCCCAGAATAATGCCGATCAAGGTGCCGACAATGCGCAGATACAGGCGCCGCTTGGTGGCGTTGAAATTGGGCTGGCTGACAAACAGGGCGGTCAGCAGAATCCAGTAGCCGTACTGGATATTGGTCACCTGCACAAAAATATAGCCGATAAACAGCACCAGCGATACGCGCACGGCATGCCGGAACAGCACAGACTCCGGCGTTAAATGCTGCTTGACGCGGATCACGATATCGTCCCAGCCTTTCAGGTCGTCATCTTTCAGCTGGTGTTCAATATGCTTGGCCTTGTCAAAATTCATGTGGCGCTCGGTTTCCACATTGCGCAGCTGCGAATCAATGGCCTTTAAATTCTGATACAGCGAAAATAATGAATTGATCCATACCTGATCGTACTGCTGTTCAGCGCGCAGCTTTTCCAAAGACAGCCTCAGGTTTTCAAAGGCATGCTTGAAGCGCTTGCTGTGATTATAAGCCTTGCGCTGCATGATGCTGCTGCTGAGGTCTTTGCAGGCCTTGCCCTGAATGGACAGAATGCGCTGAAAGCGGAACAGGATGTCGCTGTGCTCAAAAATTTTCGCCAGCTTCTGATAGTCAATATGCGAGGAATCCGCGCGCTCATGAATATCCTGCGCGACAAAATAATACTGCAGGCTGCGCCGCGTGTCGCGCTGACCGCGGTCGCCCTTTAAGCGGGTCAGCAGGGCGGTCTTCATGTCGTTGAAGATGGCGATCAGCTTGCCGTTTTCCAAAGACAGCTCAATCATGCTCTGCTGATAGCTTTTTGCCGTCATATCGACATCAAACAGATTGGATTTGGCAAACAGGAAATCACCCAGGGATGAATAGCACTGCGCCAGCTTGTCCTGCACTTGGCGCACAGGGAACAGCAGGAAGCTGACGGTGGACAGCAGGCCATACCAAGCCGCGCCGATCACCAGCAGGCTGGCCTGCATGTACCAGCTGTCAAATAAATGCACGCCCAGCATGGAATATACGGAAATCACCAGGCAGCCGTAGGAAATTGTGGCGTAGCGCCGCCCCAGCGAGCCGAGCAGAATCCAGCCGATGCAGGACACAATCAGGCCAATGGCGAACAGCATCGGGTAGGGAAACAGCAGGTAAACTGAAACCGCCGTGGCGAAAAAGCCGATGTAAGTGTAAATCAGGTTCATGATGCGCACGGAAAAGCGGTCGTCAATATCGCTTAAGCCGGCCGCCACAACGCCCAGCGTCAAGGGAATGGTGTACATCTGCTGGCCCAGAAAGTACGGCGCGAACGCCGTCCCCGCAAACGCAATAATCATGCGGACGTTGTACATGAATGTCGTGTTGTAAGTCGCCTGCTTCAGGCGCGCGAGCCAAGAGTTCAATGGTTATCCTTTGCTGTCAGATTCGGCGCTGCCGGGGGCATCTCTGAATTGTGTGATTTTTCACTTTGAATATGCGGAAATAATACTATGACCTGTGTAAACTTGTCTGCATTCTCAGCATTTAATCATGAAATAACCCTATGCCGGACGCACAGCGCAAAAACCAGTATTCCAGCGCGTGGATTATGCTGCTGGCGCTTTTGACTTCGCTTGGCCCGCTGTCCATTGACATGTATCTGCCGGCTTTGCCGCAAATGGCGCAGGATTTCGGCGTCAGCACGCAGCGGATTGCCAATACGCTGCCGGCTTACTTCTTAGGCCTGGCGGCCGGCCAGCTGATTTACGGCCCGGTCAGTGACCGGATTGGCCGCAAGGCGCCGCTGTATTTTGGCCTGTGCCTGTACATTGCAGCCAGCCTGATTTGCCTGTTTGCGCAAAGCGAATGGAGCCTGATCGCTGCCCGCATCCTGCAAGCTTTGGGCGGCTGTGTCGGCGTGGTGATTGCGCGGGCCGCCATCCGTGACCGCTTGGACCTGCAGGCCTCGGCTCAGGCGTTTTCCAGCATGATGATTGTGATGGGAATTGCGCCGATTATTGCGCCAGCGCTCGGCTCATGGGTGCTGAAATTCTTCAGCTGGCATGCGGTTTTTGCCTGCCTGAGCCTGATGGGGGCGGTATGCCTGCTGTGCGTGCATTTCTTCTTTAAGGAAACTTTGCCCGCCAGCCGTCGCCTGCATTTGAACTTCAATCAGGTGCTGCTGCTGTATATGGCGATTTTCAAGGATGCCAGCTTCAGGCTGCCGATGCTGATCGGCTGCTTTTCCGGCGGCGTGCTGTTCTGCTATATCAGTTCCTCTGCGGCGGTGCTGATGGACGGCTACGGGCTGAGCCAGCAGCAGTTTGCCTATGCCTTTGGCGCCAATGCATTTGGCATTATGCTGTTCTCCGCCCTGAATAGGCGCCTGGTGCCTAAAACCGGCGTCATGCAGCGCCTGAAAATTGGCCTTTATCTGCAGCTTGCGGGCACGGCTGTGCTGTTGGCCGCCGGCTTGGCGCCGCATGCGCCATTGCTTTGGGTAATGTTGGGCATGTTTCTGGCAATTTCAGGCATTGGCTTTACCGGCCCGAATGCCATGGCGCTGGCGATGTCGCAGCAGGGCGCGCGCGCAGGAACCGCCAGCGCAGTCATGGGCAGCATGCAGTTTGCCTGCGGGCTGATTGGCGGGGTGATGCTGAACTTCATGCTGTGGAGCGCATTGCTGAACATGGCGGGAGTCATGCTGCTGTTCATCAGCATTGCGCTGCTGGTTTTCTGCCGGCTTCAAAGCGGGAAAAACGTCTGAACGGATGCCTGAAAAAGCGCGGCTGCTGTCCAGAAATAGAATTTTCCGGCGCAGCAGGCGCCTGGCAATGCCCGCCGGCCCCGCATTTTGCCGGCAGATGAACAGGTCTTGCTGCCGGATCATGAAAAAGCTGATAGAATTAAAATACCTTTAAGGTATTAAAAAATATCCAAAAGGTATGGATTTGGGAGTTTTGGCCAGTGAAACAGCCGCGCCATAATGCAAATCTATTCCACGCAGCAAGATACTAAATGGAAACAGCGGATTAACTCGGGCATCCATGATGCTTTTGCGCAGCCGGCGGCGCGCAGCCGGTTTCTGCATGCTACTAAAGCACAGATAGCCAGCGGCCTGATTGTCCGTTCAAATATTCAGCATGGAGCGTCAGGATGACCAGCGCAATTTTAACAATACAGCGCAGCGGATGGATTTAATAAAACGGAGCGGTTCCGGCTGGACCGAATATTGCAAGGAAAAACCGCCATTATGAAAATGGCAAACATGGAGCTGTATTTTGCGCTTGAACGGTTTGTAGGATGAAGAATAAGCCACCGCGCTTATTATTTATATAAATTACAAAAGCGTAAATACAGCAAAGCAGTATGGGATTTTTCCTGTAAATATATGCAATCATGGAAAAGTTTGCATTGAAGCAAAAAAAACGCATTTTCATCTGGATTGAAAATGATCGAAACTAGGATTCATCTGGAGAATATATGAATTTCGCTCAACTTAAAAAACCTGCAGTTCAATACAGCTTAGCCATTGCGGTTTCAGCCATCATGCTGAATTCTGCGCATGCAGCCACAGCTGAGCAAAAGGAAGTTGCGCAGCTGCGCGCTGAAGTTGCGGAACTGAAAGCATTGATCAAACAGCAGCAGCAGGTTCAAGTACAGCAGCAGGCTGACATTCAGCAAGTTAAAGCGCGTCCGGCTCCTGCGCCGGTCATGGCGCCTGCAGCTTCACCGCTTGCATCTTTAAAGTCTAAAGCTGGCGCAGACGTGAACCTGTACGGTTTTGTCCGCGGCGATGCGAACTACATTATTGAAGGCGCAGATGACGACTTCAACAAAGTATCATCTACAGATGGAAAAACTAAGGATAAATTGCGCGCTACAGCGAAAACAACGCGCCTAGGCTTAGACTTTACTTCGCCTGTCGGCGGCGACAATAAAGTCGGCGGCAAGCTGGAAGTTGACTTTGCAGGAACAAATGAAGCACTCCGCATCCGCCATGCATATTTAACCTATAACAACTGGCTGTTTGGTCAAACAACGTCTAACTTCCTGTCTAACCATGCGCCGGAAATGATTGACTTTGCGACTAACGCTGGCGGCGGCACCGCGCGTGTTCCGCAAGTGCGCTATAACTTTAAGCTTGCACCGCAGACTCAATTATTTGTTGCTGTAGAAGAAGGGGACAGCAAGTTTACTCAATTGGGTACAGACGGTAAAATTGCAGATTCGTCAACTAAATATAGCGTACCTAGCTTGACGGCTAAAGTAACGCAAGGTTTTGCTGGCGGAAAAGGCACAGCATCAGCGCGCGCTTTAGTGGAAAACTATAAATCTGCAGATGACAGCGCGGTAGCTTGGGGTGTCGCAGCGGGTACAAGCTTTGAGGTAAGCAAGCAGTTGAAACTGACTGGCGATGCTTCTTATTCTCAAGGCAACAGCAATTATTTATACGGCGCCAATTCTGCTTATGTGCTTGATGGCAATAATATCGAGCAAAATGAATTTGCAGCTGTTCAAGTAGGCGCGACTTACAAGTTTAATGATAAATTGCGTTCGACTTTAGCGTATGGCGCACTATTTGCTGATGACGGCACTAAATATGCCAAATCTGCATTGAGCGCGAATGCCAACGAAGAAGTGCAGCAAGCATGGCTGAATGTGATTTATTCTCCAGCGAAGCCGATTGATTTAGGCGTTGAATATGTGAATGGCAAGCGTAAAAACTTTGCCGGAACATCATTTAATGATGAGCGCGTAGGCTTAATGGCGAAATACAGCTTCTAATTGCAGCTGTAAGCTTTTTAAGAAAAAAACAGGAGCACTATGCTCCTGTTTTTATTATTGATATTTTATAATTTGGATTATGGAACAAGCAGCAGCAGGCTTTTAATAAGCATGCATCTGTAAGCGCGCTGGCCGCCGCCGGCAGAAAAAATTGTAAAAAAATAAAGATTTTCTATAAAAAAACTGCATAATGTCGCACTTTTATTCATATTGATGGTTACACAAAAGCTTTTAGCTGAAATATGGAACGCTGAAGGCCTGCTTTTAATTCATAGAATTGACGGCAGCCTGTGTCCAGTTATTTTTTTGCGCCGCATTTTACTGAAATGCAGACCGCCGCTATTTGCTGAGTGAAGCATCAGATGGGCCTGACTTGCTGCTGTAAGCAAGGACAATGCAGCTAACATAGCTGATTCAATTGTTATTGATTTCTGCATGAAATCCGTGTTTGCTTTTCTAAAGCAGGAATGAACCATAATCTGTATGGACTATTATTATGGAATTTACTTTTAATGCCTTTTACACCTTAATCGCCGCGGTTATTGTTTTACTGCTCGGACGGTTTTTGGTTAATAAAATTGATTTTTTAAAGCGCTATAACATTCCGGAACCGGTTGCAGGCGGTCTGGTTGCCGCAGTCGTCTCCCTGATTGTGCATAGTTTATGGGGGTACAGCATTACCACCAGCAGCCAGCTGCAAACCAGCTTTATGCTGATTTTCTTTGCTTCCATTGGCTTAAGCGCTAACTTCTCCAAACTCCGGGAGGGCGGCCTGGGACTGGTTGTTTTCCTGATCGCAGTCGCTTCATTTATTGTGGTGCAGAACTTTGTCGGCATCAGCCTGGCGACTTTGCTGGGCATTGACCCGCTGATTGGCCTGATTGCAGGCTCTATCACCTTAACGGGCGGCCACGGCACTGCTGGCGCATGGGGCTCAATTCTGGAAACCCAGCACGGCATTCAAGGCGCGCTGGCGCTGGGCATGGCAAGCGCGACATTCGGCCTGATCATTGGCGGCATTATTGGCGGCCCGCTGGCTAAACTGCTGATTAACCGCTATGAATTGGCCACGCCGCGCACCAATGAGCAAATTAAGAAGAGCGATGACACGCCGCTGGCGGATATCAACTCGACTGAATATGTGCCGTTTGAATATCCGCACCGCGTGCGCCTGATTACCGCAGACAACGCCATCACTACATTGGGCCTGTTTGCCGGCTGTTTGGCTTTTGCCGAATTTATGACCGGCTACAGCAAAGGCACCATGTTTGAGCTTCCGACCTTTGTCTGGGCGCTGGCGGGCGGCGTTCTGCTGCGCAATATCCTTGAAGGCATTTTCAAAGTGCAGATTTTTGACCGCGCCATTGATGTATTCGGCAACGCGTCACTGTCGCTGTATTTGGCCATGGCCTTGCTTTCATTGAAGCTGTGGCAATTGGCGGATTTGGCTGGCCCGCTGGTCGTGATCCTTGGCGCGCAGACGCTGACAATGGCGCTGTATGCGGCCTTCATTACCTTCCGCGTTATGGGCAAAAACTATGATGCGGCGGTACTGGCGGCGGGGCATTGCGGTTTCGGCATGGGCGCAACGCCGACAGCGGTTGCCAACATGCAGGCGATTACCAATATGTATGGTCCATCGCATAAAGCCTTCCTGATTGTGCCCCTATGCGGCGCATTCTTTGTCGACCTTATTAACGCGACCGTGATTCAGCTTATTCTTAAGTTCTTCGCATAGCGGGTGGCCTTAAAAAAAGCCTTGTATAGGGCTTTTTTAAAGCTTGTAAATATTTAGGCTGTAGAGGGATTCACAGTGAATGAACAATTAAATGAAGCCTTGCTTGCCTGGGTAAATAAACTGAACGGCCCCTTATGGGACTTTCTGGTTATTTTCCTTGTTGCGGTCGGCATTTTCTATACCGTGATTACGGGCGCCGTGCAGCTGCGCTTATTTGCGCACAGCCTCAAGGTGATGAAAAACAGCCGCAAGGCAGGCGATGATGACCACGGCATTACGCCGTTTCAGGCCTTTGTCACCGGCTTAGCCAGCCGTGTCGGGGTGGGCAACGTTGCAGGCGTTGCGATTGCCATTGCGATTGGCGGCCCGGGCGCCGTATTCTGGATGTGGGTAACCGCATTTTTAGGCATGAGTTCAGCATTTGTGGAATCCTCGCTGGCGCAGCTGTTTAAAGTGCGGGACACTGAAAATCAGCAGTTCCGCGGCGGGCCAGCGTATTACATTACCAAAGGCCTGAAGCAGAAATGGCTGGGCGCGCTGTTTGCAGTCACGCTGATCTTCACTTACGGCTTTGTCTTCAATGCTGTGCAGGCCAATGCCATTACCGGCGCAACTTCGCATGCCTGGGGCTGGGACAAGGCCAATCTGACCTTGGAGCTTGGCGGCCTGCATCTGGTGGTTTCATGGGTTGGCCTGTTTCTGGTGCTGATGACTGCCCTGATTATTTTTGGCGGGATCAAGCGCATTGCCAAAGTCGCTGAAAGCTTTGTGCCGCTGATGGCAGCGCTGTATCTGGCTGTGGCTTTGTATATTGCCGTCATCAATTTCCAGATTCTGCCGGATATTTTCAAGCTGATTTTCAGCAAGGCTTTTGAATTTGACGCGGCGGCTGGCGGCTTTTTTGGCGCCATGGTGTCTATGGCTATGATGATGGGCATTAAGCGCGGCCTGTTCTCAAATGAAGCCGGCATGGGTTCTGCGCCGAATGCGGCGGCGGCTTCAGATGTGAAGCACCCTGTTAATCAGGGCCTGGTGCAAATGCTGGGGGTATTTGTTGATACCTTCGTGGTGTGTTCATGCACGGCCATCATTATTCTGGCTTCCGGCCTGTATGAAAATGCCGGCTTTGAAGGCGTGGCCTTGACGCAGATGGCGCTGGAAAGCCAAATCGGCAGCTGGGGCGATGACTTCCTGGCGGTTATTCTGTTCCTGTTTGCCTATTCTTCGGTGATTGGCAACTATGCCTATGCCGAAGGCAATGTGCAGTTCCTGAATAACAATGCCAAAGTCATGTTCACGTTCCGCGTGTTCGTTTTGCTGATGGTGTATTTCGGTTCAGTCATGAGCGTGCCGCTGATTTGGAATATGGCGGATCTGTTCATGGGCATTATGGCCAGCATTAACCTGTTCTCCATTCTGCTGCTGACTCCATTCCTGCTGATGCTGTTGAAGGACTATACTTCGCAGCTGAAACTCGGCGTAAAAGAGCCGGTGTTTAAGCTGGACAATCATCCTCAATATAAAGACAAGGTTGATTCTGACATCTGGTAATGCAAAGCCGGAAATAAACGCTAAAAAAGCCTCAGTCATGAGTAATGCCAGTCAGTTAAGAAACTGACTGGCATTTTCTTTTTAAATTCTGGACTTTATTTGATACACGGAAGCGTCATCCGCAACCTGAGCAAGAATAAAAGCACTGCTTTTATTTGAAGCGCAAGGCGGAGCGGCAAAACAAAGCAGTGCTTTGTTTGCAGTGCAAGGCGAAGCGGTGGTCTTTGAAATGGACTGTTTTTGC
>NZ_JAVXCI010000089.1:0-13710 GCF_036659555.1 Acinetobacter sp.
TTCTTCACGGTTTTTCCAGCGACCTTGGTGCTCTGCATGTAGGGCGATGATAGTCTCTTTGCTCACAGATACGTCCTCTAATTAGATAGTATGTCTAGGCATAAATTTCAAAACCCGACAATTGTAATGGAATTATCAGCAAGATAGAATCCAAAAGCCGATTCGATGCGCCTATTTTCCCCGATATTCACTATAATTTTATAAAATAGTTGTAATTATTTTTATGATTTTGCTTTTAAAAAGATTTTTACAGGCAGTTTGAACTATTTTTCCGCTTTTTTGTTTACTTGCTCCTTTATCAAACAAACGATGATAAACAACCGCAATCATCACCAAGTCAATTCAATTCAATTCAATTCAATTCACTGCATCACTTTTCCGCCTTGGGCGCTGCTGCAGGCTTCAGGCCAAAATTAATGGCCGGGAAACAGCGCAGCCTTCAATGCCGCTGCGCTCTCCGGCCGCCTGAATAAAACCGGCAATCCACAAGCGATTACCCAAAAACCGCCCTATTCAGATTCCAAGCGCTTCTGCACATTTTCAATGTTGCGGTTCAGCATATGCGCATTGCGCTTCTGCCTGATGAGATGCAGGCAGCCTTCAATCACCAGCAAAACCACTGCCAGCCAAATTGGAATATAAGTCAGCCATTCAGATGCCGCTACGCGCTCCCCCATCATGATTGAAGCGAAAGCCAGCAAAACCGGCTCCAGATAGCTCAGCAGGCCGAAAATCACAAAAGGCAGGTAGCGGCTGGCCAGTATGTAGCTGCCTAAGCCCAGCGCGCTTAAAAAGCCCAGGCCAATCACCGCCCAGATCAAATGGGTATAATCCAGCAGCAGCGCCATGCTGTCGCTGTGAACAAAGCCTAAATAGCAGGCCGCCGGCAGAATTAAGAATAAATCCCACCAGAAGCCGCCCAAGTGGTCGGTTTTCAGCACACGGCGCATGAAAAAATACAAGGGATAGGCCAACGCAACATACAGCGTTTCCCAGGCAATGCCGCCGATGCGCCATATTTCATGGCCAACACCCAGCACCGCCAATGCAACGGCCGCCTGCTGCCAGCGGGTCAGCTTTTCCTTATACAGCACGCAGCCAACCAGTACCATCACCAGGGGCAAGAGAAAATACCCAAGCGACACCTGCAGGCCGCGCCCGTTAATTGGACCCCATAAAAACAGCCAGAGCTGGGTGGTGCACAGCACCGAGCTGAAAATCAGCCACGGCAGCATCCACGGCTGCCGGAAAATCCGCTTAAAAATGTCCGCAACATGCTTTAAGTCGCCAGACTTCCACATAAACAGGGTTAAAAACGGCAGCGTTGCCAGCATGCGCCAGGCAAAAGTCTGCTCACTGTCCAGAGGCTTTAAAAACTGGGTATAAAAATACAGCACCCCAAAAGTGGCCGATGCCAATACTGACAAGGCAACGCCCTTATACATCTCTCACCTCTAAATTTACTGCGCAGATCTCCGCGCTGCAGCGCCTGAATTTTCAAGCGGGCTGCAGGCCGGCGTTTCCGCAAAGGAAAAACCATGCCTAAGCATGGTTTTGAATAATAAGCTGAAAATTGAACTTATTTTCCGCTCTGCTTGGTCCGTATAAGGTCTTTCAGGTCATAGCCGGCTGATTTTGCATAATCCAAATATTCATTAACTACCTGCGGGTCTGGATGCGGCGTGCGCGACAGCACCCATAAATATTTGCGGCGCGGCTCGCCCACCAGCACCGTCTGATAATCTTCATCAATTTTTAAAATCCAGTAATCGCCGCGCCCGGCTGGCAGCCAGCGCACGGCTTCCGGCAGAAAACTGACTTTCAGCTTGCTGTTAAACGGCGCATTTTGCACAAAAGCTTCCCCCACCGAATGCACCTGCTTGCCGCCGGCCATAATACAGCGGTTATCCACCTGCAGATTGCCGTTTTCATTCAAGGTATAGGTTGCCGTGACATCACGCTCGCATTTGTTCTGGAAAGGCATCGGCTTGCGCGCGACTTCATACCAAACCCCTAAATATTTATCCAATTCAATTTTTTCGGCCACCTGCAGCGGCTTGGCCTGCGCATAAGCCATCGCCACCATGCCCAAGCCAACCAAAATCGCGCCGCCCACGGCAATTTTCGCCAATTTCATCCCCGCATTCGGGAGGTTTTTCGCAGCCATAATTCTAATACCCTCAGCGTCTTGTTTTCACGTTTCAATCAGAAGCGATAATTTAAGATAGCGCGTAAAAAACCTCCTGACTGTCTAGGTTATGTAATGATTTTCAATAAGTTTTAAAGACAGCTCCCGCAGCAGGGCTTACTGCAGCATATGCGCTTTCAAGCGTAAAATTTCATCGCGCAGGCGGGCAGCCTGTTCAAACTGCAGCTCTTTTGACGCTTTCAGCATTTCCTTTTCAAGCTTGGACAAATGCTTGGCAAACAGTTTCGGATCAGACATTAAATGGCGCTCATCTGCGCTGAGGGCTTGCGCCTGACCAGCAATTTCCGCGTCAATTGGATCTTCATACAGCGCTTCGCCATCATCCAAGTCTTTCACCACCTGACGCACTGCGCTGCGCGGCACAATGCCGTGCTCCTCATTGAACGCAATCTGCTTGGCGCGGCGCCGGTCAGTTTCATCAATGGCTTTCTGCATGGAATCGGTCATGCGGTCTGCATATAGAATCGCTTTGCCATTCAGGTTGCGCGCGGCCCGGCCAATGGTTTGAATCAGCGAGCGCTCGGAACGCAGGAAGCCTTCCTTGTCTGCGTCCAGAATCGCCACCAAGGATACTTCCGGCATATCCAGCCCTTCACGCAGCAGGTTGATGCCGATCAAGGCATCATGAACGCCGGAACGCAGCTCATGAATGATTTTAGTGCGCTCGACGGTATCAATATCCGAATGCAGGTAGGCGACTTTCACCCCGTATTCCTTTAAATACGCGGTTAAATCTTCCGCCATGCGCTTGGTTAAGGTGGTCACCAGCACGCGCTCATTCAGCGCCTTGCGGTTATTGATTTCTGACAGCACGTCATCCACCTGAGTCAGCACCGGGCGGATTTCAATTTCCGGATCAATCAGGCCCGTCGGGCGCACCACCTGCTCTACAATCTGTTCTGATTTTTCCAGCTCATACCTCGCCGGCGTCGCGCTGACATAAATTGTGGCAGGAACAATGCGCTCCCATTCTTCAAACTTCATCGGGCGGTTGTCCAGCGCGCTGGGCAGGCGGAAGCCGTAATTCACCAGATTTTCCTTGCGCGAGCGGTCGCCTTTATACATGGCGCCAATCTGCGGCACAGTCACATGCGACTCATCAATAATCAGCAGCGCGTCATCCGGCACATAGTCAAACAGCGTCGGCGGCGCCTCGCCGGCGGGCCGGCCAGACAAATGCCGCGAATAGTTTTCAATGCCGTTGGTATAGCCCAGCTGCTGCATCATTTCCAGATCATAGCGCGTGCGCTGCTCAATGCGCTGCGCTTCCAGCAGCTTATCATTAGCGCGGAAAAAGCCCAAACGCTCTGTCAGCTCTTCACGGATGGTGCCAATGGCGCGGGTCAGATTGTCTTTGGGCGTCACATAATGGCTTTTCGGATAAATGGTGACGCGCGGCACTTTGCGGATCATTTTGCCGGTCAGCGGGTCAAACCAGCGGATCGAATCCACCTCATCATCAAACAGTTCGATGCGGATGGCATGCTGATCTGATTCAGCCGGAAAAATATCCAGGATTTCACCGCGGATGCGGTAGGTGCCGCGCAGGAACTCCAGCTCATTGCGGCTGTACTGCATTTCCACCAGGCGGCGGATGATATCGTCACGGTTCAGCCGGTCGCCCTGCACCACATGCAGCAGCATGCTCATATAGGCGTTGGGGTCACCCAGGCCATAAATGGCCGACACCGACGCAACAATAATCGCATCGCGACGCTCCAGCAGCGCGCGGGTGGCGGAAAGTCGCATCTGGTCAATGTGGTCATTAATCGAAGAATCTTTTTCAATAAACGTGTCCGAAGACGGCACATAGGCTTCGGGCTGATAATAATCATAATAGCTGACGAAGTATTCCACCGCATTGTTGGGGAAAAATGCCTTGAATTCGCCATACAGCTGCGCTGCCAGCGTTTTATTATGCGCCATGACAATGGCCGGGCGCTGCGTCTGCGCAATCACATTAGCCATGGTATAGGTTTTGCCTGAGCCGGTCACCCCCAGCAGCAGCTGGTCGCGCAAGCCTTTTTCCACGCCCTGCACTAGTTTTTCGATGGCCTGCGGCTGGTCGCCGGCAGGCGCAAAATTGGTGACTAATTCAAATGGCTGGCTATCACTCATAATATTCGGCTAATCCGCTGCTGATTCATCTCAACTGTATGAGGGCAAATTTGACTGATGCAATGCTGAAACTGAATTGTTTTTCAATTCCGCCAAACCGGCCGGCGGCAGGCTGACCCGGTACAGCAGTACATCTCCAGCTTTTACCGCATCAAGCGCGCTGGCTAACTTCAAATCCACCGCTCTCCCTCAAGGCCTTGCAATAAATTCTTTTAAATAAGCAAAATAACTGTGTTCATGACTTGACCAAGCGCCTAAGCAATTGCACCATGATATAAAACCTCAGCTGAAGTGAATTATAATGACTTACCATTATCATGACGAAAGCATCGTTAAAAGCTTGCCTGAAGATACGGTCTTTGTTTTTGGCAGCAACATGGCGGGCACGCATGCCGGCGGCGCCGCAAAGACCGCGCATCAGCACTTTGGCGCGGTCAAAGGCGTAGGCCGCGGCTGGGCCGGGCAAAGCTTCGCCATTCCGACTATGAATGAGCACCTGCAGCAAATGCCGCTGTCGCAAATTCAGCATTATGTTGACGACTTTAAAATTTATACCAAGCACCATCCGAAAACCAAATATTTCCTGACCTCTGTCGGCTGCGGCGTGGCGGGCTACAAAGTTGAAGAAATTGCCCCGATGTTTAAAGGCATTTCACATAATGTGATTTTTCCTGCCTCATTCCGCCCTTTTGTTGAAAAAGCCCTGCCGAAGCTGACGCAGCGCTTCCTGCAGGCGGTATTTACCGATCAGGTGATTTTTGCCGCGCAGGCGGATGAAGTGATTGATGCGCTGGATTTATCTGAAAATGAAAAAAGCGCGGCTAAAATTATTTTAAACACGCAGATCTACCCGACCGACAGCAATGGCCGCGACCGCATCTTTGAAATTGAAGATATTTTATACGCCCTGAAAGATAAAGGCTTTGCATGGCAAAACGACGCTGAGGGCGCAAAGCTGTTTGGCAGCGTGATTCTGGCCCTGCTTGAGCTGTACGGCATTAACGAGATGGATTTTGCCGATGTCTGGCTCGGCAAGCGCGAGATTGCCCCGCCAAAGTCCGCCAGCCGCGCGCGCAAATAGCCTCCTGAAAAGCCAGCCAGTATTGATTGGCTTTTTTGTTTCCCCGGCTGCCGCAGCAGCCCGCGGTATGAATATTATCTTTCGCTTTGCTGAAGCGATACTGGAATAGAGGCCTGCTATGACCCTGAATGACAATCCGATTTTTCATATGTCCCCCATTCCCCTATGGCTTGAGGACTTCAGCGCCGTTAAGCAGCAGCTGGACTGCTGGCGCCAGCAAGGCATACAGGATTTGCGCCAGTACCTGCTGGACAATCAAGCCAAAGTGCTGGAATGCGCCAGAAAAATTAAAATCATTCAGGTCAACAGCCGGACGCTGGAACTCTATGAAGCCAGCCATTTCGAGCATTTATGTGAAAATTTAGGCCAGATTTTCCAGCAAGACATGCTGCTGACGCATATTGATGAACTGGCGCAGCTGTGGGAAGGCAAGACGCATTTCATCAACACCGCGGTCAATTACACGATTGCCGGCAAGCGCCTGGATATTCAGCTGCGCTGCACCATTTTGCCGGAATATGAGCATGACTGGTCGCAAGTCCTGATCAGCACGGAAAACATCACCCCTTATCAGAATGCCCGGCGCTTAGCGGAGAAAAACCGCCAGCTGGCGGAAGCGCGCTTCAACTTTTCCCCAACTTCGCTTTGGGTTGAAGATTTCAGCAGCATTAAGACTAAGCTGGATCAGCTGCGCGCCATCGGCATTGAAGATTTCAGCACATTTCTGGATGTGCATCCGGACTTCATTCAGCAGTGCATCAAAGACATCGTCATTACCGATGTCAATCAGGCGACTTTGAATTTATTCGGCGCGCCGGACAAAGACACCCTGCTGAAAAACACCCATAAGATTTTCAGCAATGAAATGACCCAGACTTTCAGACACCAGCTGATCGACCTGTGGCAAGGAAAAATTCATCATCAGCATGAAGCGGTGAACTACGCGCTGGACGGCAGCATCCGCCATGTGCTGCTGCAGTTTGCCGTTTTCCCCGGCTATGAAGATACATGGAGCACGGTGCAGGTTGCGCTGGTGGACATTACTGCGCGGAAAAAAGCGGAAAATTATCTGGAATACTTAGGCAAGCATGATGTTTTAACCAAGCTGTTTAACCGCACATTCTATACCGAAGAGGTGAACCGGCTGGAACGCAATCTGCAGCGCCCGGTTTCCTGCATTTTTATTGACCTGAACGGCCTGAAGGAAATTAATGACCATTTTGGCCATGATGCCGGGGATGAGCAGCTGAGGCGCATGGGGAACGTGCTTACGCAGCTGATTCAGAATACACAATACACTGCATCCAGAATCGGCGGCGATGAATTTGTGGTGCTGCTGCCGAATGCGGATGAGGCTTCACTGCAAAGCAGCCTGCGGAGCCTGCATGAACTCATGCTGATCGATAATCAGTATCACTCCATCCACCCCATCAGCCTGTCGGTTGGCCATGCCAGTTCCAGACCCAATGAACGCATTGAAGACACTTTAAGGCGCGCTGACAAGCATATGTATATGCAAAAGAAACAGTATTATGCAAGGCTGAATCCGCAATAGCGGGCGCAGCTGGACATAAAAAAACCTGCATATTCTGCAGGTCTTTTTATCAGCGCTTGCCCATGGAGCGGCGCGTGCCGCGCGGCGGCATCCAAGTGCGGTCAGCATAGTTTTCAGGTTTCGGACGCACCTGATTATGCACAGAATCTTGCTGCGCCTGATCAGCGCCGGCCACAGGAAACGGCAGTTTCACCGCAACTTTTTTCTTGGGAGGATTTTGGGTGCTCATGTGATTCACTCAATCAATACTGCGCCTATTGTACAAAAAAATCAGTGAGGATGTGAAATGCTTTCAGCGCTTTTCTGTTTCCGCCGCTGAGCCGCCTGCAATCAGGCAAGGCAAAGCATGGCCATCCAGCGCCTGAATATAGTTAATTACTTAAATAGCTGCCGTACCCAAAACCTAGTGAAATCATATTTTATGGGAAATTATGCATGGTACAGGTTTCAAAACTCAGCTATATGATGGCTAAGCTTTCTTAAACGACTCCGCGAAAATCCATTCAGCTTTGAGTTTCCTAGGCCATTGAGTAAAATAAACTTTGGATACGCGAGTGCGGCAGGGACGCCGCACGTTGCCCATCCTTGCGCTGCATTTTAAAGCAGTGCTTAAAACTGGCTCTAGATGCCGTGTATGGGCAACAAAAGACTTTTGCTGCTTTGGGTCTTGCTAAAGTAGGATCTGCCTGCGCAAAGGCATTTAAACTTCTAAAGGAAAAATGAGGCAATGCAAGCGCTAGAATCAACCACCTAAATAGTTAATACGCCAAAAACCCACTGAGAGCATATTTTATAGGAAATTATTCGTAATATAGACTTTAGTTACGCAAATCAGCGAATTAGCCTGCTTAAAAGCCGCCTTTTTCCGCCACATGCACACATAACAAAATTTTATCGCATGGTGAAATTTATTTAATCGCTTCCACAGAATGAATAGAATAACATAGGCTTACCGCACAGCGCATGGAAGCTTATGACCGACAGCCGTTTTTCCCGACCTCTTATTTACATGCTGATTGGCAGCGCCATTATTTTGGCTTTGTCACTGGGCATCCGCCATGCATTTGGCCTGTATCTGGTGCCCATGAGCCATGAATTTGGCTGGGGGCATAATGTCTTCAGCCTTGCCATTGCCATGCAGAATTTAATCTGGGGCGCCGTGCAGCCCATTACCGGCGCATTTGCCGATAAATACGGCAGCAAAGTGGTGGTTGCAGTTGGCGGGGCTTTATACAGCATTGGCCTGCTGCTGATGGCGGTCAGCTCCACCAGCGCGCTGCTGAACTTCAGTGCCGGCTTAATTCTGGGGCTTGCGCTTTCCGCAACATCTTTTCCAGTGCTGCTTTCCGCCGTAGGCCGCGCCGCGCATCCAGACAAGCGCAGCATGGCGATGGGGATTGCCAGCGCAGCCGGGTCTTTTGGCCAGTTTATTATGCTGCCCTCTACCCTGCTTTTACTGCAAAGCATTGGCTGGTCGGCAGCCCTTGCGGTCAGCGCAGTTTTAGCGGCTTTAATTGTGCCTTTGGCCTGGATGCTGAAAGCGCCGATGTATGTTGCGCCCAGCGCAAATTCAGCACAGAATAAGCCCAGCCTAAGCTTTAAAGATGTTTTAGTCATTGCGAAAAACCATAGACCGTTCTGGTTCTTGGCGCTGGGCTTTTTTGTCTGCGGCTTTCAGGTGGTGTTCATCGGCATTCACCTGCCCGGCTATTTAATTGATCACGGCTATAGCGCAGCCACCGGCACTATTTTCCTTGCCCTTGTCGGCCTGTTTAATATTGTCGGCACTTACAGCGCCGGCTGGCTGGGCGGGAAATTCTCCAAGCCGCATTTACTGATGTGGCTGTACGGGCTGCGCGGCTTAACCATTATCGGATTTTTGACGCTGCCTTTAAGCCTATGGACAATTTACGCATTCGGCGTCATTATGGGTTTATTATGGCTGTCAACTGTGCCTTTAACCAATGGCATTGTCGCCAATATGTTTGGCGTTAAATACCTGACCACGCTCAGCGGCATTGTATTTTTCACCCATCAGATCGGCTCGTTCTTCGGCGGCTGGCTGGGCGGCCTGAACCATGACATGACCGGCAACTATAATATGATTTGGGCCGGTTCTATTGTACTGAGCGTATTTGGCGTGCTGGTGCACCTGTTTGTAACTGAGGAGCATGTAGTTCATGACTGATTCAATGCTTGGATTAAAGCTGGCAATCGCTGGCGCTTTAATTGCCTTATTCGCGCTGGCAATCGCTTTATGGCTGCAAACGCCGCAGCTGTTTGAGTACTTCAATCAGGCCTTTTGCGCGCATTAAGCGCCCATGCCTGAATATCCCCCTTGCAGAATGGCCATTCCTGCAAGGCAGAACAACGGAAATTCCAGCAGGTATTTGCTGCATTTCCGCCAAGCGCCTTCCATGTCAGCCCCTAAAAGGCAGCGCTTATTTGCTGTTCCCCCCAACAAGCTCATCTACCAGCTCATCAATTTTCACATCGGTGCTGCGCCATTTATTCAATGCCAGTCCGCCTTTCCCTTTCAGCCGGAATTCCGCCTCAGAAACTGTTCGGCCGTCTTTCGTTAATGTAAATTTTGCATAGCTCAGATAGGTCACAATATCCCATGTGCGCAAAGCGGTATATTGCATGACCGTTTCGCACAGCGCCGGCTTGGAGTTTTCCGGATAAATCCGCGCGCTGATATTGTATCTGGCAAAGCTGCGCACAATAGACTCTTCAAAGCCATTCACCGTAACTTTCGGATTCCTAATAACGCATATTTGCCTAACCGTTTGCGGCTGGAAACCCTCAGCACTCTTCACTTGAATTGATGTGCATCCTGCAAGCCCAAGACCCAACGCTCCAGCTAAAAATATTTTTTTCATGATATCTCCCAAAACTGCGGGAATAAGATACTAATTTTCAATCAGAAATGAAATAAAGAATGCAACTTAAAATTCTAAGCTGCGCATATGCGTGAAGCGCCCTTGCCTGGTTTGATACTGATCAATCTGGGGCACCAAGCGCTGAAAATGCTCAGACGCAACATGCGCATCCAAAGCTGTGCGGCCCGTCCACTCTTCAATGAAGATGAAATGGCCTTTCATCTTGATGTCCTGATGCAGCTCATATGAAATGCACCCCGGCTCAGCCCGGGTCTTTTCTACCAGCTCTTTGTATAAGGGAAGCACAAGGTCAATTTTATCTTCCTGTATAAAGTCTTCCGCAATCAGTTTCAGCATATTCAGCGCCAGATCATCCATCAGTTTTCATCATAGTAAAGAATCGCCTCAGCACTGTCCCGCATTTTTACCCGCATTACAACAGCGCGGTTTTTAAAATAGCGTTTAAATCTCTATTGCAAACAGCTCTATAGGTTTTTTAACGCAAAAACGGCAGATGATTTATGCGCGCTTACGCTTTAGAGTATGCGCTGCCTCATTTTCCCATCGCTTTTAACTTTGGCTGCTTTTACCGCGCAGCCTGTGGCGGCTGCAGGCTGAATCCAATAAACATTAAAACTGTAAAAAATTCATGCACCTCAAAGCTCACGATAGCCCAGCTCGGTTAATTCTGCAGGCAAATGGCGGATAAGCGCTTTGGCAGGGACAAGACAGCTGCGCATAAAAAATCCCCCGCATGGAGGGATTCTTTACTCAGCAGCAATCAGCGCGGCAATGGAATATATTGCGACTCCGCATTCTGCTCCTGCGCTTTTCTTTCGGTAATGGTGACCGCCAGCGTCATCGGCTGCTTATTGCGCTCTATCGACACCTCAACCGTGCTGTTCGGCGCCTGCAAAGCCACATAATTGATTAAATGCGATGCTGAAGTAATCACTTCATTATTCACTTTCAGAATTTTATCACCGCGCTTCAAGCCTGCTTTGGCGGCCGGGCCATTCGGCTGCACATGCGCCACAATAACGCCCTGTTCTTTCGGCGCAAAGACATTCTCCTGCTCAATGGGCAGCAGGCTGATGCCTAAGTAGCCGCGCACAACACGGCCATCTTTCAAAATCGCATTCAGCACTTGCTGGCAGATTTTTGCAGGAATGGCAAAACCGATGCCCAATGAGCCGCCGGATTGCGAGAAAATTGCTGTATTCACGCCAATCAGGTTGCCCGCAACATCAATCAGCGCGCCGCCGGAATTGCCCGGGTTAATGGCTGCATCGGTTTGAATAAAGTCTTCATAGGTGTTGATGCCCAAGTCTGAACGCTCAGTTGCAGAAATAATGCCCTGCGTTACGGTTTGGCCTACGCCAAACGGGTTGCCAATCGCCAGCACAACATCGCCGACTTCATTGCCGCTGAGCTTGAATGGCAGCACAGGAAGCTGATCCATTTCAATTTTAATCACCGCAAGGTCGGTATCCGGGTCGGTGCCGACCACTCTGGCTTCGGCCCGGCGCCCGTCATTCAATGCCACAATAATCTGATCTGCCTGAGCAATCACATGATTATTCGTCAGAATATAGCCGTCCGGGCGGACAATCACCCCTGAACCCAAACTGTTTTCATTCGGATCCTGCTTGAGCTGATCCGGCAGCTGATTGCCGAAAAACTCACGGAATGCCGGATCATTCAGCAAAGGATGATCCAGCTGCTTGACTTTTTGCGTGGTAAAGATATTCACCACTGCCGGCGCTGCCACTTTAACCGCTGCGCTGTACGATACGACACCGCCTGCACGGGAAGTATCAATCAGCGGCTCGACTTTTTCTGCGGGCAATTTCACCCCGTCTGGAGAAACAGGCGCTTTGGGCTTCTGCAGCTGCTGCCAGCCCAAAAAGCCAATAATGACAACTATCAGCAACACCCAAGGTAACCACGTAAACGTCCGGCGCACGGCTGTATCCTCTAAAATTTTTTATTTGTTGATGGCTCAATCATTTAAGCCGTATTGTAATGCAAATTTTCAGCCTTCCTTTAAAAAAAACGCAGAATTTTGTGCTGCTTTAGTTACAATTAAATGCATGTTTAAATAGTAAAATTTGATTTTGAATTGGCGGAATGCAGATGGCTCAGTTAAACGACATTATTCAGTGGTGCGATCAGGCTTTAAAAGCGCACGAATTTAAAGACTATGCGCCCAATGGCCTGCAGATTGAAGGCAAATCCGAAGTCCGCAAAATTGTATGCGCCGTCACCGCATCGCAGGATGCCATTGAGGCTGCCGTGGCGCAAGGCGCCGACCTGCTACTGGTGCATCACGGCTATTTTTGGAAAGGCGAGGCCTATCCCATTACCGGCATGCGTGGAAAACGCATTAAAACCTTAATTCAGCACGATATTTCTTTGGCCGCCTATCACCTGCCCTTAGACAGCCACCCTGTGCTGGGCAACAATGCCGCCATTGCTGATCTGCTGGAACTGGAAAATATTGAAGCTTTGGACCCAAGCGAGCGCAATCCGGTTGGCAATATCGGCTATTTAAAGCAGCCGATGGCGCCAAAAGCATTTCAAGCCTTTGCATCAGCGCGCCTGGGCTTTAATGCAATTCACCTGCCGGCAGCTCCGGCATTCATTCAGAAAGTGGGCTTCTGCACGGGCGGCGCGCAGGACTACATTTCAAAGGCGGCGGAACAGCATTGCGATGCCTACATTTCAGGCGAAGTCAGTGAGCGCACTTTCTATGAAGCGAAAGAGCTGAATGTGCATTACTATGCCTGCGGCCACCATGCGACCGAGCGCCATGGCGTTCAGCGCTTGGCAAAAGCTATTTCAGAACAGTTCAATATTGAGTATAGTTATTTCGAATTAAACAATCCGATTTAATTTAGTTGAAGCCTGATTTTGGCATTTTTCTTTATCGGGATAAATTCAGGCCTTATTCTGTATTCTTATTTATAAGCAATGCGCAATTTCGGCCAAGAATCTATTACAATAAAGCCGCTTAATGTCAAAACCCAGCAAAATGCAAGGAATTGAAACACATGACAACGATTACTTTACCTGCCCTACCTTACGGCTACGAAGATCTTGCTCCGCACATCAGCAAAGAAACTTTAGAATATCATCACGATAAGCACCACAATACTTATGTTGTTAACTTAAACAACCTGATTGCCGGCACTGAGCTTGAAGGCAAAACCTTAGAAGAAATCATCAAGGCTGTTGCCGGCGATGCAGCTAAAGCGGGTGTTTTCAACAATGCTGCGCAAGTTTGGAACCATACGTTCTACTGGAACTGCATGGCGAAAAATGGCGGCGGCAAAGCGACTGGCGCTTTGGCAGCTAAAATTGATGAAGCTTTCGGCTCTTATGAAAAATTCGCTGAAGAGTTTGCTGCTGCTGCAACAACTCAATTCGGTTCAGGCTGGGCTTGGCTAGTTGCTGACGAAGTAAACGGCAATCTGTCTATCCTTAAAACATCTAATGCTGACACCCCGCTTGCACACGGCAAAGTTGCCGTGCTGACGATTGACGTTTGGGAACACGCTTACTACATCGATTTCCGCAATGCGCGCCCTGCATACATCAAGACTTTCCTGGAAAGCCTGGTGAACTGGGACTATGCAAATGCTAAATATGCCGGTCAGGCTGCTGGCGTTGAAAAATAAGAAATAACCTATTTCTTATTTTTATGCATAAAAAATCACCCATTGCGGGTGATTTTTTTATTTCACGCCCATAAGTGAATATTTATAAAGCAAACAATTCATTTCCCTACAGTATTTAGTTGACGGCTGCGGCTTTCATCCCTAAAATGCGCATCAGATTCTCCAATAGCTCAGTCGGTAGAGCG
>NZ_JAVXCI010000090.1:0-12878 GCF_036659555.1 Acinetobacter sp.
CAAGCATTTCACCACCAGATAAAAGTTCCAACGTGATTCACCCTAATCTTTTTTTAGCCGCAAAATGGGAGACACTTGCGGCGCTTCGTTCATTGACTGCCTGCACTGTTATAGCACACATATTTCATAGTTTTCATAGCAATAGGAAAAAATTCCGATCCGACTGCTGTTTGAGCAGTATGAGATCCAAAACGCGCTGGGATAAGCCCGTTTTATCCGCTTTGTTCAGCTTCTCGGCTAGAGCAGCTGCCCATTGCATGACATGACACTTATTCGAAGGGTGATCGGCTAAGGCATATAAAACTAAAACAGCATTTTTGTTGTTTAAACTATTAATGTCAAGTTTAAAAATTGGCTTTTTCCTGTTTATTTACAGACCGGGTATTTTTTAAGCTTGGCGCAGTTCCCGTCAGCCGGCATCAGCGCATTCATTCTTTTCCATTTCCGCCCAACTTATTCATTTCTTTTATATATTAGATAAATAATTTTAATCAATTAAGCCTGAGCCATACTGCTGCCTGCCGTCTGCAGCGCAGCAGCCCTCCTTGGACGGGCCATAAAAGCTGCGCAATTTTACAGCAGTGCCGGCGCTTTGCGCCGCCTATCCCGCAAGGCATAAAAAGGAATGGCATCAGCGCAAAAAAAGGCGCAAAATTTCAGCTTATTGCGCAGCTGAAAACTGCGCTTCTGACCGGATCAAGGAACTGAATTCATCATGAAAATGCCTTTTGCTAAATTAGGGAGCGCAGCCGTGGCTTTGGCGCTGGCTATGAGCGCGCAAAGCAGCTTTGCGCAAAATTTCTATAAGTGGGTCGATGCCAAAGGCTCGACGCATTATACCGCTGCGCCGCCGCCGAAAAGCGCCAAGAAAAAAGGCCAGGTGGAAACTTACGGCTGGAAAAATGCCGCTGCGCCGGCGCCTGCGGCAGGTAGCCAAGCGCAGCCTGAAGCCAAGGCCGCCGCGCAGGAAGCGCAGCAGGCTGCTGCGGAAAAAGAGCAGGTGCATCAGGAAGCTCAAGCGGCATTGCGCCAAGGGCAGGCGCTTTCCTCAGAGGCAAAATAACCGCCTGATCTGCTGTTCAGGATTATTCCTGCAGAATAGCCGCGCAAAATTCACTTTTAGGCATATTTTGCGCTATGCTGTGCAACAAACTTTTTAACCATTGTTCTTATATTACGTTTATGACTACTCACATTGACCCTGAATATCAAGCCAGTGCGATTGAACCTGCCGTCCAGCAGGATTGGGAAACTCGCAAAACCTTTAAAGTTGCCGACACCGCAGAAGGTCCGCGCCGCTACATCCTCTCGATGTTCCCTTATCCAAGCGGCAAACTGCATATGGGTCATGTGCGCAACTATACCATCGGCGACGTCATCAGCCGTTTCCACCGCTTAAAAGGCGAAACTGTGCTGCAGCCGATGGGCTGGGATGCATTCGGCCTGCCTGCTGAAAACGCAGCCATTGCGCATCAGGTTGCCCCGGCAAAATGGACCTTTGAAAATATTGCCTATATGCGTGACCAGCTGAAAAAGCTGGGCCTTTCGGTGGATTGGGACCGCGAGTTCGCCACCTGTACGCCGGAATACTATCACTGGGAACAATGGTTATTTGTCCAGCTGTATAAAAAGGGCCTGATCTACCGCAAGCTTTCCACCGTGAACTGGGATCCGGTGGATCAGACTGTGCTGGCCAATGAGCAGGTTGAAAACGGCCGCGGCTGGCGTTCAGGCGCATTGGTGGAAAAGCGCGATATTCCAATGTATTACTTCCGCATTACCGACTATGCGCAAGAATTATTAGATGATTTAGATACATTAAAAGATGGCTGGCCGCAGCAGGTTCTGACCATGCAGCGCAACTGGATTGGCCGCTCGCAGGGCATGGAAATCACCTTCCCTTCAGCCAGCCCTGAAGTATATGCAGACGGCTTAACAGTCTTCACCACGCGCGCCGACACCTTAATGGGCGTGACTTATGTGGCTGTGGCTGCGGAACACCCGATGGCGCTGAAAGCGGCGGAGAATAATCCAGAACTCAAAGCTTTCATTGAAGAATGCCGCATGGGTTCGGTCGCGGAAGCGGACTTGGCCACTGCTGAGAAAAAAGGCATGGCGACTGGCCTGTCTGTGAAGCATCCGGTGACTGGCGAAGAAGTGCCGGTTTGGATTGCCAACTATGTATTGATGTCTTACGGTTCCGGCGCGGTGATGGCGGTTCCGGCGCATGATGAGCGCGACTTTGAATTCGCCAATAAATTTGGCTTAAACATCAAACAAGTGATTGATGCCAAAGGCGCAGATGATGCAGACTTTGATGCAGCCGCCTGGCAGGAATGGTACGGTTCTAAAGAAGGCAAGCTGGTTAATTCCGGCGAATTTGACGGCCTGGATTTGCAGGGCGCCTACGATGCTTTCCTGGCAAAATTAGAACCGCAAGCTCTGGCTAATTCTAAAGTTCAGTTCCGCCTGCGCGACTGGGGCGTATCGCGCCAGCGCTACTGGGGCTGCCCAATTCCAATGGTCAACTGTGAAACATGCGGCCAGGTGCCGGTGCCTGAAGCGCAGCTTCCGGTTGTGCTTCCAACGGACGTGGTTCCGGACGGTTCAGGCAATCCATTGAATAAAATGCCTGAATTCTATGAAACTCAGTGCCCGTGCTGCGGCGGCGATGCGCGCCGTGAAACCGACACGCTGGACACCTTTGTAGAGTCTTCCTGGTACTATGCGCGCTATGCATCTCCAGACTTCAGCGGCGGTCTGGTCAAGCCTGAAGCGGCGCAAACCTGGCTGCCGGTGAACCAGTACATCGGCGGTGTGGAGCATGCGATCCTGCACCTGCTGTATGCGCGCTTCTTCCATAAATTGATGCGCGATGAAGGCGTGGTGCAAGGCAATGAGCCGTTCACCAACCTGCTCACTCAGGGCATGGTGCTGGCGGATACTTTCTACCGTGAAGCGGAGTCAGGCAAGAAAACCTGGTTCAACCCGGCGGACATCGAACTTGAAAAAGACGAAAAAGGCCGCGTGCTTTCCGCAAAATACAGCGGCGACGGTCAGGAAGTTGTGGTGGGCGGCCAGGAAAAAATGTCCAAGTCGAAAAACAACGGCATTGATCCGCAGGCGATTATTGACCAGTACGGCGCAGATACAGCGCGCGTATTCATGATGTTCGCAGCTCCGCCTGACCAGTCGCTTGAATGGTCGGATGCCGGTGTTGAAGGCTCTAACCGCTTCCTGAAGCGCGTTTGGCGCCTGGCTGCCGGCTTCCTTGAAAAAGGCAATTCTGCATCGGCCATTGACGCAGCCCAGCTTTCAACCGCGGCCCAAGACCTGCGCCGCAAGACGCACGAAACCATTCAGAAAGTCGGTGACGATATTGAGCGCCGCCACGCCTTCAACACCGCCATCGCGGCCATGATGGAACTGCTGAATGCGAACAACAAGTTTGAAGCCCAAAATGACAATGATGTGGCTGTGGCGCGCGAATCCATCACGGCGCTGCTGACTCTGCTGGCGCCATTTGCACCGCATTTGAGCCAGACTTTACTGACCCAGTTCGGCATTGATTTGACGGCAGCGCTGTTCCCTGCTGTGGATGAGGCTGCGCTGGCCCGCAATACGCAGATCATTGTGGTTCAGATTAACGGCAAGCTGCGCGGCAAGCTGGAAGTGCCGGTAGATGCATCTAAAGATGACATTCTGGCGCAGGCGAAAGCCCTGCCTGAAGTGCAGCAGTTCCTGACTGGCCCGACCAAGAAAGAAATTGTTGTGCCGAATAAGCTGGTGAACCTGGTGGTTTAAAATCCTTACGCCCCTTCTCCCTCTGGGAGAAGGTTGGGATGAGGGTTGTTAAATAAATTAACCTCTCCCTAACCCTCTCCTAAAAGGAGAGGGAACTTAAGGAATAAACAATTCCCAAACAAAGCCCGTTGCCAGTCAGCGGGCTTTGACTTTACAATCCCATGCATTAAACAAAACAATATCCGTCTCATGCCCGCATACGCCGGGAAATATTTTACAGAGGACACCGCATGCATCTGGTTCAGCGCGCTGCAGCAATTGTATTAACCCTAGGTCTAGGTGCAGGCTTAACTGGCTGCGGCTTCCATTTAAAAGGCACCAGCCCGAATGTTGCGCCGGTGATTTATGCCAATATGAGCCTGGCTTTGCCGCAAAACTCGGAAGAGCTTGAAGAAAAACTGAATATCTACCTTGGCGCTGCCGGAGTCAGAATCAGCAATAATCCGAATAACTACGTATTGCGCGTTCTGGATTACAGCCCGCGCCGCCTTGAGCTGAACGGCAAGCTGGTCGAGACCTTATTGCGCTTAAATGTGACTTTCCGCATTGAAGATGCGCAAGGCAATCCGGTGACTGAACCGCGCACGGTGATGGCGTCCCGTTCATATCAATATGATGTCGCCACGGTAAACACTGACGATCAGGAGCAGAAATTCCTGAATCAGGTGATTATTGATGATGTGGCGCAGCAGATTGCCCGCCAGATTTCCTCCAACCGCCTGCCGCTGGCTGTTCAGCGCGCCGCGCCGGCTGCCGGCGCAGCTGCCCCTGCTGCCGAATAGGCTGAACCTGATTTATGAAGCTCGATTACCTGCAGGCGCTGAAGCGTGTTGATGAGGCCCGCGGCGCCTGGGTGCTGCACGGCCAGGAGCCGCTGCTGGAACAGAATCTGCTGGATGCGTTCCGCGCCAGCTGGCAAAAGCAGGAGATTGAGCGCCAGCGCTATGATATCAGCAGTGTCAGTGACTGGAAAACCGTATTTAACGCCTTGAACAGCCTGTCGCTGTTTTCCAGCCAGCTGGCGGTTGAAGTGCACGGCAATATCAAGCCGGATGCCGGCGGGCTGAAAGCGCTGAAAAGCTATCTGCAGCACAATGAGCAGAATCTGCTGCTGGTGGTGATGCCCAAGCAGGACAGCAGCAGCCTGAAAACCGCATTCTTTCAAGTAATTGACGCCAACGGCGTGAATGTTGCCCTCAGCGCAAACTATCCGAAAGACCGCCAGCAGATTTTAGCCGCCGAAGCGCAGAAGCTCGGCATTCAGCTGGCCAGCGACGCCTGGCAGTGGCTGGAACAGCATCATGAGCATAACCTGCTGGCGGCCAAAAACAGCTTAATGCGCGTCAGCGACACCTTTGCCGAAGCCGGTGTCATTCAGGTTGAGCATCTGCATTCCTGCCTGCAGGACCAGTCCAGATACAGCACCTTTGATTTAAGCGATGCCCTGCTGCAGGCCAATCTCGGCCAGTCGATTAAAATTTTCCAGT
Source organism: Acinetobacter sp. (assembly GCF_036659555.1). Classification (GTDB taxonomy): domain Bacteria; phylum Pseudomonadota; class Gammaproteobacteria; order Pseudomonadales; family Moraxellaceae; genus Acinetobacter. The sequence goes on from NZ_JAVXCI010000090.1 coordinate 5,292, forward strand.
ACCTGACCGCCTCCGGCGAACCGATGCCGCTGATTCTGTGGAGCATCAGCAAGGAAATGCGCCTGCTGATGCAGCTGTTTGAGCAGCCGCAGAATGCGCTGCAGCTGGGCATCTGGAAAAGCAAAGTCAGCCAGTATCAGCAGGCTTTGCGCCGGCTTGATCCCGCCAGCTTTTTGACCTGGCCGGCACTGCTGCTGCGCATTGATGCGTCAATTAAGGGCTTGGGCAGCGAAAACCCTGAGCATCTGGCGCAGCAGGCGATTGCCAGCCTGTGCGGCCGGCAGCTGTTCAATTAGGCAGCCCAATTCAGGCTGCAGAAAAGCCGCATTGCGCATTTTTCCCGCAAATGCCCTGTTCTCCGCCTTAAGTGCATCAAATTAATAATTCTCATTTGCGACATATTCTCAAATATTCACGCTTTATCCTTAATTAACTTTTATAATTTGAGCAATTTTTTTCTGCGCGCCCAAGATCATGCCAAAAATAAAACCCGCTAAAATCCTGATGATAGCAGCCTTCATACTGGCGGCTGCGGTTACCGCATGGTACGTCTTTAAGCCGGAAGCGCAGCCGGCCGAATACATCAGCGCTGAAGTCAGCCGTGGCGATATTGAGGATTCCGTGCTGGCGACCGGCGTGCTGGAAGCCACCAAAATGGTCAGCGTCGGCGCGCAGGTGTCCGGCCAGGTGAAAAAGATGCATGTGGCGCTGGGCGATCAGGTCAAGCAGGGCCAGCTGATTGCGCAAATTGATTCAGTGCGCCAGGAAAATGATTTAAAAACCGCTGAAGCCAGCATTAAAAACCAGCAGGCGCAGCTGACCGTCAAGCAGGCGAATTTATCTAAAGTTGAGGCGGAATATAAGCGCCAGCAAGCCATGTATGCGCAGGACGCCACTTCCCGCGCCGAGCTGGAAGCGGCCTTGGCCGGCTATAAAACAGCGCAGGCTGAAATCGCCTCGATCAATGCGCAGATTGAGCAGTCGCGCCTGACCCTGGCCACCGCCAAAGAAGACTTGGGCTATACCCGGATTGTCGCGCCGATGGACGGCACCATTGTGGCGATTGTGACCGAAGAAGGCCAAACCGTGAACGCCAATCAAAGCGCGCCGACCATTGTCAAGCTGGCCAAGCTGAACACCATGACCGTCAAGGCGGAAATTTCCGAAGCGGACGTGATGAAAGTTTCCGAAGGGCAAACGGTGTACTTCACCACTTTAGGCAACAGCGAGAAAAAGCATTATGCAACGCTGCGCCAGGTGGAGCCGGCGCCCTCTTCAATCAATAATGAGACCAGCAGCAACACTTCATCATCCTCCAGCACAGCCGTATACTACAACGCGCTGTTTGATGTGCCGAATGAAGACGGCAAGCTGCGCATTGATATGACCGCGCAGGTATATATCATTTTGGATGAAGCGCGGAATGTGCTGACGGTTCCAGCAGCGGCGGTTCAGGCATCAAACCGCCGCGGCAAACCCGGCGCAAACACCGGCAGCGCTGAGCAGCCGCGCGCCGAAGGCGATGCTGCGCCGGCCAGCCGCCCTCAGCGCCTGGAACTGACCGCAGCTGAAAAAGCGCTGGTTGAGCAAGGCAAAGCCTCTGTGGCAACGGTCCGCGTGGTTCAGGCCGATGGCACAGCCCAGCCGCAGCCGGTGCTGCTTGGGCTGAATAACCGCGTCACTGTGCAGGTGCTGCGCGGCTTGAAGCAGGGCGAAAAAGTAGTGATTGCAGACGGTTCAGACACCAGCAATGACGCGGCCAAGCGCAGCAGCCGCGGCCCGATGAGAATGTAGTCATGAGCCAGAATCAGCAGCCCCTGCTTGCCGTCAAGAATCTGACCCGTGAATTCCCTGCCGGCGAAAGCACCGTGCAGATTTTAAAAGGCATTGATCTTGAAATTTACCCCGGCGAACTGATCGCGATTGTCGGCCAGTCCGGTTCGGGAAAATCCACCCTGATGAATATTCTGGGCTGCCTGGATCAGCCCAGCGGCGGCAGCTACCAAGTCAAAGGCCGTGAAACCCGCGAGCTGGAGCCGGATGAGCTGGCGCAGCTGCGGCGCGAATATTTCGGCTTCATCTTCCAGCGCTATCATCTGCTGGGCGATTTAAACGCAGCCGGCAACGTTGAAGTTCCGGCAATTTATGCCGGCACAGATGCAGCTTCCCGGCAGGCGCGCGCCAAAGAGCTGCTGGCCGGATTGGGCTTGGGCGATAAAACCCAGAACCGCCCCAGCCAGCTTTCCGGCGGGCAGCAGCAGCGGGTTTCCATTTCCCGCGCCTTGATGAATGGCGGCGATGTGATTCTGGCCGATGAGCCGACCGGCGCACTGGATAAAAACAGCGGCATCGAGGTGATGCGCATTCTGCGTGAACTGAATGCCAAAGGCCATACTATTATTTTGGTCACGCATGACCATAACGTGGCTAAAAACGCTACGCGCATCATTGAAATCAGCGACGGCAGCATTATTTCAGACCTGCCGAATACCCCGGAAAACGCGGATGAGCTCCCGGCAAAGCAGCCGCTGCTGCGTCCCGAGCAGAAGCGGATTTCTTCCTGGCGTTCAGCTGCCGACCGCTTAGGCGAAGCTTTCCGCATGGCCCTGCTGGCGATGAACGCGCACCGCATGCGCACCTTCCTGACCATGCTGGGCATCATCATCGGCATTGCCTCGGTGGTTTCTGTGGTGGCGCTGGGCAACGGCTCGCAAAAGCAGATTCTGGATAACATCAGCAGCTTAGGCACCAACACCATTACCGTGTATCAGGGCCGGGGCTTTGGCGACAACTCAAGGTCATCGCAGGTGAAGACCCTGATTCCGGCCGATGCCGCGGCGCTGGCTGAACAGCCCTATGTAGACGGCGTCAGCCCGACGGTCAGCAGCAGCGTGACGGTGCGCTTCAAAGACACCGAAGCCTCAGCCACCGTCAACGGCGTCAGTGAAGACTACTTCTATGTCAGAGGCATGACCTTCGCCTCAGGCCAGCCTTTTGACAAGGAAAGCGTGACTGAGCAGACCCAGAACGTGGTGATTGACAGCAACACCAAAAATGCCTTTTTCAGCGACGGCGCCGACCCGCTGGGGCAGGTGATTCTGCTGGGCAGCGTGCCGAGCCGGATCATTGGCGTGACCGACGCGCAGAAAGGCATGATGGGCAGCTCGGACAGCCTGAACGTTTACCTGCCCTATTCAACCGTCATGAGCCGCATGCTGGGCCAGGCCAATGTGCGCAGCATTATTGTGCGCGTTAAGGATGAATACCCGAGCGCGGCCGCCGAAAATGCGATTTTGAGCCTGCTGGAGCAGCGCCACGGCGCGCAGGATGTATTTACCCAGAACTCCGACAGCATCCGTGAAACCATTCAGCAGACCACGCAGACCATGACGCTGCTGGTGTCCGCAATTGCGGTGATTTCGCTGGTGGTCGGCGGCATTGGGGTAATGAACATCATGCTGGTTTCAGTCACTGAGCGCACGCAGGAAATCGGCGTGCGCATGGCGGTTGGCGCGCGTCAAAGCGACATACTGCAGCAGTTCCTGATTGAAGCTGTGCTGGTCTGCATTTTGGGCGGCATTTTAGGCGTGCTGCTGTCTTTAGGCATTGGGCAGATTATCAGCCACTTTGCCGGCGATACCTTCCAGATGGCCTATTCAACCACCTCAATTGCGGCGGCTTTTGCCTGCTCCAGCATGATCGGCATTGTGTTCGGCTTTATTCCCGCCCGCAACGCCGCGCGCTTAAACCCCGTCGATGCCCTGTCCAGAGAATAAGGAAATGAACATGCAGATGAATTTAACCCGGCTGGCAGGCGCCTTAATTTTAGGCAGCGCGCTGGCCGGCTGCGCAGCCGTTGTCAAATCGCCTTATCAGGCGCCGGCGCTGCAGATGCCGGCGGACTTTCAAAACAGCAAAGCGCTGAGCCGGCAAGTGCAGGCTGGCGCTTATGCGGACCAGTGGTGGACGCTGTTTGGCGATGCGCAGCTGAATCAGCTGATTCAGCAGGCCTTTAACGCCAATTCAGATCTGGCTGTAGCCGGAATCAACTTACAGGCGGCCCGCCTAAAAGCAGGGCTAGCTCAGAATAAGCAGGGCTTGCGCGCCAGCTCCAGCGCTTCTGCCGGGCATAATATAGACCTGCATTCTGGCGACGATGCATCGCGCGGCTTATCGCTCAGCGCCGGCGTCAGCTACGAGCTGGATTTATTCGGAAAACTGGCGCGCCAGACTGAAGCCGCCAAATGGGAAGCGCTCGCAAGCGAACAGGATCTGCAGGCTACGGCGCAAAGCCTGGTCGGCACAGCGGCCAGCCTGTACTGGCAGCTGGGCTATTTAAATGAACGCAGCGGCATTGCAGGGCAGAATCTGGCCACTGCGCAAAAGACCTATGCACTGGTGCGCGCGCAATACCGCGCCGGCGCAGTCTCAGGCTTAGACCTCACTCAGGCTGAGCAGTCTGTGCAAAGCCAGAAATCGGCATTAAGCCAAATCGCGCAGCAGCAAACCGAGGCCCGCACGGCTCTTGCCGCGCTGCTGCATCAGCCGGTGCAGCAGCTGAATATTGCTGAACCGCAGCGCCTGCCGCGCATTGCGCTGCCGGAGATTGCATCCGGCTTGCCGGCGCAACTGCTGTCGCGCCGCCCCGACCTGCAGGCCAGCGAGCTGCGCCTGCGCAAGGCGCTGGCCGCTAAAGATGCGGTCAAAGCCGGCTATTATCCTTCCATTAGCCTGACCGGAAATCTGGGCGCGTCCAGCACAGCATTGAGCAGCCTGCTGCAGAACCCGGCGCTGACTTTAGGCGCCAGCCTGAGCCTGCCTTTCCTGCAGTATAATGATATGAAGAAAGATTTGGCGGTCAGTGACCTGGAGTATGAAAAAGCCATTATCCAGCACCGTCAAATGCTGTACCAAGCCTTTGCCGATGTGGAAAATGCCCTGTCCAGCCGCACTGAGCTGAATAAGCAGGCGGCGCTGCAGGAGCGCAATCTGCAGCTGGCGGAAAAAACCGAACGCCTGACGGAGGTGCGCTACCGCAATGGCGCGGTGGCGCTGAAAAACCTGCTGGATGCGCAGGAAACCACGCGCAATGCGCGCCTGACTTTGGCGCAGACCAAGCAAAGCCAATACAATGCCTATGTTACCTTAATGCAGGCATTGGGCGGCAGCCCGGTGCGGCAGCTGCCTTAAGAGTAGCCGGCAGGAGTTGCCAACAGAAAAAAACCGAAGCTGAGGCTTTAATGCCAGTCAGTTAAGAAGCTGACTGGCTTTTTTTTAAATTCTAGAGCCACTCAAATAGATCTGTTTCATAAATCAATAAATGATCATTTATTGGCAGTAAAATTAATATTGAAAGCTCCTTCTCTTGCACCATACATGGCTCAGGGAGAAGGTTGGGATGAAGGGCTTTTTTTAATAAAATCCTCTCCCTAGCCCTCTCCTTGAAAAGGAGAGGGAATTTCCATTGTGAATTAAATGCTGTTTAAAAAACAATTGTATAGCTTGTATTTTTGGTAAAAGTCTTTTATTGCAAAACTCCTTAATTGATCAGCATTAGAAGCTGAGGCTTCGGTTTTTTGATTAAAATTTTGATTCCTGACTGAAATACGCTTCAATATTTTTCAGCAGTTCAGCGCAGCGCGCATGCCCCATGGCGCGGCCTTTTTCCAGCCATTCCTGAGCCGCAGCCAAATTGCGCTCAACCCCCTGCCCATACAGATGCATTTGGCCTAAATGGCTGTACGCATCGGCATCGGCCTGCGCAGCCGCCTGCCGGTAATATTCAAGCGCAAGCTCTAAATCTGCTTCCATACCCAAGCCCTGCGTATGAATGTCACCCAGGCGGTTCAGCGCTGCGCCATTGCCCTGCCGGGCAGCCTGCTGCAAATAATGCAGCGCCAAGGCTGAATTCTGATGCGGGCTTTCCTGAGCGTAAAGCCGGCCTAATTCCGCCTGCGCTAAAGCATGGCCGGCATCTGCGGCGCGCTGCAGGCAGCCATTGGCCTGCACCGGATCATGCAGTTCCGCAAAAAGCTGCCCTGCATGCAGCCGGTAGAGCATCCATAAGGCGTCTTTAGAGCCAAGCTCAGACGCCTGCTGCAAATAAGCCGCGGCTTTTTTCCGGTCCGGCACAGGATAAGACGGCAGGCAGTAAAACAGGCCAATCACATAGTTCTGATCCGCGCTGCTGCTGATCTCATAGCGCCAGCCCTGCATGGCTGCTTTGCGCATCAGCGCTTCCGCTTGCCCGCTGTCCTGCGCCGCGCCAATACCGTACAGATAGCACAGTGCCAGCCCCATTTGGCTGATATGGCTTGGCCCGCATGCATGCGCATGCTGATACAGCGCAAAGGCTTTCTGCGGATCTTTGGCCACCAGATATTCTTCATAATACAAGGCCGCAATCGCGCACAGCGCCTCAGGATTTTTTTCCTGCGCGGCTTCTGACCAGTAGCGGAAAGCCAGCGTTTCATTCTTGCCGGCATGCCAGCCGTGAAAATAGGCATGGCCCAGCTGCGCCTTCGCCTGAAGATTTTTATGCTCTTTTGCCTGATGCATTAAGTCCGACCAGACCCGCTGGCGCTGGCCGGCATCATATTTACCCGTCAGCACCGCCTGCCGGTAAGCCGGCAGCAGGCGCTGATCCCCCAATGCGATGCAGGATTTCATCTGCTGCAAAGCGCGCTTTTCATCGGGCGGCAGGAATAAGCCAAATTGAAAGCATTCATATAATTGCTGATTGGCGGGCAAATGCCCCTGCTCCGCTGCCTGAAACAGCGCATGCAAGCCGGCGCTGATCTGCTGCGCTTCGCCCGGAGCTAAGCAATGCTGCGCCAGCTGATACTGCGAGCCGGCATGGCCATTTTCCGCATTGCGCTGCAGCAGCGCCAAATGCTGCTCAGCCAGCCCATCGCCCTGATGCGACAGGGCATGAATGCGGTATTGCGCATCCAGATGCCCTAATGCGGCCGCGCGGCGGTGCCAGTACAGCGCTTTCTCCAAGTCCTGAAGCTCATCTTCATAAAATATGCCCAGCTGATAAGCCGCATCGTCACCGCCTGAGCGGAACGCCTTTTCAAGAAAGCTGACTGCATTCTGCTGATTTTTCTCGCGCCCCAGCCCATGCAGATGCATCAGCCCCATTTGCGTATACGCCTGCGGCAGTTCATGCTGCTTAGCCAAGCCATTATAAATTTGATAAGCCTGTTCATAATCCGGCTGGCCGGCATCACTGCTTAAGCGCGCAGCATGCTGCAGCTGCGCATCAATATGATCCAGCCATAAATCATGCTGCGCGGCGCTGGCCTGATCGCGCTTTACCGGATCTGGGCGCTTCCACATCCAGAATGCCAAGCCTGAAATCCCCAATATCAATACCAGCATGAACCACATAGCAACCCCATACCGTCAAAATTTTTATTTAGAATACTGTGGCTTATTCTAATTCCTGCGCTGAAAAAAAGCACCGGAACCGGCGCTTTTGTTTTTTAGAAAATGCGCGCTGCTTCAAGCTTTCATACGCTTTGCATCCAGTTTTTTCAGCGCCGCCGCCACGGCACAAATGGCGGCGCTGGCCGTCACCCCCCC
>NZ_JAVXCI010000091.1:0-12849 GCF_036659555.1 Acinetobacter sp.
ATAAATTCCGAATAAAAGACATTGATGAACTGTTCAAAAAATACTGTGATAAGTTATTTAGTATTTAGCTATAGCCAAAAAATTAAGGAGCTTAATTGCAAAACTCCTTAACTGACTGGCATTAGGCCATTTCCCGGCTTTTAGCGCTTCCGCGCAGCGCCGGCTATGCTGAAGCCTGGCGCCCTGTTTCAGCATCCATCAACGCCCGCTGCTTTCTGGCTTCCGCCAGCATTCGCTGCTCAAGCGTTTTCCTGAAGCCCAGCATGAATACCATTTCAGCCAAAACAAATAGCGGGCCTACCGCCAAGCCAATCACATCATCCATAAATGCCGGCTTTTTCTTTTCATAAAAATGCCCGGCAAACTGAAAGGCCCAGCCTACCGTAAAAATGCCGATGCTGGCGCTCAGCCATGCGCCCAAGCTCCACTGCGCCACGGCGTAGGCCAGCGGATAAGCCAGCGCAAAAACCGCCAGCATGATCAGGCCGAAGATTTTATCCAGGCTCAGGTAATACATAGCCGTCACGGCCAGCAGCGCCAAAGCCAAAGTAAGCTCTATGCCTGAAACCGCCACGCCTGCCCTTGCGGTTAAGCAGATAATGGAAAAAACAATTAAAGGAATGCCGATAAAATGGGTCAGGATATTTTTATGATCCAAATGGTAGGCAGCATACTGGCTCAGCAGCTGTTCGAGTTTCGTCATGGGATTGCCTCCTTGCAGCAGTTAAGCTTTCACTATATAAAAAGATAAGCGCGCAAGCTGTCGGCTAAGCGACAGCTTCAAAAGAACCGCAAAAGGAATTGACTGCCGTGCTGGATGAACGCTACCTGCCCCATTTAAGCAATAACCTCTGGTATTCGCAGCTCAGCCCTGTTTATCAGCAGTACCTTTTAGCGCATGCGCAGACGCTGCAGGTGCAAAAAGACCAAAGCATTTTCCTTTCCGGTGATGCCTTTAATGGCATTTATGCGGTTTTAGAAGGCGCAATCCGCTTAGGCTATATTGATATTCACGGCAAAGAAGCCGTGGCGGCGATTGCCGAGCCGATTATGTGGTTTGGAGAAATTTCATTAGTCGATCAGCAGCCGCGCTCGCATGATGCGGTGGCAGCGCAGAAATCGGCCATTCTGCATCTGCCCAGCTCCAGCATGCATCAGCTGCTGCATGACCATCCGCAGTTCTGGTTTCATATTGCCCAGCTGGCCAGCCAAAAGCTGCGCTTTGCCTTTCTGGAGCTGATTTCGATACAGACGCAGCAGATCGGCCAGCGCTTAGCGCAGCGCCTGCTGTTTATTTTAAATGGCTACGGCAATCATCTGTCCATTGCGCAGCGCTGCATTCATTTGTCGCAGGAACAGCTGGCGCAGATGCTGGTCTGCTCACGGCAGACTGTCAATCAGGAATTGCAGGAACTGGAAAAGCAGGGCGTGCTGAAAATCGCCTTCCGCAAAATTGAAATTTTAGATGCTGCGCGCCTGCACCGGATTGCGCATGCATTGCCATAGACTTGATTTTTCTTCCGGAAAGCGCGCGTACAGTTTCAGTGCAATGCTGTGCGCTATCTTAGCGCAGTTTTAAATTTTGCCTTAAATCTGCGCATTTATCTGCCGAAAGCGAAGCGCTGCATCTTTAAAAATCGGCATTGAAGATGCCAGGCATGCCCGCCTGTACATGCGCCTTGGCCAAAGCCGGCCGTAAAATGCCTATTGCAGTTACGGCCAAGCGGGCTTAAACGCCGACTTTCTTCGGATCGGTATTGCCTAAGTCCGGATTATCAATCGCGCCATGGCACTGCTTTTTGTCGCGCTCGTAATCCGCCTGCTTTTGGCTGACGGTGCCTGCGCCTTCAATGGTTTCACGCGCCCAGATTTCCAAGCTGGTCAGCGCCTTGCGGCACAGCGCATACTTCCCTTCGGTCACGGAATCGGTCATTTTCACATTAATGCGCCAGTCGGTGCTGAGCTTGCGCGCCGGCTTGCGCACCTGATCTTCCAGCTGGTCGATTTTTTTGCTGTAAACCAGGCCATCCACTTCATTTATGAATTTCCAAGCCTCATTTGCATAGGCGGTTGCATCATTGCTAAGTTTTGGCGCAGGCTTAATCACCACCTTTTCTTCAGGCGCCTCAGGCGCATTTGAAGGGTTGCCGCAGGCTTGCAGCAGGAAGGCGCCGGCAGCAAGAACCGCAGCTTGAGCCAGGCCATTTTTGAGCGTAAACATATTTCAGCCGCCTATACAAACATTTCGGCACTATGCTAGTGAATTCGGGTAGAATACTCAATCTAATTTGACCTATTGATCAACTCTCCGGCCAAGGTGTGTCGTGTCAGAACACAAAATTCCGCTAATAAAGCCTGCTGGTTTTTGGCAAGGTGCTAAAGACAGTCAAGCCATTATTTTTACCTATCTTCCGGTTTCTTTTGCCTTTGGCGTGTCCGCCACGCAATTCGGCTTCAGCGCATGGGAAGCGCTGTTTCTGTCCTGCTCCATGTATGCCGGCGCCAGCCAGTTTTTAGTCGTCGCCCTGCTCGGCAGCGGCACCTCCATCTGGATGACAGCCCTGACTGTTATCGCTTTAGATATCCGCCACCTGCTGTATGGCCCAGCGCTGCAGAACCTGATTCAGGATCGGCTGAATTTAAAGAAAACCGCGGTTTGGGCCTGGGGCCTGACCGATGAGGTTTTCGCTTCCGGCATGATCAAGCTGTCGCAGCGCCGGCAGGAATGGTCTGAATCGTGGATGCTGGGCCTGAGCTTATGCAGCTGGCTGTCCTGGGCGGCAGGTTCATTTCTCGGCGGCCTGTTTGCCGATCAGGTCAGTAACCTGCCGCAGTTCCTGCAGGCAGCGCTGGACTTCCTGCTGCCGGCTTTATTCCTGAGTTTCCTGCTGGCAGCTTTTGAGAAAAAGCACAGCTTTGTGGTGGCAGTCACCATTCTCGTTTCAGCGGTTTCCTGCTACTTCATTGACCTGTCGGCGGCTATTTTCATCGGCATTTCATCCGGCATTTTAGCCGGCCTGTTTAAGCACTATGTATTGAAGCAGCCTGACCCTGAGCATGCTGGAGGCTAATATGAGCTTGGAAATTATTCTGGTCGGCATTTTAGTGGGAATCGCAAATTTCGCTTCGCGCTTTGGCCCATTTTACTTTATTCAGAAATTTCAGCAGGGCTCGCAAAAGCGCGGTTCGCTGTGGCTGAAAATCGCGTTAGGCTCGATCGGCATCGCCGCCATCAGCGCCATGCTGGTGGTTGCAACGCTGCCGCCGCTGCTGGAAACACCGGATAAAAGCGTGGCGATGCTGGCGGGCTTTATGGTGCTGACCGGGCTGTACTTTAAATTCAAAAAAATTGTTCCGGCTACACTGACCGCCGCTTTGGCTTATGGCGTGGTGTATACCTACCTGCCAATGCCGTTTTAGATTTTGCGCTGCAAGCGCCGGTACTGCCGGCGCTTGCAGCCAAAGCTCGCCTTAAATTCCCGCATTAATTCATCAAAAAAATTGTTGGACAATATCATTTATTTATGTGAATCGGCGCTTAATCCAGCAGCCAGTTCTGGTATGCTGAAAGCCCATAAAATCAAGCGTGGATGATTCACATGAGCGTGACTATTGGTACCCCACTTCAATCTTCTGCTTTCAAGGTTTTACTTTTAGGCTCTGGCGAACTGGGCAAAGAAGTGGTGATTTCTCTGCAGCGTTTAGGCGTAGAAGTTCACGCCGCCGACCGTTACGATCATGCCCCGGCCATGCAGGCTGCTCATTATTCCTATACGCTGAATATGGCGGATGCCGAAGCGCTGAAGCAGCTGATCAATCAAATTCAGCCCCATTTAATTGTTCCTGAAATTGAAGCGATTGCCACGCAGGTTTTAGCCGAAATTGAAGCGCAGCATGCCGCCACGGTTATCCCCTCCGCCAAAGCCGTCAGCCTGACCATGAACCGCGAAGGCATCCGCCGGCTGGCAGCCGAAGAGCTTGGCCTGCCGACCTCCGCTTACCGCTTCGCTGATTCACTGGAATCTTTCCGCGCGGCCTGCGACGACATCGGCTATCCAAACTTTGTCAAGCCGGTCATGTCATCTTCCGGCAAGGGCCAGTCGCGCGTTAAAAGCTTTGCAGAAGTTGACGCGGCCTGGGACTATGCGCAGACCGGCGGCCGGGTCAATCAGGGTAAAGTGATTGTTGAATCGCAAATTGATTTTGACTTTGAAATCACCCTGCTGACCGTGCGCGCCAAAAATGCTGAAACCGGCGAAATCGAGACTTCATTCTGCGACCCGATCGGCCACCGCCAGGATGCCGGAGATTATGTGGAAAGCTGGCAGCCGCAGGCCATGACGCCTGCAGCGTTGGAAGAATCCAAGCGCATCGCCAATAAAGTCACTGTGGCGCTGGGCGGCTGCGGCATTTTCGGGGTGGAACTGTTTGTCAAAGGCGACAAAGTATGGTTTAGTGAGGTTTCTCCCCGCCCGCATGATACAGGCCTTGTCACGCTTGCTTCGCAATTCCAAAGCGAATTTGAGCTGCATGCCCGCGCCATTCTCGGCCTGCCGGTGAATACGGCCCGCCACAGCACGGCAGCCAGCGCAGTGATTTATGCCGGCGTGGATGGCCAAAATCTGTCGTTTTCTGGCTTGAATCTTGCTTTGGCAAACCCTGATACCGATTTGCGCCTGTTCGGCAAGCCGGAAGGCTTTAAGCGCCGGCGCATGGGCGTTGCGACAGCGCGCGCAGAGACAGCTGATCAGGCGCGCGAGCTTGCGCTGCAGGCCGCGCAGCAGGTCAGCGTGCATCAAAACTAAGCTTGCAACATCATAATGGATGACTGTTCATGATCAATACTTTACCGCTGCTGAATTACATTAAAAGTAATCACGACATTCAGGCAATTAACCAATGGCGCACAGATGTTGAAAACCAGCTGCAGGAATGTTTTGACCATGGGCAGTCCATCCGCGATGTGATTTTGGCGCGCTCCAACGTCATTGATGAAGCGCTGCAGTTCCTGTGGACGCATGCCGGGCTGGATCAGAGCAATTTAGGCTTATTCGCCGTCGGCGGCTATGGCCGGCGCGAAATGCTGCCTTATTCTGACGTCGACATCATGATTCTGTCTGAAGACACGATTGCGCCGGAACAGGAAAAGCAGATCTCCACGTTTATTTCTTCGCTGTGGGATGTCGGCAACTTCAAGCCCGGCATCAGCGTGCGCACCATTGCAGACTGCGTTGCGCAGGCCACCAGCGACTTGACGGTCGCGACAGCGCTGATTGAAGCGCGCCTGATTACCGGCAATCAGCATTTGGCCAAATGGCCGCGCCGCATTGTTTCGCAAACATGGACGGATAAAACCTTCTTTGACGCCAAAACCCAGGAACAGGCCAAGCGCTATGCGCAGCACAACAATACCGAAAGCAATTTAGAACCGGACATTAAAAATGCGCCGGGCGGCATCCGCGACATTAACCAAATCGGCTGGATTGCCAAACGCCATTTCCGCGTCAACCGCATTTATGATCTGGTGCATTTGGGCTTTATTTCAGAATTTGAGCTGGGCGTTTTAGAAGAAGCTGAAAGCTTCCTGTGGGAAATCCGCCATCATCTGCACCGCTTGACCAAGCGCGATGAAAACCGCCTGCTGTTCGACTATCAGCGCGACATCGCAGCAAAATTCGGCTATATGCGCGAAGAAGGCAAATCGCCGAACTATCCAATTGAACAGTTCATGAAGCGCTATTACCGCAGCGCGCAACAAGTTTCAACGCTGAATGAAATGCTGCTGGCGTATTTCAATGAATCGGTCATCACGCCGCGCCTGCCGAACTATGAACGCAAAATTGAAGAAATTAATAAAAATTTCAAGCTGGTAGACGGCAAACTGGCGGTGCAGCACCATAAAATATTTTCTGAAAACCCAAGCGCGATTTTGGAAATTTTCTATCTGCTGGCAAACCGCCCTGAAATTTCCGGCATCCGCGCGCGCACCCTGCGCCTGCTGGCTCTGGCCGCCAAGCGCATTGACCAAAGCTTCAGAGACAACCCGGCGCATCAGGCCCTGTTTATGGCGATTATCCGCTCGCCTTACCGCCTGTATGACACCATGGTGGCCATGAAGCGCTATGGCGTACTGGGCAATTATATTCCGGCTTTCGGGCAGATCATGGGCCTGATGCAGTATGACCTGTTCCATATCTACACGGTCGATGCCCATACCCTGCTGCTGATCCGCAACTTGAACCGCTTCAAAGAGCCGGAATTCGCCAAAGACTTCCCGGTGGTCAGCTCCGTCTTCCAGCGCCTTGCGCGCCGGGATATTGTCTATCTGGCGGCGATATTCCACGACATCGCCAAAGGCCGCGGCGGCGACCACAGCGAGCTCGGCTCTTCTGACGCCATTAAATTCTGCATCACGCATGGCTTTACCGAACGCGAAGCCAATCTTGTGGCGTGGCTGGTGCACAACCACCTGCAAATGTCGGTGACGGCGCAGAAGCGCGATATTTCCGACCCGGATGTGGTGCGCGCCTTTGCCGAAAAAATGGGCGACATGGAGCATCTCGACTACCTGTACGCGCTGACCGTGGCGGATATCAACGCCACCAATCCAACGCTGTGGAACACTTGGCGCGCCTCGCTGATGCGCCAGCTGTACACGCAGGCGCGCGACGTGATCCGTTCCGGCTTGGGCCGCCCGGTCGACTATCAAATGCTGATTGAAGACACCAAGTTCGCCGCCAGCGAGCTGCTGGTCGAAGACTTTTCACTGGATGAAGTGGAAAAAGTCTGGCAGGAACTGGGCGATGAATACTTCATTAAAGAATCGGCGGATGAAATTGCATGGCATACCCGCGCCATTCTGCAGCACGGCGACAATCCGGCGCCGCTGGTGCTGATGCGCGCGCACCGCAAATACGCGCAGGACGCGGTGCAGATCTTTATCTATACGCAGGATCAGCCGAACCTGTTTGCCACCACCGTTGCCATTCTAGACCGGATGAATCTTGACGTGCAGGATGCGCGCATTATTACCGCAGTCAAAGCCTTCAGCCTGGATACCTATGTGGTGCTGGACCGCTTCGGCACCCTGCTGACCGACCCGGAGCGCGAAGACACTGTCATTGAAGCGCTGAAAAAAGCGCTGAGCCAGTCAGATAAATATCCGGGCCTGATGCAGCGCCGCATTCCGCGCCAGCTGCGCCATTTTGATATTGAAAACACCGTTGATATCACCCTGAATGAAGCCCTGCAGCAGAACATGGTCGAAATCGCGACGCTGGATCATCCTGGCCTGCTGGCCAAAGTCGGCGGCTTATTCATGATGCAGGGGCTGGACATTCACTCCGCAAGAATCGCCACACTGGGCGAACGCGCCGAAGATATTTTCTTTGTGACCAAGAAAGACGGCTCGCCGATGACCGAAGCGGAAGCCGAAACTTTTGCTGCCCAGCTCAAGTCAGCGCTGGATGAGGCTTCAAGCCAGGTCTGCAGCCAACATTAATTTAAATTGACGGTAACTATTCCATGAACTCCAGTTTGTCATTACTGCACCCTTATCCCTTTGAAAAGCTGAATAAGCTTTTTCAGGATATCCAGCCTGCCGGCTTGCCGCTGATTCCGCTCTCCATCGGCGAGCCGAAGCATCCTGCGCCTGAGTTTGTAAAGCAGGCCATTATTGACAGCTTCCAGCATTTATCCACCTATCCAAACAGCAAGGGCCTGCCGGAACTGCGCTGCAGTATTGCCGACTGGCTGACCCGCCGCTTTAAGCTCAGCAGCATCAGCGCAGACAGCCATATTCTGCCGGTTTCAGGCACGCGCGAAGCGATTTTCTCTTTTGTGCAGGCGCTGGTGAAGCGTGAAGATGCGCCTTATGTCGTCATGCCGAATCCGTTTTATCAGATTTATGAAGGCGCAGCACTGCTGGCCGGCGCACAGCCCTATTTCATCAACTGCACGGAAGAAAACAATTATTTAGGCGATTTTGATGCGGTTCCGGCTGAAGTCTGGCAGAAAACCGCGCTGCTGTTTGTCTGCACGCCGGGCAACCCGACAGGCGCAGTCTTATCCAAAGCACAGTTTAAAAAACTGATTGCCTTATCTGACCAGTACGGCTTTGTCATTGCTTCGGATGAATGCTATTCAGAACTGTGGTTTGATGAAGCGCCGGCGGGCTTGCTGGAAGTCTGCGCTGAAATGGGCCGCGACGACTACAAAAATTGCGTGGTGTTCCACTCGCTGTCCAAGCGCTCCAACCTGCCGGGCATGCGTTCAGGCTTTGTCGCCGGCGACGCAGCTTTGCTCAAGCCGTATTTGCAGTACCGTACCTATCACGGCGCAGCCATGCCGGTGCAGCATCAGATCGCGTCGATTGCAGCCTGGAATGACGAAACGCATGTGGAAGAAAACCGCGCGCTGTACCGCGCGAAGTTTGAGCTGTTCCAGAATGAACTGGGCGGGCTGCTGCCGCTGCAGAAGCCGGATGCAGGCTTCTACTATTGGCTGAAAGTCGACAACGATGAAGCCTTCGCCAAAATGCTGATGAAAAAAGCCCATATTAAAGTGCTGCCGGGGCGTTATCTGTCGCGCGATACGGCACAGGGCAACCCGGGCGAAAATCATGTGCGCATGGCGCTGGTGGCTGATATCGCGCAATGCGAGCAGGCGATTCAGCGCTTAAAAGCGGTTCTGTAATTTCTGCAAGCTGATAGGCCAGCCACGCATATGCCGGCTGGCCTGACGCAAAGAAGCTTTGGCTCTTTCCAGCCTCTTAAACCCGCTTGAAGTTTTTGCAGCCTGATGCAGAAGCTTCATCCGCAAGCATGTCCCGCTCCTCAAATGCAATAAAGCTTAAACCGGGTAAATCAACGCCAAGCCCAGCGCAAATACGCTGAAACTGAAACCGCAAAGTCCATAGATCCACTTTGATTTGGATTTCAGCCGCATCATCCAAGCGCGATGCCCCAAAAGCTGAACCAGCAGCAGATTCCAGATTAACACCGCAGCCACCATCCAAATACTGATCATCAGCATCTGCAAACGCCGGTCATCTGCATAAACCAGCAGCATGAGGCTACTGTAAAACATGATATTTTTTGGATTCAACAAACTGGATTGCAGTCCTGAACAGAAATCTGCAGCGCTGGAATATTTTTCTGCCGGCTTTAATTGGGCATCGGCATCTAAAGCCTGATTCAGCCGGACGTGCTTAAAGCACTGCCAAGCCAAATACAGCAAATAAGCTATGCCAAGCCACCGCATATAATTCAAGATGCCGGAATGAATCCGGCCCGCCAGCATTATGGATACAGCAATAAAAATCAAAATCACGGCATTTCCGGCCGCAATTCCCGCGCCAGCCCAGCACGCTGAGTTTTTCCCCTGACGGATCAAATGATTTAAAATCAGAAAAAAATCAGGCCCGGGCGACAATAATGCCAAAAAATGCGTCAAAGCAATCATTAAAAAAAGTTCCATATCAATCCTCACTGAAGCAGGACTGATTAAACTTTACTGAGCCAAACCAAGCTTGTAAAAAATTGCGCGCTTTATCCTCTTAGAAGGCACTGCTGCTGATACTGCTTTGGGCTGATCCCTGCATACATTTTAAAAACATGATGGAAATGGCTTTGATCTGCAAAGCCTAAATCATGCGCAGCCTGAAGCACAGATACGCCGTGTTTCAGCATCTGCCTGGCTTGATTGACTTTTTGATTAATTTGATAGGCATGCGGCGTCAAGCCGAAATTATTTTTACACAGCCGAATAACCGCATAGCGTGAAATACCGAATTCCTGACTTAAATCCTGCAATGACCATAGCCGGGCGCCGTCATTCAGACAGCGGCCCAGCCTCGCGATATGCCGGTTAAAGTACGCTGATTTTTTTAATCGCTTCAATTCAAATTCAGGCAAAAAGATTTCGGTCAGCGCTTCAACCACAGCCTGCTCTTTCAGCCCAATGGGGATTTCAGGGTCAAACAATACGCGGTTTAAATCTGAAAATGAATGATACAGATCTATGTTCTGGATGACTTGAGGGGCAATGCAGGGCGCAAACTCAGACTGAAATGCGCTCAAGTCTCCGCTCAGCTCACTGAACAGCCGCCCAATCCAGCCGGCATCAAAATGCATCATCTGATAGCTCCATTCACCGTTAGGCAATGGATTGCAGGCGTGTTCCACATGGGCAGGAATCACAACCAGCGCGCCGGCTTCAATGCGCTGCGGCGGTGCAAAAAAACTGCTGAATAAGCTCTGGCCGCTGTCTACAGCGCCGATCGAGAATGTCGGATGGCTATGGGCTTTATAGCAGGCCCGGCTGCGGCATGCCCTGCGCGTTTCGACATAGGGCATGCGGCGGTCATTCCAGAATTCGGCCGCAGGGCTTTCCGGCATCTTCTTCAGCGGGTTTTGATTCATCCCGCCAAAGCTTTTTCAATATCTTCATGCAGCGCTTCCGGCTTGGTGGCCGGCGCATAGCGGTTCAGCACCTTGCCGTCTTTGCCAATCAGGAACTTAGTGAAATTCCACTTAATGCCGTTGCCCAATATCCCCTTGGAATTATTGGTTAAATAGCGGAATACCGCATGCGCCTCAGGGCCTTTCACGTCCACCTTGGCAAACATGGGGAAATCCACCCCGTAATTTTTCTGGCAAAAAGCGCCAATTTGATCATTCGATCCCGGGTCCTGCCCGCCAAATTGATTGCATGGAAAGCCTAAAACCAGAAAGCCCTGATCTTTATACTGCTGATACAGTTTTTCCAGTCCCGCAAACTGCGGCGTAAAGCCGCATTTGCTGGCGGTATTCACCACCAATAAAACTTTGCCTTCATAGTCGGCAAAAGATTTATTCTTTCCATCTAACAATTCAGCTTCAAACTGATAAATGTTGGTCATGGATAAGTTTCCTCGTCGCTTTTTTCTTGTGTTTTTAATTCTAATGAAGCCGAGTTCACGCAATAGCGCAATCCTGTCGGCTCTGGGCCATCGGGAAAAACATGCCCTAAATGTGCGTCACAATGATGACAGACAATTTCCGTTCTTTCCATGCCGTGGGAAGAATCCTGATGCTCCTCAACCGCGGAAGCGTCTGCCGGGCGGTAAAAGCTTGGCCAGCCGCTGCCGCTGTCATATTTTGCGGCTGAATCAAACAATGCTGCGCCGCAGCACCGGCAAACATATGTGCCCGCCTGCTTGCTGTTCCAGTATTTTCCTGTAAATGCAGGCTCTGTCCCTTTTTGACGGGTGATCCGGAACTCTTCCGGTGATAACTCTCTTTGCCATTCTCTTTCTGTTTTATTGAGTTTTCCCATCATTAACTCCTTTAAATCTTTGACATTCAATGTCATGCTTCAGTACTTCCATATTTACGCTAGAGTTAAAAAAATTTCTAGCTAAATTTCAACATAGATTGTGAGATTTCAGTAATCTATATTTTTTCAGCATCAATATTTAATTGGATGGAAATATGTCCGTTTTAGGTAACACTACGCCACGCGAAATTAAGAAATCGTCTAAGCTCGAGCATGTATGCTACGACATTCGCGGACCTGTGTTACGAGCGGCCAATGAAATGGAAGAGGCCGGGCATAAGATTATCAAGCTGAATATCGGCAACCCCGCCCCCTTTGGCTTTGAAGCCCCGCAGGAAATTATCAACGATGTCGCGCTGAACCTGCCGAATGCGGTCGGCTATACTGACTCAAAAGGGATTTTTCCGGCGCGCAAGGCCATCTGCCAGTACTATCAGCAAAAAGGCATCCTCAACATGCACGTCAATGACGTGTATATCGGCAATGGCGTGTCTGAACTGATTGTCATGGCCATGCAGGGCCTGCTGGATGACGGCGATGAAATGCTGGTGCCGATGCCGGATTATCCGCTGTGGACCGCTGCGGTGAACCTGTCCGGCGGCACAGCCATTCACTATAAATGCGATGAAGAAAATTTCTGGTATCCAGACATTGCGGATATGGAAAGCAAAATCACGCCAAATACCCGCGGTATCGTGATTATCAATCCAAACAATCCGACTGGCGCTGTTTATCCGCGCCATGTGCTGGAACAAATTGTCGCACTTGCAAAAAAATATGACTTAATTTTGTTTGCAGATGAGATTTACGACAAGGTTGTTTATGACGGCATTGAGCATGTTGCTGTAGCCGCTTTAGCCGGCGACCAGCTGTGCATTTCATTTAACGGCCTGTCTAAAGCCTACCGCATTGCCGGCTACCGCTCCGGCTGGATGGCTATTACCGGCGACAAATCCCGCGCAGCTGACTATATTGAAGGCTTGGACATGCTCGCGTCCATGCGCCTATGCGCCAACCATCAGGCACAGTACGCAATTCAGACCGCGCTCGGCGGCTACCAGTCCATTAATGACCTCATCCGCCCAGGCGGCCGCCTGTATGAGCAGCGCAATATCGCCTGGGAAATGCTGAATGAGATTCCCGGCGTGTCCTGTGTGAAGCCTGAAGGCGCAATGTACTGCTTCCCGAAGCTGGACCCGGACGTTTATCCAATTCAGGACGATGAAAAATTCATGCTGGATTTCCTGCGCGCTGAGAAAGTGCTGCTGGTGCAAGGTACAGGCTTCAACTGGCCAACGCCGGATCACTTCCGCGTGGTGTTCCTGCCAGCGGAAAATGAGCTGCGTGAAGCCATTACCCGCTTAGGGCGCTTCCTGTCAAAAATGCGCTAAGCTGCTGAAACAGAAAAACCGCATATTGTGTAATGCCAGTCAGTTAAGAAACTGACTGGTTTTTGCTTTTTAAAACTTGCGATATTGTTTGATACGCGGAAGCGTCATCCGCAACCTGAGCAAGAATAAAAGCACTGCTTTT
>NZ_JAVXCI010000092.1:0-12787 GCF_036659555.1 Acinetobacter sp.
GAACATCATCATGTCGAATGCCAATCGTTATACTGGTTTAGTTGACCGTTATCGTGACCGTTTACCTGTGTCTGCAACTACCCGCGCAATTTCTCTTGGCGAAGGCAACACGCCGCTGATCAAGCTGGAAAACATTCCGCGCATTATTGGCAAAGATGTTGAAATTTATGTGAAGTACGAAGGCTTAAACCCGACGGGTTCATTTAAAGACCGCGGCATGACCATGGCGGTGACCAAAGCGGTTGAGGAAGGCTCTAAGGCGATTATCTGCGCGTCTACAGGCAACACTTCGGCGGCGGCGGCGGCTTATGCGGCCCGCGCCGGCATTAAAGCCTTTGTGTTAATTCCGGAAGGCAAAATCGCCATGGGCAAAATGGCGCAGGCGATGATGTACGGCGCAATCACCATGCAGATCCGCGGCAACTTCGATGACGGCATGCGCCTTGTTAAGGAAGTCGCTGATCAGGCGCCGGTGACGATTGTCAACTCAATCAACCCATACCGCCTGCAAGGCCAAAAAACCATTGCTTACGAAATCGTTGAAGCATTGGGCCGTGCGCCAGACTATCACTGCCTGCCTGTCGGCAATGCTGGCAACATTACTGCGCACTGGATGGGTTATACAGAAGCTGTTGCAAACCAATCTAAAGATGAGTTTGAACAAGTGGTTTATGACGCTGAAACAGATCAGTTCACAGGCCCTAAACCAGCAGGCTTGCCAATTATGGCGGGCTACCAAGCTGCAGGCGCTGCGCCATTCCTTCGCGGTGCGCCAGTGGCTAACCCTGAAACAGTAGCGACCGCCATCCGTATTGGTAACCCGCAAAGCTGGAACCATGCCAAAGCTGTGGTGCGCGACTCCAAGGGCTGGTTTGACGAACTGAGCGATGCTGAAATTCTGGACGCGCAGCGCCTGCTGTCGATGTACGAAGGCGTATTCGTCGAGCCTGCTTCGGCGGCTTCGGTCGGCGGCGCAATCCGCGACATTAAAGCCGGCAAAATCGCTGAAGGCTCAGTGATTGTCTGCACAGTCACCGGCAACGGCCTGAAAGACCCGGATACCGCCATCAAGCAGTGCCAGGACGCAGTAATGCTGTCAATTGACGCAACCATGGATCAGGTCAAAGACTCGATTCTGTCCAATATGCAGTAAGCACACTGCATAAATGAAAAAAACCAGCTGCAGGCAGCTGGTTTTTTTTGGCTAGAACAAATGCGCAAGGCTATTCGCAGTCTTCCTCATAGCTGTACTGTTTGGCCAGCTCTTTTTCAAGGCGCTGGATTTCTTCCAGCCCAATTTCCTTAATCTCGAACAGCGGCTGCTTCAGCAAGGCGTTGACCGCATATAAAGCGTCATCTTCCCAGGCGCCAATGTAGAGCATTTGCTTCTGTTCATCGTAGCCCAGCCCGCCCTGCGCAGCGACTAGCGCTTTCAGCAGCCCAGGCTGGCTGGACAAATCCTCGAGCGGGCCCGGCAGGGAAATTTCCGAATGGCCATAGTCAGCAAAAATATGCCCGACTTTGCCTTTCAGCTGTTCCGGATCTTCCGCATAAATCAGGCCTGCAAAAAACTCATCATGCTCTTCAGCCCACTGCTGTTTCTTCACAGACCATAAACCATAGAACTTCGCTTCATGCTCAAACTGCACCAGCTGGAATTTCTGCATTTCAGCGCGCTGCACAAATGCAAAAGTGTCTTCATCGCTCAGGCTTTCAGGCAGCTCATCGCGGGAAAGCTCGCCATTTTCATAAATATGCGCGCCGCAGCGTGAAAAAACAAAATCGTCCAAAGCCTGCAGCTCTTTTTCACCGGCATCAAACAGCGATTCCACTTCATATAAGGGAAAATCGCGCGCGCTGTGAATTTCAAGCCGCTTATAGGCCGCATCGGCGGCGGCCTGATTGTCAAAAACATTGGCAATCCGGTTACCCATAACATAGAACACTTCATCGTTGTAGCCGAAGTATTTAGCGCGGATTACATAAACTGTCATAAAAATCCCCTTTTTTGTCGTTGTTCGCTGTTAATTAAATGTTAAGCGCTCTGCTTGCGCTGATGCAGGGCCTGGGCGCTGGCTGGAATCGCCATGCCGTTATCCATCCAAAGTTCAAAGCGCATGGCGTTGAAAAAATCGGCCGGGCTGCAGGCAATATTCCGCAGCCGGAGCGGATGCCCCAGGCGCGGCAGAATGTTGCCGATAAACCAGCTGTTGTGCGTCAGCAGCAGGGAATGCAGCTTCCCAGTCAGCGCCAGCGGCGAAAGCAGCAGCTGTGATACAGCCTGATCCTGCGAATAATGCTGATGCAGCTGCTCCACATGGCGCTCAAAATCCGGCGGCAGCTGCCTGGCATCAATAGCATTCACAAAATCATTCAGCGTTGGAATAAAGCGCTGCTGATAGTCCACCAGCAAATGGTCGCGCTCGCATAAATCCTTGACATCAACCGACTTGCCGGCGCTGTTCTGCAGGCTGTGCCCAAATACAGGAATCACCGCAGTATTCACCCCCCACAGGGTATGCAGAATCCGGTGCCGCGCATCGCTGCACAGGCTCTTGGTGCTGTCAATAAATGCATGTATTTCATAATAATCTTCAGGCTCTCCGCCCCAGCGCTTGGCGGAAATCCGCGCGTGCTGCATCGCATTCATAACCGCCATGCCGTCATTTATTGTTGTGGCTTAACATTAGCCTATTTTCAGCGGAAAAACGACCGGCATTTATTGATCCGCGACAAGCTGCGCCGCTTTATTCAGGCACAAAAAAAACTCTTCATGCGAAGAGTTTTTTTCAGACCGGCAAAGCTTAAATGCGCTTAGGCAGCTGCGTCACCCAGGTCATCAGCCGGGTCGCATCGCTGGTGCGGGCCGCCGATGTGTCTGCACCCAAAAGCACCACAACAGCCGGACGGTTGTTCAAGGTGGTATGCATCACCACGCAGCGCCCCGCCTCATTAATATAGCCGGTTTTGGAAATGTTGATATTCCAGCCGCCGTTGCGCACCAGCGCATTGGTATTGTTGGATTTCAGCACGCGGTAGCCCAGATTGAAGTCATAGCTTGGCGTAGTGGAAAACTGGCGGATCAGGCCGTACTGCGCTGCCGTGTTCACCAGAATGCCTAAATCGCGCGCGGAAGAAACATTGCGCGGGTCCAGGCCTGAAGATTCAACATAGCGGCTGCTGTTCATGCCCAGCGCTTTCGCCTTGGCATTCATGGCAGCGACAAAGGCTGCCCGGCCGCCCGGATAGGTGCGGGCCAAAGCCGCTGCTGCCGGGTTTTCCGATTTCATCAAGGCGAACAGCAGCGCTTCCGCGCGGTTCATGGAATCGCCGGCGCGCAAAGTCGAGCTGGAGTTCTTGCCGCCTGCGCCGGCAAAATCAATCTGCTGCAGCGTAATGTTTTCTGACATGTTCAGGCGCGCATCCGCAATCACCACCGCCGTCATCAGCTTGGTGATAGACGCGATTGGAAATGCGGTATTGCTGTTCTTGCTGTACAGCACTTCTCCGGTTTGGCCATCCATCACCAAGGCCGCGCGGGCATTGACCGACGGCTGATGCGAATAGCTGCCGGTATCAAAAATCTGCACCGTTTTGGCCGGCGCAGACAGCGTGATGCCGCCGGCGCTGCGGATTGAGGTGCTGACTTTGGTTGAGCCTTGCGGTGAAGGTTCATTTTCGCTGTATGCAGCAGCGGACACATCACCGTTCAGCAGCTGATTGGCTTCTTCAGAAGACCAGCTGAGGCTCGCCTGATTCGAACCGGGATTCATGATGATTTCGGCAAAACTCATTGAGCTCATGCCGAATAAAAATGATATTCCTAGTGCGCGCATTAAAGATTTATTTGAATTCTTCACGGTCGTTCACTCAACTCAAGAAAGCAATAGTTTGCGCATTGCCTCCAATATGCCGTAATCTGCATAATAGAGCGCATTTTATGCGCAGGCATCGCCCAATAAGTTTTTCATTTAAGATAAGAATAGCATTGCTAATTTTGCTGTTTCATTGCAAGCTTATTTTGCGTTATGTAACAAAAAAGACGTTTTTTATACAGGGAGAATGCGGGTGATCACAGTTTTAGTGGTGGATGACCATGAATTGGTGCGTACGGGTATTTGCCGAATGCTCGAAGACCACGCGGATGTTCAGGTTATTGGTCAAGCTGAATCTGGTGAAGAAGCCATTGCCCTGGTCCGCCAGCATCATCCCAATGTGGTGCTGCTGGATGTCAACATGCCCGGCATCGGCGGGGTGGAAACCACGCGGCGCCTGCTGCAGACTGCGCCTGAAACCAAAGTGCTGGCGGTCAGCGGCCTGGCCGAAGAGCCTTATCCGTCTTTACTGCTGAAAGCCGGCGCCAAAGGCTACATTACCAAAGGCGCGCCGGTGGCTGAAATGGTGCGCGCCATCAACAAGGTCATGCAGGGCGGAAAATATTTCAGCGCGGACATTGCCGAACAGCTGGCCAGCTCCTATCTGTCCGACACCCAGCAGTCGCCTTTTGATGCGCTGTCTGAGCGTGAAATGCAGGTGGCGATGATGGTGGTGAACTGCATCAGCGCGCAGGAAAT
Source organism: Acinetobacter sp. (assembly GCF_036659555.1). Taxonomy (GTDB): domain Bacteria; phylum Pseudomonadota; class Gammaproteobacteria; order Pseudomonadales; family Moraxellaceae; genus Acinetobacter. The sequence continues at coordinate 4,575 of NZ_JAVXCI010000092.1, forward strand.
TGCCGACAAGCTGTTTGTCAGCGTCAAAACCGTCAATACTTACCGCTACCGCATCTTTGAAAAGCTGAATCTTGACAGCGATGTGAAGCTGACCCATCTTGCCATCCGCTACGGGCTGATCAAGCCTTAATTTCTTCAGCATGCAGGCCATATGAATCAGCGCGCCAGCCATTCCGAGCTAAATCAGTATCATCTGGGCACCTGGTACAGCGCTTACCGCTTCATCATCAGCTTTTGCCTGCTGATGATTTTCCTGGCCACCTATACCCAGCTGGCCCCTGAATATTCCTACCCTCAGCTGTATCTGTACGTGCTGACGGCTTATGTGGCAATCACCAGCCTGCAGTATTTGGCCATCAATAAAATCCAGTCGGCCATTCCCAAGCAGCTGGTGCTGATTTTCTTTGCCGATGTCAGCGCTTTAAGCCTGCTGACGCTGGCTCTGGATGGCCCGAACCTGCATTTAAGCCTGCTGTTTGTAATCACGATTTTCGCCGCCTCGCTGCTGCTGGATGCGCAGAAAGCCCTGATGATTACGCTGGTGGCCGTGATCAGCATTGTCTACCAGCTGTTTCTGGGTTCAATTTTAGACTTCGCATCGTTGAAGAATATCGGCAACAGCGCGCTGCTGGCCTTTCTGTTCTTTGTGGTCTACGGCAGCGGCCAGATTGCAGTCCGGCGCTTCCAAATTCTGGAAAACCTGAACTTTTCCCAGTCGCTGGAGCTGAACCGGCTGCAGAATATCAACCGCTATATTCTGGAGCAGATTGAAACCGGCTATCTGGTTCTGGATGACAACTGCCATGTGGTGCTGAGCAACCCCGCAGCCTGCCTGCTGCTGGGCATGCCGCCGGCCTACAGCACCGAAAAATATCCGCTGTATAAAACCCAGCCGGACTTGTTTCAGCTGCTGAAATTTGAAGCGCTGCAGAACGGCGAAAAGTTTCAGTTTGAGTCGCAGCAGAGCCGCTACCATATTCATGTGCATGTGCAAAAGCTGAACGTGCCGCATCAGACCCTGACGCTGCTGGTGCTGCAGGATGCGCAAAGGCTGAATCAGCAGGTGCAGCAGCTGAAGCTGGCGGCTTTGGGCCAGCTTTCGGCCAGCATTGCCCATGAAATCCGCAATCCTTTGGCCGCCATTGTGCAGGCCAATGACTTAAGCGCCGGCAGCCCGCCGGAACAGCAGCTGCTGCTGAGCGGCATGATTGCCAAGCAGGCCAAGCGCATCGACAGCATCATTCAGGACACCCTGAACATGGTTAAGAATAAAGAAACCCATGCCGTGCTGCTGCGCCTGAATACGTTTATTCCGCTGCTGATTCAGGAAGACTTGGCTGATATTCAGCATAAAATTCAGCTGAATATGCAGCCAGGCTGCGGCGTTTATTTTGATGAGGCGCAGCTGCGCCAGGTGCTGATCAATTTAATCCGCAATGCGGTGCGGCATAATGACCCTGAAGCGCAGCATATTGAATTGAATATCTATCCGCATGAGCAGAAAATAAGGCTGGATGTCCGCGATTTTGGCCAAGGCGTCGCTGTTCAGCACCAGGCTTCGCTTTTTCAGCCGTTTTTCAGTACCGAAATTACCGGAACTGGTTTAGGATTGTACCTTGCGCGCAGCTTCTGCGAAGCCAATCAGGCGCAGCTCACTTATGCAGAACAACAACAGGGAGCCTGCTTCCGGCTGACATGCCAGCGCGCAGAGCTTTAATTTTTTTGGGGTGAAATTGTGGAAAAACGGCCGCTGGTACTGCTGGTAGACGATGAAGAAGACTTGTGCCTGCTGATGCAGATGTCACTGGCGCGCATGGGCATAGACACCCACAGCGCGCATTGCCTCAGTGAGGCGAAAAAATGCCTGAGCGGGCATCAGTATGATGCCTGCCTGACCGATTTGAACCTGCCGGACGGCAATGGCCTGCAGCTGCTGGAATGGATCAATGCGCATTGCGCAGGCCTGCCGGTTGCTGTGCTGACCGCTTACGGCAATATGGAAATCGCCATCGCCGCCCTGAAAGCCGGGGCTTTTGATTTTGTCAGCAAGCCGGTAAATCCGAAGCATTTGGAACAGCTGCTGCAGAAAGCGCTGAATAAGCCGGCCGAATCCAGCCAGGCGCAGGAAAACGGCCTGGAGCATAAAATGCTGATCGGGCAGTCCCAGCCGATGCAGCAGCTGCGGATTACCCTGAAAAAAATTGCCCGCTCGCAGGCGCCGGTGTTCATTACCGGCGAATCCGGCACCGGCAAAGAGGTTGCAGCCAATCTGGTGCACCGCCTGAGCAACCGCAGCGAAGGGCCCTTTATCGCCATCAATTGCGGCGCCATTCCAACCGAGCTGATGGAAAGCGAGCTGTTCGGCCACAAAAAAGGCAGCTTTACCGGCGCAGCGCAGGACAAGCAGGGCCTGATTCAGTCCGCTCACGGCGGCAGCCTGTTTTTGGATGAAATTGCCGAACTGCCGCTGGGCATGCAGGTCAAGCTGCTGCGCGCGGTGCAGGAAAAGCGCATCCGCCCTGTCGGCTCAGATGCGGAAATTGATGTGGATTTCCGCGTGATCAGCGCCAGCCATCAGGATCTGGAAGCGCTGGTGCAGCAGGGCAGATTCCGCCAGGATTTATTTTTCCGCATCCATGTCATGGATCTGGCGCTGCCGCCGCTGCGCGAACGCAGCACTGACATTCTGCTGCTGGCGCAGCATTTTATTCAAAAAATCAGCGCGGAATGGGGCATTCCGGCCAAGCAGCTGACTGCGCGGGCGCAGGACTTCCTGGCCGGGCAGTATTATCCGGGCAATGTGCGCGAACTGCGCAATATCATTGAACGCGCCATAACCCTCAGCGATGACGGCACGATTGACCTGCCGCAGCTGCAAAGCGCGCCGCAGCGTCTGGCTGCGCCGTTTCCGCCGGCCTCGGAAATATCAGCCGGCGCGGCTCCGGCTGCAGCGGCGCCATGCGCCAAAAAGCTGCCGGAAGAAGGCCTGGAAAACTATCTGGAAAAGGTTGAAAAGGAAATTCTGCTGAATGCGCTGAATTTGACGCATTGGAACAGAACCGTGGCGGCCAAAAAGCTGGGCATGTCATTCCGCTCGCTGCGCTACCGCCTGAAGAAATTCGGGCTGGATACCGACGAAGCCTGAGGCTTGCCCGCTGCCCTACTTCTGGGTCAGCAGCAGGTCGGCAATATGCTCGACATAGCTGTCCTCCCGCATGTCATGCGGGAACGGATAGCTTAAATTCGGCTGCACGCCTGTGCCTTCAATCATCCGGCCGCTGGGCGTATAGTACTGTGAAACAGTCATTTGCAGGGCTGCCCCATTGCTTAATGGAAACAGCTTCTGCACCACCCCTTTGCCGTAGCTTTTTTCTCCGGCCACCCAGGCGCGCCCATGCTCTTTCATGGCAGCGGTAAAGACTTCCGCCGCTGATGCGGAGCGGTTATTCTGCAGAATGCCGACTTTCAGGTTCTGAAATTCCAGGCTCGGCAAAGCCTGAAACTGCTGATCGCCTTCGGAACGGCTTTTAGTCGAGACAATCACCCCCTGATTTAAAAACAGGTCAGCCGATTCCACGGCAGCTGACAGCAGTCCGCCGGGATTATTGCGCAGGTCAAACAAAACCGCTTTCAGCTTTGACGATGGGTAATTCTCGATCAGCCGCTTCACTTCATTGGCGGTATCCTGCTGAAAGACTTTGACATGCAGCACCAGCACCTGATTATGCAGCAGCCTGGATTCAATATCGGTTTCAATTTTGGTATTGCGCACCACATTCATCGGCGCGCTGCCGGCGGACAGCTGCAGCGCCAGAGTGGAGCCGATCGCGCCGTCCAGCAAATGCTTGACTTGATCCTGATTGAGCTTTTTCAGCTCCTGATCTTCAATTTTATATACCGTTACGCCATTGATCAGACCCAGTTTGGCTGAATCGGCATCCGGCTTTAGGCCATGAATAACCCAGTGCTGCAGCGCCGGATCAAAACGCAAATTGAAATCGACCGAAGCCAGATCGCCTTCGGTATACTGCAGCAGCTGCTTATAGTCTTCCGGGGAAAGGTAGCGGGAATAGCGGTCCAGGCCGCTGACCAGGCCTTTAATGGCTTGCTGAAACAGTTCATCGTCCGTTTTTTCTTTGACATAATTGTCTTTGACGATGCCGTAAATCTGCACAAACTGCTGAATGGATTCAACCGGGATTTCCGCGTAGCTCTTCCCGTATCCCCCGTCAAATTCATCGGAAGCCGGCGTTTTGCCGGCGCCCCATGCAAAATGGCTGGCGCAGGCCAGCGCGCTGAACAGTGCTGCAGATTTCCAGTGCGCTTGCGCCATGCTTCCATCCTTGCCTATTTAAGCGTTTAAATGAATTAAGTTGCGGCCCTGCATTTCAGCCGGCACCGGCAGATTCATCAGGGTCAATAAGGTTGGCGCTACATCCGCCAGCACGCCGCCTTCATCAATCACCGCTGCTGCCGGGCCGACATAAATAAACGGCACCAGCTCTGTGGTATGCTGCGTATGCACTTGGCCGCTGACGTAGTCCTGCATCTGCTCTACATTGCCGTGATCGGCAGTAATCAGCATATGGCCTTTCTTCGCCATCACCGCCTCATACACGCGGCCCAGGCAGGCGTCTACCGCTTCAACCGCTTTCACCGCCGCTTCAAAAACACCGGTATGGCCGACCATGTCGCCGTTGGCATAGTTCACCACCAGCAGGTCAAATTCGCCGGAATTGATGGCCGCCACCAGCTCATCTGTGACTTCATAAGCGCTCATTTCCGGCTTCAAGTCATACGTCGCCACATTCGGAGACGGGATCAGAATGCGCTTCTCGCCCGGATATTCGTCTTCGCGGCCGCCGCTGAAGAAGAAGGTCACATGCGCGTATTTTTCAGTTTCGGCAATCCGCAGCTGGGTTTTGCCCAGGCCGGACAGGTATTCGCCGATTGAATTCACCAATGCCTCAGGCATATAGGCCACAGGCGCATCAATGCTGGCCTGATAGCGGGTCAGCATGACAAATTTCGACAGGGCCGGAACCGTTTTGCGTTCAAAGCCGGCAAAATCCTTTTCCACAAAAGCCTTGGTGATTTCACGCGCGCGGTCCGCGCGGAAGTTCATAAAGACTACGCTGTCGCCGTCCTGAACTTTCGCCAGTCCGCCGATGCGGGTCGCTTTCACAAATTCATCGCTTTCACCGGCGGCATAGGCCTGCTCCAGGCCTTCCACTGCCGTGGCCGCTGTGCGCGCAGCCTCGCCTTCGGTCAGCAGGCGGTAAGCCTGCTCTACGCGGTCCCAGCGGTTGTCGCGGTCCATGGCGAAGTAGCGCCCGATCAGGGTGGCAATGCGCCCTTGGCCCGGATACTGCGCAAATAATGCATCCAGCTTCTGCAGTGACGGCTGCGCGCTTTTCGGCGGCGTGTCGCGGCCGTCTAAAAATGCATGCAGGTAAACTTTGGCGCCGCGCTTCAGCGCCAGTTCCGCCATCGCCGCAATGTGGTCTTCATGCGAATGCACGCCGCCTTGCGACAGCAGGCCCATGATATGCACGGCGCCATTGGCGGCTTTGGCTTTTTCCACAGCGTCCACCAGCACTTCGTGCTCAAAGAACGCGCCGGTGCGGATGTCTTTGGTAATGCGGGTAAAGTCCTGATACAGCACGCGGCCGGCGCCCAAGTTCATATGGCCGACTTCAGAGTTGCCCATCTGGCCATCCGGCAGGCCGACATCTTCGCCTGAGCCGGAGATCAAGCTATGCGGATGCTTGGCCTGCATAGCGCTTAAGTTCGGGCGCTTGGCCGCTAAAAAGGCGTTGTCTTTCACCTCTTCACGGTGTCCTACACCATCCATAATCACTAAAACATGGGGGATTTTGCCAGCAGCCGCATCCGTCATCATTGCATACTCTTCAGGTCTATAAATTAATCACGCTATCTTACCGAATTTTCACGCAAGACTCTATGTTCAGCGCAGCCTTATCCTGTTCGGGAACACAGCTTCAGCCGGCAAAAGCGCTATCTGGCGCGGTGCAGCAGATAGCCGCCGGCCGCGAAAATCAGCGCAATCGGCACAAAAACAAACCATGCCGGCGGCGGCGAATACACCAGGCTGGCGTAGCCGAGGAAATCCTGCAGATAGAAGAAGCCCAGGCCGGTAAACAGCGCAATCACCAGGCGGAAGCCCATGGACTGCTGGCGCAGCGGGCCGAAAATAAACGAGCAGGCAATCACCACCAGCGCAATCAGGGCCAGCGGCGAAGCCGCTTTCTGCCAGAAGGCCAGCTGATAGGTTTTCGGCACCTGGCTGTATTCATCCAGATAGCTCATGAAGCTGACCAGCTGGCTCGGCGACAGGTCTTCAGGGTCTAAAGTCACCATATGCACATATTTCGGCTGCAGCGCCAAAGACAAAGGCAGCTGGCTGCTGTGCTCCAGCACGGCATCGCCATTGCTCAAAATATCCATTTGCCGGGCATTTTTCAGCGCCCAGCTGCCGTCTGCAACAAACTGCCCCTGCTCTGCATCCAGGCTGCCGCGCAGGCGGTAGCTGTCATCAAAATCTATCACCTGCACATTTTTCAGCTGGCCTTTCGAGTTAGCGTAATCAATATAGATAAAGCGCTGGCCTTCACGGCTCCAGTAGCCTTTCACTTCACCCAGCTCGGCGGCCGAGCGGTGGCTCTTGATGCTGTCGGCTTTTTCATTGGTATAGGGAATGACCCACTCACTCAGGGCAAAAGACAGCACCACCAGAAGCAGCGCTGAGCGCATGACCCAGCCGACAATGCGCCACAGGCTGACGCCGACCGAGCGCATCACAATCAGCTCGCTGTTTGACGCCAGCGCGCCTAAGCCCAGCACCGCGCCAATCAGCGCCGAAATCGGCAGAATTTCATACAGCGCATTCGGCGCGCCCCACAGCACATGCAGGAAAGCATCCCATGCGCCATAGCCGTCTTTCAGCTCACCCAGCTCACCCAAATAGGTGAACAGCACCTGCAGGCTGGACAAGACCGCGGTTGCGCCCAGCATGGCGAGCGCAGTAGTTCGGGTCACATGTTTGGCAATAATACGGCGCGCTAACATTGTTAAGACCTCACTCGCTGAATTTGCTTTTTAATTTTCGGCGCCAGCTTCTGCTTGCGCGAGAACAGCGCAGCGGCGGCCGCATAGGCCAGTAAAATGACCGGATAGGCCCAGATGCCCAGCTCAGCCTTAGAAATGCGGGTTTTCACTGCCATTAACGCCACAATCAGGCTGGCGAAGATCAATAAGGCCGGGAACAGCTTTAAATAGCGCCCCTGGCGCGGGCTGACTTCGGACAGCGCCACCGCCAGCAGCAGGGCCACGACTATGGAAAACGGCACAAAGGCGCGCCAGCCCAATTCACTGGCCACCACCGGGTCGGCCCGGCTGGCCCACAGCTTCGCTGTCGGCAGGGCTTCGACTTCCGCGCTTTCAAACTTGGCTTCGGCATCATTTTCCAGACGCAGGCGGTAGCTTTGGAATTCGGCCTGCGAATAGCGCGGCTGCCCCGGATAAATTTCGTAGCGCCGCCCTTCCACCAGATCCACCACATTGGCCGCATCATTCTGCATTTCAACGCGGGTGGCTTCTTTCGCCAGAATAATCACATCCGGCTTGCCGGCTTTTTCCGCGCGCTGATAAAAGAAAATATCCTTCAGGTTTTTGCGGTCTTCAGACAAGTCACCGGCGTAAATGGTATAGGGGCCGGAGGAAATAAACTCTTTCGGGCGCACCAGATCAAAGCCGGTGCGCACCGCCTGGCTGGTGGTCAACGCTTCAAACTGGCGCAGGCCCCAAGGCGATGCATACAGCATGAGAAACGCCTGCACCGCCAAAAACACCGCGGTCATCGGCAGCAGCAGGCGCGCCAGCTGATTGCGGCTGACCCCGCTGCCGTTCAGCACCGCCATTTCATGGTCCACATACAGGCGGCCAAACACCAGCATCAGGCCGATGAAAAAGCCCAGCGGCAGAATTAAAGTCAGAAATTCCGGCAGGCGGTAGCCAATGATGCTGAACAGAATGCCGGCATCCAGACGGCCCTGCGCTGCCACGCCAAAATACTTGATCAGCCGGCCGCCCATCATGATCAAGGTCAGTAAGGCAATCACAACCAGCGATGTCGACACCACTTGCTTGACCAGATAACGCCGAATAATCAAATTAATTCTTCCAAAAAAGAG
>NZ_JAVXCI010000093.1:0-12766 GCF_036659555.1 Acinetobacter sp.
ATATGCAATTCGTTTTGCATGAATTATTAAATGCTGAAGAACATTACGCAAAACTGCCTGCATTCCAAGAAACCGTAAGCCGTGAACTGGTTGACCAGTATTTAGAAGCCGCTGCAGACTTCTGCGAAAACGAACTGTCTCCGCTGAACCAAGTCGGCGACCGCGAAGGCTGCACCTGGAACGACGGCATGGTGACTACGCCTACCGGCTTTAAAGAAGCCTATAAAAAATATATCGAGCTGGGTTTCCCATCGCTTTCTGCGGAAGAGCAGTACGGCGGCCAAGGCTTGCCGGTTTCTCTGGGCAACGTCATTTCTGAAATGGTCGGCACGGCAAACTGGGCATGGGGCATGTACCCGGGCCTTTCACACGGCGCTGTGCGCACTTTAGAGCATCACGGCTCTCAAGAACAGAAAGACACTTACCTGCCGAATCTGGTTTCAGGCGTCTGGACCGGCACCATGTGCCTGACCGAATCGCATGCCGGTTCTGACCTGGGCATTATCCGCACCAAAGCTGAACCGAATGCTGACGGCAGCTATGCAATCACCGGCGAGAAGATCTTCATCTCTGCAGGCGAGCACGACATGGCGGACAACATCGTTCACATTGTGCTTGCCCGCCTTCCGGGCGCGCCGAAAGGCACCAAAGGCATTTCACTGTTCATTGTGCCGAAATTCAGCGTCAATGCTGACGGTTCGCTGGGCGAGCGCAATGCTGTGCGCTGCGGCTCCATCGAGCACAAAATGGGGATCCACGGCAACTCAACTTGCGTCATCAACTTTGACAACGCTCAAGGCTTCCTGATCGGGCCGGAAAACCGCGGCCTGAACTGCATGTTCACCTTCATGAACACTGCGCGCATCGGCACAGCCATTCAAGGCTTGTCGGCATCTGAAGGCGCCTTCCAGGGCGCATTGGCCTACGCGAAAGACCGCCTGGCGATGCGCGCGCTGTCCGGCCCGAAAGCGCCGGAAAAAGAAGCCGATCCAATCATCGTGCATCCGGCTGTGCGCAACATGCTGCTGACGCAGAAATCATTTGCCGAAGCGGGCCGCGCGCTGGTTTACCTGCTGTCCCTGCATGCGGACACCGTAGAGCAAGGCGCGACTGAAGAAGAGCGCAAGGCTTCCGACAACATTCTGTCGCTGCTGACGCCTATCGCCAAAGCCTTCCTGACCGAAACCGGTTCTGAGTCCGCCAAGCACGGCGTACAGGTATTCGGCGGCCACGGCTTCATTTCTGAGCACGGCATGGAGCAGATTGTCCGCGATACGCGCATTTCCTGCCTGTACGAAGGCACTACTGAAATTCAGGCGCTGGACTTGCTGGGCCGCAAAGTGCTGGGCACGCAAGGCGCAATGCTGAAAGACTTCACCAAGATCATTCATAAATTTGCTGAAGCGAATAAAGACAATGCCGCGATGAAGGAATTTGTTGAGCCGCTGGCTGCGCTGAACAAAGAATGGGGCGACTTGACCATGCAGATCGGCATGCGCGCCATGCAGAACCCTGAAGAAGTGGGCGCTGCTGCGGTAGACTACCTGTACTTCTCTGGCTATGTCACGCTGGCTTACCTGTGGGCGCGCATGGCGCTGACAGCTCAGGAAGCTTTAGCTGCCGGCACGACTGAGGTTGATTTCTACAACGCCAAAGTCACCACTGCCCGCTTCTACTTCAAGAAAATCCTGCCGCGCGTCCGCTCTCATGTAGAGGTAATCGCCGGCGGTTTAGAACCGCTGATGTCTTTAGATGCTGAACACTTCGCTTTCTAATACGGCATTCTAAAAACTGTACTCATGAGTACACAAAAGAAAAAGGACTGCCAAAGTAATGACGGTCCTTTTTCTTTATAAATACAGATAAATGTTAATCCTTAGTCCTATAACATGCGCAAAATACATCGTTTAGACTGACGGTTTCCCCCAATTTAAACAAAAACAGGTGTCCGAATCATGCCAATTTATAACGCGCCGCTCGCAGATATGAAATTCATCCTCAATGATGTATTCAATGCAGAACAATTCTGGCAAGCCAATGAAAATCTGGCGCATGTTGATGCTGCGACAGCGGAAGCCATTCTGGAAGAAATGGCCAAATTTGCGCAAAACGTCACGCATCCGCTGAACCGCACCGGCGATGAAGAAGGCGCAGCATTCAGCAATGGCGCAGTCACCACGCCTGCCGGCTTTAAAGAAGCCTTCAAGCAGTATGCGGAAGGTGGCTGGATCGGCTTAGCGGCTGATGAAGAATGGGGCGGCCAAGGCATGCCGAAAATGCTGACGGTGCTTGCGGATGAAATGCTGTTCGCCACCAACCCGTCCTTCATGCTTTACCCGCTGCTGTCTGTCGGCGCCGGCATGGCATTAAGCAGCTATGCATCGCAGGAGCAGAAAGAAACCTATCTGCCTAAAATCTATTCCGGAGAATGGTCAGGCACCATGTGCCTGACTGAACCGCATGCGGGCACCGACTTAGGCATTATCAAAACCAAAGCGGAACGCAATGCCGACGGCAGCTACAGCATCACCGGCACGAAAATCTTCATTACCGGCGGCGACCATGATCTGGCTGAAAACATCATCCACTTAGTCTTGGCGAAAACGCCGGATGCGCCGGCAGGCTCGCGCGGCATTTCCCTGTTCATTGTGCCGAAATTCCTTGTGAATGCAGACGGCTCTTTAGGCGGGCGCAATGCGGCCGGCCCGGGTTCAATCGAGCACAAGATGGGCATTAAAGCCTCTGCAACCTGCGTAATGAACTTTGACGGCGCGGAAGGCTATCTTGTAGGCAAAGAAAACGAAGGCCTGGCCGCCATGTTCGTAATGATGAATTACGAGCGCCTGTCGATGGGCATTCAAGGCTTAGGCGCATCTGAGTTCGCTTACCAGAACGCCGCGCAGTACGCCACTGACCGCATTCAAGGCCGCAGCGCTTCCGGCGTGAAGTCGCCGAACAAAGCCGCTGACAGCATTCTGGTGCACGGCGATGTGCGCCGCATGCTGCTGAACGCGCGCGCCAATAACGAAGCATCGCGCGCATTTGCGGTATATGTCGGCCAGCAGCTGGACATCACCAAATTCTCTACCGATGCCGAAGCGGTGAAAAAGGCCAATGACCGCGTTGCCCTGCTGACGCCAATTGCCAAAGCTTACCTAACCGACACCGCATTCCAGGCGACGCTGGATGCGCAGATGGTCTTCGGCGGCCACGGCTTTATCCGCGAATGGGGCATGGAGCAGTGCGTGCGCGACCTGCGCATTGCGCAGATTTACGAAGGCACCAACGGCGTGCAGTCGCAAGACTTGATTGGCCGCAAAACCATTAAATGCAAAGGCGAATTCATTGCGCAATACATTCAGGAAATCCGCGATTTCGCCAATGGGCTGGATGCTGACCTTAACTTCATTAAAGATGCCACTTTGGATGCAGCCACTGAAGTTGAATCGGTCACGCAGTATGTTCTGGAAGCCGCCCGTGAAAATGCGGAATTCTCCAACTCAGCCGCGGTGGATTACCTGCATGCGGTTGGCCTATTAAGCTTTTCTTATATGTTTGCGCGCATTGCCAATGCCGCTAAAGCCAAAGACGGCGAATTCTATCAGAACAAGCTGGCGCTGGCCCTGTACTTCGTGCAGCGCATCCTGCCTGAACTGGCGCTGCGCATTGTTAAAGTTAAAGCCGGTTCCGAAGTGGTCATGAACTTCAGCGAAGATTACTTTACAAATCAGGCTTAATTAAGCTCAGCCCTAAAAAACCTGCATCAGCATAATGCCGGTCAGTTAAGAAACTGACTGGCTTTTTCTTTTTTAAACTTGCAATATTGTTTGATACGCGGAAGCGTCATCCGCAACCTGAACAAAAACAAAGCACTGCTTTGTTTGCAGTGCAAGGCGAAGCGGTGGCCTTTGAAAAGGACTGTTTTTGCAACAAAACTATTTAAGTGCAGAAAGTGAACAGGTTTCGCGGTGAGGCGCACTGCGCCGCAAGATGCTTTCCTTGCGAAGCTTCGCTTCTCATTTGGCGAATGAGGAACACTGTTCCGCAAGTAACAAAACGAGCTCCAAAAATTCGATTTAAAAACGGTAAGACTCCGCCGTGAATAGTCCAAAAAGTTAAGAAGCTTACGGCGAAGCTCCTTAACTGATCAACATTACTCAGTCATGAGGCTTTTTTATTGCTCAGGAAAATGCCTGCGGATCGATTGGGACATTTCCGGACAGCTCTGCTCCAATGCCTTGGCCACGCCTTCGGCATCGGGCTTTGTCCGGTTTTGACTGACTTTGAATTTTCCGGTCATGGAGGTGATTTCTATTTCTATAGCGGCAATTTTACTGAGCTGATCCCGTATGAAATCTTCCGGCGCATCCCCCATCTTCCACGGCACGGGCTGCTGGGCTTCATGCTGCCGTGTCAGCCGCGCCAAGACGCCGCGCAGATGCTTTTCATCCTCAATGACTTTAAGCAGGCCTTTTACATGCACCGCGCGGTAGTTCCACGTCGGCACTGCGCGGTGATCTGCCTGTTTGGATGGATAGCCGCTCGGCGAAACATAGGCTTGATCGGCCTGGAAAATCACATAAGCCGGCTGCGGCTGAGCCAGCAAGGCCGCCAGAGGATTGGCTTTGGCAATATGCCCCCTTAGAACCCCTAAGCCGCCGGCAGAAGCCTCCAGCGCCAATGGAATATGATTAACCTCAAGTTCACCATCATCTTTAGCCGCAATAATTGCGGCTAAAGGAAACCGCTGCATCAGCTCACGCAGCGCCTGTGGATTTTCTTCTTTAAAATGCTCGGGGAGATACATCGGACGGGCCTTCAGCTGCATTGATCACCAGCAGGCAATTTAGCACCCTTTGTTTCCGGGAAAAATAGAAAATTCCTTCATGTGCATGAAATTTGCATAGTTTTTAATGGTATAAAATCAGCAGATAAGGAGGAAAACATGAGCAGTAAAGATCCGCGGGTTGAGAAAATTGAAATCCTCCTCGACAAATTCGGCAACATCGCCGTAGAAAGCTTTCACTATATTGCGCTGTTTATTATCGGCTGTATGGTCATCTGGTCGGCCGGGCATACCGTTTTTGAAATTCTGGCTGTGAAGCGCTTCGCCACCATTGACGATATTCTTTTGCTGTTCATTTACCTTGAACTCGGCGCCATGGTTGGGATTTATTTCAAAACCAACCACATGCCTGTGCGCTTCCTGATTTACATCGCCATCACCGCCCTGACCCGGCTGCTGATCTCGGATATTCAGCATGACCATAAAGCCGATATGGATTTGGTGATTATCACCGGCTCGATTCTGATTCTGGCATTTGCGATTTTAGTGGTGCGCTTTGCGTCATGGAATTTCCCGTCGGTCATCCGCGAAAAGCGCAGTGAAAAGCCCCTGCCCGAGGGCAAAACCCCGCGCCCGCAAGATGACGAATTGGCTTAACGCATCAACAGCCCTGCTTGATCAAAGCGGGGCTTTAGCCCGCTTTAAGGCGCGCCGGCAAAGCATCCTTCATGCAAAATAGCGGATATGCCCTACCGGTTCGGCGCCAGCACATAGCGCCCGTTTTCATAAATCCAGTACATGCCGTCTGGCGGCGCTGGCAGGCCCAGGCGGCGCCAGTCGCTAATGACAGTTTGCGTGGAGCTTTCAATATGCGCCGCATTCGGATCGCCGTTCACCCAGCTGTAGCTTTGCGAATTCTGAGTAATGGTTGTCGGCGCCTGATACTGAATGCTGATGCCGTTCTGAATCACAGGCGGATGATGATAATGCGGGCGGTTCGGATAAGGGCGCTGCGGGTAATGCGGACGGTAGTCCGGATAGCCGGGCTGATGCACCGGCGGATGCGGGCGGTGCTGCGGTTTTGAGCTGTCTACGCCATGGTAATTGCCCCATTGATTTTCAGCGATTGCCGGAGCTGAGGCGCCTAACAGCATCAGGCTTCCGGCGGCGCATGCGGCTAATACTTTCATGCTGAACGACTCCAAGCTTATTCTTCTGTTCTATCTTACGCCCCGGTTGAGGATAAAAAATGGATAAAAAACCGGCAAGCGCAAAGATTTGTAAATCAGCCCGCCGCACAAGGCAGCAGGGCGATAATCAGGCGGGAAATGCAGGGGCTTATGCTAGAATATAATTTTTGTTACTGAGTCAGCGATTGTGGCAGAGCTAAATTTTGACCGGCTGTATGAATATTTCTGTAAAGTTCCCAGTGTTCAGAAGAACATGATTGATGCCTATGGCACAGACGGCCAGCATGCATGGTGGTTCAAGTTTCAAATCAATATTGAGCATCCGCTGGCTTGGCAAACGGTTCAGGAGCTGGGCCATGTGCTGAATTACATTTCCAGAAATGAGCGCCTGCCGACGCAGTTTTTGCCGGTTTCGCCGCCGCCGTATATGAATGGCGGAGCCAAGGAATTTTTGGCTTGGGTGATTCAATGCAATCACGCCGACTTTCCGCCGGACGCGGTCTGCGACTGGCTGGAGGCGCGCCTGCCGAACCCTGTGGATGATGAAGGCGCATGGAACATTAAGACCGACCTTGCTGAACTGAACAGCATGCAGGACAAGGATCTGGACAGCCTGATTCCGCCGAACCCGTAAAAAAAGAACTCAATTGAGTTCTTTTTTTACAGCAGCTGATGCTTACAGGCCCGTCAGCATGGCAATCGCCACTTCGCGCATGATGGTTTCCGCCACCAGCAGCGCCAGAATTGCGACAATTGGCGACAGGTCAATCATGCCCATATTCGGCAGCAGGCGGCGGAACGGCGCCAGCAATGGCTCCGCCAATTCCTGAATCACTTCAATATACGGGGAGCGCGACTGCGTGAACATCACCACCCAGCTCAGAATAATTGAAGCGAAAATCAGGTAGCGGCAGAAGCGGATTAAATCCTGAATCATGGTGACAAAAGTCATGATGATCAGGTGCACCGGACTGTTCACCGCCACCCCGGACAAATGCATCACGCCGTAAATTTTCAGAATGTACAGCACCACCAGTAGAATCAGCGCAGCGGTGTTGACCCGGCCCTTTCCGACCGTTGGAAAAATCCGGCTGAAGACATCCACAATTTTGGTGGCCTTGGCGGTAGAAAGCACCACGGGGTTATACGGGCTGACTGCAGCCAATTGCATTAAAAACCGGAAAAATACGAGCAAAATTGCAACGTTAATGATAATGCCAAAAATTAGCGCAGAATTTGCACCCATATGAGAACGTTCCTAAATTAAATCAAGTTATTTGATGCTGTCACTCAGTTCTTGCGCAAGCTCTTGGCTGCGCTTTTGAGCCGCCGCCAAGGCAGCCTGAATGTTTTGCGAAATATGCGCATGATCAAATACTTCTATCGCCGCCTGGGTTGTGCCGTTTGGCGAAGTGACATTCCTGCGCAATTCCGCAGGGCTGCTGGCGCTGGTAATCGCCATTTGCGCCGCGCCTAAAGCGGTTTGCAGCGTTAAAGCTGTCGCCACTTTTTCATCCAGCCCCAGATTTTTGCCTGCGCGGATCATGCTTTCCATCATATAGAAGAAATATGCAGGGCCAGAGCCGGAAACCGCGGTGACCGCATCAATCTGCGCTTCAGAGTTTACCCAAATTGTCAGGCCAGTTGAAGCCAAAACCTGACTGGCCAGCTCGCGGTCCTGCGCCGTCACGGCTTCATTGGCAAACAGGCCATGCGCGCCGGTCTGCACCAGCGCCGGCGTATTCGGCATCACGCGCACAATGCGGCCTGTTTCTAAAATACTGGCAATGGTTGCAATTTCCGCGCCGGCGACAATCGAAATCACCAGCTTGCCTTCCAGCAGGCCCTTCAGCGGCTTTAAAATGCCGGCAAAAACCTGCGGCTTTACCGCAAATACCACAATATCCGCATTGCGGATGGCAGCGGCGTTGTCATCGGTCACATGCACATCTTTTTCAGCCAGCATCAAACGGACTTTTTCAACAGGATCTGAAACTGTAATGCGCGTTGCAGGCAAGCCGCGGGCCAGCAGGCCGCCAATCAGGGCCTGCGCCATATTGCCGCCGCCAATAAAAGTGATATTGCAATTTAGAACTGCGCTCATGATGAAGATCCGATCTTGCTGTTATCTGAAGAAATTATTTGCGGCAGCCACCCCGCTGCTGCGCAATAGGGCGAGTCCGCCAGCCAAAAACCATTGGGCGTAAAAACCCCTAGCATAACATTATCTATGCTTAATATTTGAATTCTATGACGCAGCCAGGGAAAAATTTGCGCCTGCTGAATGGCCTTTTTCAACGGCCATGCGCCCGCCCGGCCATGCAGATGGATTTTTTCTCCGCCCTGGCGCTGGGTCAGCGCCAGCTTCCGCTCCAGCAAGGCCAAAGATAAGCCGGCCTGCTGGCCAGGCCGAATCAGGAACTGCCCCGCCAGCGCCTGCATAGGCTGATTTTGCCGCAGCTGAATAAACTGCGGCGGCGCCTGCTCATGAGCCGCCGCCAAATATTCCGCCTTCGGCAGGCGGTGCAGCTGCTGCGCAAAGCGCGCATAGTAAAAGCCGTTCCAGTGCAGCGCCGCCTGCGCATCGGCTTTGGAATGAATGACTTCATGGATTAAGCGCTGCACCATCTCAAAAGGCGGGCGGTACTGGCCCTGCCCTCTCATCCATGCCGCTAAGAGCTGGCGCTGCCGAGGCGGCGGCAAGGCCAGCAGCGGATTCAGCTGCAGCGCATGCGGCGTTCCGCATGAAGCCATGTCCTGCGCCAGCACCTCAGCCAGAATCTGTTCCGCATCCTGCATTAAGTGGCTGCTGCGGCTCAGCGCCTGCTGCATTTTCGGAAAGCGCGACTGCAGCAGCGGCCACAGCGCTTCACGGCACCATGCCCGGTCATAATGAATATTGGAATTGCTCGGGTCTTGAATATTTTGCACATTCAGTTCAGCAGCCCATTGGCAAATCTGCTCACGCGGCAGGTTCAGCATTGGGCGCCAAATCGTCAGCTGGCCGCGCTGATCAATCTGGCGCATGGCCGCCAGGCCGTGAATTCCGGCGCCGGACAGCAGCCGGAGCATCAGGGTTTCGGCCTGATCCTGCTGATGATGCGCAAGAACCAGTATTTCATTGGATAACAGATGCTGCTGATAAGCTTGATAGCGGGCCGCGCGCGCCTGATTTTCCAAGTTGCCGGCCTGCACCTGAACCGCCTGCACAATGCAGGGCACATGCAGCGCTTTACAGGCGGCAGCCACAAATTTGCCCCAGGCGGCGCTGTCCGGCTGCAGCTGGTGGTCAATATAAATAGCGCGGATATTCTGCGGGCGCAGTAAAGACATTAAATGCAGCAGCAGCATGGAGTCCACGCCGCCGCTGCATCCAATTAAGAAAGAAGCCTGTTCGGGAAAAGCTTCCAGCTGGCTTAAGCAGTCAGACCTGAATTGCTGCTGCCAAATTTCATTAAACGCTGATAGCGTGCTTCGCATCGTTCTTTTGCATCCATCGGCATCAATTCATCCAAAGCCTGCTTCAGCACGGCTTTTAAATCCTGCATCACCTGTTCAGGATGCAGATGCGCGCCTTCGCCTTCATCGACCACGTATTCCACAATACCGATCTTCTGCAGCTTATCTGCAGTCAAAGCCAGCGCTTCGCTGGCCTGCTCCGCCTTTTCTGCGGTTTTCCACAGAATAGATGCGCAGCCTTCAGGCGAAATTACCGAATAAATGCTGTGCGACAGCATCACTACGCGGTCCGCCACGCCAATGCCCAGCGCGCCGCCTGAACCGCCTTCACCCAGCACGGTGGCAATGACCGGCACTTTCAGGCTGGACATTTGCGCCAGGCTGGTTGCAATCGCTTCGGCCTGGCCGCGCTCTTCTGCGCCTACGCCCGGATATGCGCCCATAGTGTCAATAAAGGTAAATACCGGCAGATTGAAGCGTTCCGCCATATCCATCAGACGCTGCGCCTTGCGGTAGCCTTCTGGGTTGCTCATGCCGAAATTATGCTGCAGCTTTTCGCGCGTGCTGCGGCCGCGGTGCTGTCCAACCACCATCACCGGCTGGCCGTCAAAGCGCGCAAGGCCGCCGACCATCGCGCCGTCATCGCCAAATAAGCGATCACCATGCAAGGCATCAAACTCAGTAAAGATTTCACCCACATAATCCAAGTATTGCGGACGCTCCGGATGGCGTGCAATTTGAACTGTAGCCCATGCCTTAGATTGCGCTGCTTTATTTCTCATAGGTCGACCATTATCCCTGAATTAACCCGTCTGTTAATCGATAAACTGTTCCGACTGAATATTCAATTCAATATCCCAATGCTTGAACTGCGCTTGTTCATCATGCAAGTCCGCAACAAGTAGAGGCCATTGCTTGGCATCGCCAGAAACGCTGAGCTGCCATTGTTGCGCATTGCCGGCGCTTAATTCAATGGCAGGAAGCATCTCATCGCTGCGGCTGTGATTCAGCAAAACTGCTAAACGAAGCAATAGACACAGGTAAACAAGTTTGCTACCGCCGACTTTCGCCACATCGGCGCGGGCATCGCCGCGCAGCTTGCGGCGGTGGTGCGCCACCAAATGCGACAGGTGATTTTGATCAATCTGCGAAAAGCCGGGAATGTCGGAATGCTGCAGCAGATAAGCGCCATGGCGGTGATAGCTGCTGTGGCTGATCGCCAGGCCGATTTCATGCAGATAGGCGGCGCGGCGCAGCAGGTCGCTGTCATCGCTGCTTAATTCCAGCTTTTCCGCAACATTGTCAAACAGCTGCTGCGCGCTTGCCACCACGCGCTCGGCCTGCTTGGCATCGGCATTGTAGCGCCCGATCAGCGCATGCACGGAGCGGTCGCGGATGTCTTCGTGCTGAAAACGCCCCAGCAGATCATACATCACGCCTTCACGCAAAGCGCCGTCTGAATACACCAGCTTATCAATGCCCAGCACGTCAAATACGGTATATAAAATGGCAATCCCGGCTGGCAAAACTGCCCGGCGGTCTTCTTTCAGCCCGTCAAATTCCATTTCTGAAACATGCTTATACTTCAGCAGCTTGTCTTTTAATTTTTCCAGGCCTTCGCGGGTCAGCTCTTCGCGCTCATTGCTCCAGCCCATGTTCACGCAAATCTGGCGGCAGGCCTTAATCGTGCCGCTGGAGCCGACTACGGTATCCCAGCCAGCGGCTTTATAGGTCGTGGCGATGCCGGATAATTCCTTGCGGGCCGCATTCACGGCCTTGTCAAAACTTTTCTGATTGACTTCGCCTTCGGCAAAATACGCCTTGGTAAATGCCACGCAACCCATCTGCACAGACTCGGTATGAATCGGCTCAAATTCTTCGCCGATAATCAATTCAGTCGAACCGCCGCCAATATCAATCACCAGGCGCCGGCCGCTGTTGGCCATGGTATGCGACACGCCCAGGTAAATCAGGCGGGCTTCTTCCCGGCCGGCAATAATTTCAATCGGCTTCGGCAGAATTTCGGCGGCTTTCTGAATAAATTCATGCCCATTCTTGGCCTGGCGCAAGGCATTGGTGGCCACAATTCTGAGCCGGTTGGGCTGCACCGAGCTTAAGCGCCCGACAAAGCGCGCCAGGCAGGCCAAGCCCCTTTGCTGGGCGGCTTCGGTTAAATTTTTATTTTCATCCAAACCGGCAGCCAGCTGCACTTTTTCTGACATTGAAGCAACTTTTTTTACTTCACCATGATCAACGCGCGCAATGGCCAGGTGAAAGCTGTTTGACCCCATATCAATGGCAGCAAGTAATTCTTCATCAATCAAAAAATCAGACATGATTCAAAACAAACCTATACAGAATTGTGCCTAGAGTAATTCACATGCATGCAATTTAAAAGCCATTTATGCGCCGCTTTAAACGCCAAGCTTATTTTCCGGCACTTATGACAATTGTGTTACAAAAACAGCCCAGCATGGGCAGCAAATGGCCAATTCCGCATTAAAATCCGGAATTTTGCATAACCCCCTACATTGTTCCGGACGGCCAGCTATGTAATACTAATCTTCATAGAACCATCTTAAAAATTATTCTGGAGCAGAATCCATGTCAGGCAATATTGTAAACACAACTGATGAAAACTTTGACGCAGACGTACTGAAATCTGAGGTTCCAGTGCTGGTCGATTTCTGGGCGGGCTGGTGCGCGCCGTGCAAAGCGATTGCGCCGGTTTTAGAAGTTCTGGCTTCTGAATACGAAGGCAAAGTGAAAGTTGTTAAAGTCGATGTGACTGCATGCGAAGCGACTGCTGTAAACTACAATATCCGCAACATTCCGGCTTTGCTGATGTTTAAAAACGGTGAAGTGGTTGCGCAGCAGGTCGGCGCTGCGCCAAAATCCAAACTGAGCGCTTTCATTGACGAAAACATCTGATTTAAAGCGGATGCCGCGCGCAGAAAATACGCTATTTCCAATAGCGTATTTTTTTTGCCGATAAATTGACAAAACCCTGTTTCTCTCTTATATTGCTAAGTCAAGAAATAAAGGATCTCCAATCCTGTCATTTTCTTAAAAGACACAACACATAAGATCGCCGCCCGGCAATAGAAATTGTTTTTACACATTTTTCTCCAAACAATGAATCAGTCCTCTGAATTGTTATTATTGTGCAAATACAATTGCGTAATTTAATTGCATGCATGCGGCTGAATGTTGCTTCCTTTCCATCCTGTACCCTAGAATTTTTGATTCTTATCTGACCTCCTATGAATTTAACTGAACTCAAGAAAAAACCGATTGGCGAACTCATCAAAATTGCCGAGTTTATGGGCCT
>NZ_JAVXCI010000094.1:0-12674 GCF_036659555.1 Acinetobacter sp.
GCCTGATGATCGATGAGGGTTTTATTTTGTGGTTTGAAATTGTTGGAATCAGCGGCCAGACCCTGATGTCTGACTTCGGTAAAAAGTATGTATTGAACCGCCGTGATGAGCTTGGGCTTGATCCGGTGAAAAGTGAAGTTGAATCACGCACACAGTAATTTTTTTAGGACAGCAGGCATGACATTTTTAGTTTTTAAGGAACAGCGGAAGAAGGCGGGTGATGCGGAAATGGCGGGGCAATGCACCTCAGCAATTTTCAATTACCAAGTGATTGGATCTGGCGCTGTCGTTGAGTTTTCGGGAAGCAATAAGCCGGATGCAGATCCAGCCGCGGATCAGCACTGGGAGCCGATTGTGACGATTGCAGCCGGCACGCCGGATTCAGAACCGTTCCGGCAGCATGCCTGGGACAAGATCCGCTACAAGGTCACTGCGGGCGCGGATGTGGAAATCTATGTTTCCAGCGGTGTCAGCGGATAAATGGATAATGTAAATTAAGCAATATGAGTTCACAAAATAAATCATGACATTCACTTTCTATCCTGAATTACTTTGTAGTATTTAAGCGAAAAACCAACAAACTAGAAGTGAATAAATATGAAGAAAGTATACTTGTGTGCTCTTGTTTCTTTAGTCTTTTCTGCGACAGCAATCGCATCACCTAGTTCTTCAATATGTAATAAATATCCCGATGCAACTGTCTGTCAAATGTAAATAGAAATGTAATTCAAAAAGCCTGCTTAACCGCAGGTTTTTTTATGATTGGAACTGCCCATTTTTGCAATTTTTCCGCCGTGCGAATCTATTTCCATCAAAGATTTTAGACCCACACAGGTGAAAAAAATATGTACCTAACTGATGCAGTAAAGCAGCAATATCAGGCGCAGATGCTCGCAACACAGCAATGCCAGAATTATTTCTATAAAGACGGTGAAGAAAAGGGCTTTGACAGCGCAGCCGGCATGCCGGAAACCCGTCCTCAGGCATTGAATGATCTGCTGGAAATCCTGGGCTTTGACAGCGCGGCTGATATCGATGACGCAATCAAGGTGGGCATCAGCCAGTATCAATACTGTCACGGCGGCGACTTGCCTCATCCGTCAGTTATCGCTTCTGCATTAAGCAACGGCGTGGCGATTGCCAAGAAAGTCCGCAGCTTTAGTCCTGCTGCAGCCCAAGCCTACCAGAGTCTGGAGCAGGGCTTTGATGACATCAGCAATACGCATCAGGAATCGGTGAGCATTGTGCCGGCGCTGTCCGTGACGACCATTGCAACAACGATTGCATACGCTTCGCCGATTGTCGCAATCATTCCGAACAGCAACGGCTCGAATGAAGTGCCGATTGTTGCTGCGCGCTTTGTCACTGACCGTTCGTTCGGCGCGATGGACAAGCATGATTATCTGGATGGCGTGCAGGCAGCGAAGCCGTATGCTGAAGGCCGTTTCCGCTTCGCGCTCAGCAATAACGGTTCAGGCAATGTTTATACAGCAGTGGCTCATACGCACTATGCCGACTATGCTGCTAAAACACCGAACACCAAGGCGCCTCTGCTGCCGTTCATCGGCGGCAATGTTTCGATCCGCATCGGCGGCAAGGAAGTCGCGCATACCAGGAACCGCAGCAAGCCCAAGATTTCAGGCTCAATTGCAGCAATTGCTGAAAAATCTGCAAAAGTTGCCGGTGAAGAATATTCAGTAACTTCCAGCAGCATTAACCTGGATACCAGCGCAATTTCAGTCACGCTGAACAAAGAGCTGCCGGCCGGCGCAAAGATTGAAGTTTGCCTGATTGCTGATTTTGAAGCCCGCGACAGTTCAAATAACTTCAAGCTGGAACCTGTTGGCGTCAGCATGGAGCCTGAATATGAAACACTGCTGAGCGCTCCGGTCGTTACGCAGATCCGCGCCTCAAAGCTGCTGGCGAATCAGATCTCCAACGAGCTGAAAGTCGGCTTTGTCGGCACGGCTTTAGGCTTGATGCAGGGCAAAATCTATCTGGAGCAAACCATCCGCCTGCTTGGCGAAGGCAAAGAGCGCGCAGCTTACAACGGCCGTGAGTTTACTTTTGACGCTTCACGCGGCGTAACCGGCAACTTGGCCGCCGCTTACAACACTTCAGGCGACTTGTTCGGCGAGTTCATGAAATATCTTGAAGCCGCGAAAACAGGCATTGTGCAGGATTCAGGCGGCGCAACCGTCGGTTTCGATCTGTATGTCGGCGACAGCGCCAAAATCTTCTTTGCCCAGCTGTCTTCAGACAAAATGCCGGTTAAGACAGGCGCAACTGCAGGCCATGGTCAGATTGTGCGTATCGGCACACTGGCGGACGGAACCAATGTTTACCACGTTCCAAGCTCTGCTGGCGTGCTGACTGAAGCAGGTCAGGCCTTTGAAATGCTGCTGACCGGCCGCGGCAATGAGCCGGTCCGCAATCCATTTATCGGCTTCACGGAAATGCCGCTGACCATCAGTGAGGCCACGCCAGATCCGCGTGAACAGCTGATGGCGCTGATCGGCTCTCAGGCAGCAGAGCTGAATCCGCTGGACCGCTATGCCGACCAGTTTGCATTGATCAACGCGATCAATATGCCAAAACTCAAAAACTAAGAACTTTACAGATTAAGGCGCAGCAATTGCGCCTTAATTCATTTTCAATCAGATAATTGGCGGTAAATGATGACTCAAACTGATTTAAACACTCCGGCAGCAGGCGCTGCGCCTGAAGCGCCCCGCAAACGCGCTGCAAAAGCTAAAACCGCTGCTGCAAAGCCGGCTCCTGCTCCGGCGGCGCCGGCTGATGAGGCTTCAAAGCCGGGGCTGACTTCATCACAGGCTGAACTGCAGGAAGTGCAGCCCGATAGCGCAGGACAAGAACCGCTGCCGGCAGCTGCATCGGAAGAAAATCGGCCGGCATTGGATGAAGTTCAAACCCAAGCAGATGAACCGGCTGATGAGGCTCCAAAACCGGGGCTGACCTCATCACAGGCTGAACTGCAGGAAGTGCAGCCCGATAGTGCAGGCCAAGAACCGCTGCCGGCAGCTGCAGCGGAAGAAAATCAGCCGGCATTGGATGAAGCCCAAACCCAAGCAGATGAACCGGCGGAACCGCAGCCTTCAGCTGATGTGGCGGTAAATCAGGAACCCCAGCAGCCGGTAGAGGCGGCTACTGCTGCAGAAGTCCGCAAAGAAGCAGTTATTGCCAAGCGTGATGATGCGCTGCTTGTCATCGTTAAGAATGAGGGCTTTCAGACCATCTTTGAACCGCTGTCCAAGACCTCCGTCGGCCCGGGTGAAACGGCTGAAATCCGCTGCAGTACCGGGCAGTTTAAGCGCGATGTGCTGAACAACCTGAAACAGTTCATTGGACTGGGCAAAAAACTGGAGATCCGCAATGCATGACTTTGACGGCACGAATCCGCTGCTGGAAGCGCTGGGCGATGAAGCGGAAATTAAAGAAATCGCTTTAACCAACGAATCGCCATTCATTATTGTTGAACCCTTAACGCAAGTGCGCCTGCTGCCTTTTGAAAAGACGGTCATCCGCGTGAAAGGCAAGGCTGCACATGAGCAGATCACGGCAAATATCAAGCAGCTGAACGCCTTGAAATCTGGCGTCCTGTCAATTGAAGCCTCTGAACCTGAAGATGATCTGGACAGCCTGCCTTGGCTGTCATCGCAGGATCAGGCGGTATTCGATTCCATGGCGATGGACAGCGGCCTTCAGGCTGCTGGAGTGGGTACGGTGGTCACGTTCAAGTATACGAACCAGAATGCTGAAAAGCTCCGGGCGAAAATCGGCTTCCATATCGGCGGAGTCTATTCTGATAAGGAAGTGGCCGTTGAAATTGGCGGCGGCGAATGGGAATTTACAATCCCGGAGCGCGGCGATTATCCAGACGGCGAATACCCGATAGAATTTAAATACGGCGGTGAAGATTTACTTAGTACAGCATTCTACCTTGTACTTGTTCCGTTTTTTGCCCGCCCGTACCCTTGGGTTGCCGCTGGTGATGGTGTAGTTATCCACGGTGTACTGGGCGCTGACTTGCAGCCGCTGCACGCGGCCAAGTATGGTGATCCGATCTTCATTGATGTGACGACGGCAATCACTAAGCCATCCCGCATGGCTATTTCGCTGGACGGGATCGACGGCGATTACGAAACGGTCGTCTTTCCGGGCCGTGACCGCGCGCTGTTCATCCTTCCTGAGCGTGTTGAAACTGGCGATGCTGCCAAGACCATTTTGATTAAGGGTGAAGCGGGCGCAATCCTTGACAACATTCCGATTTTCAACATCATGAATGCTGCTGTGGACGAAAGTACGCTTATGCTTGGCGGATTCCAAGGCTTCTTTGCTAACGGCATGGGCGGGACAGTCTTTTACCCAGCGGATGCACTGATAAATTGGACAAGCGCCAGCGTACTTCATGATTCTGGCAGTCCGCTTGAATCCGGTTCTGCGAACGATGTATTCCCGCGCAAAATCACGCTGGCTGAAGATAGCGATAATCCGATCTTCGAGATCCGCAAAGCGCAAGGCGGCGCACCGAATAATTACGGCTACGAAGTCCGTTTGAAAGACGGCGCAGCGCTCTCCAGTCATGAAGACTTTGTTCTGCACTTCACTGCCAATCAAGATATGGAAAGCGAGTCATCGGCGTATCTAACAGGCCACGCTTACGTGTTCCCAGAACAAATACATGCGCAGGTGCAAGTGCAGCAAACTGGCGCATGGGTCAATTTCGCCGATTGGGACGATGCGGTGACGTTATCCGATGAAACTGAATTGAATATCCGCCTTGGCGTCACACCTGAAACGTGGACATCAGTCAATCCAACGGTCTATGAGCTTGTATCTGCCGCGGGCGAATCCGGGATTACAGTAGATTGGGAAAACGGTAAGATTCTATTCGGCTCTCCAGCCGTAACTGACGGTACTGAAAACTTAATTGAAATTGTCGTTAAAATTAGCCCGGATGGCATCGGCAGCTTTAATGCATTCAACGCCACATTGAACCTGCGCCGCATCAAACTCAGCGAATAAGCCGTAAAAGCGGAAAACAACCCTGCAGGCGCAGGGTTTTTTTATTGGAACTCAGCAGAAATAAATTTGAGCGGCCCTGCAAAAATACAGATAAGAATTTTGCCAAGGCAGCAATAATGATTTTAAGTTTGGAGCAGCAGGGCGGGCTGTCAGTTTCCCGCACACCTCATCCGGCAGCAGTCTTTAATCTCGATTTTTCAACGCACAGCTTTTTATCCGAAACTGAACTGGAAGTCGCCTTCACCAGCAAGGCAGCCAAGCCGAAGCTGTCGGATATCCGCATGCGCCTGCGGATCATTGACGCAGCCACGGGCGATGAAGTGGTGAAGGTTCAGGGAACGCTGGATGAAGACCCGGACAATCTGGCCTCTATTGTCGCCGTAGCGGATGCCTCAAAGGCCTTTGAGCTGTTCGAGCTGATGCTGGAGGAAAGCCCCGCCGATATATTGGCTGCCGTCATGGATTCACCGGCCTTCAATGCATCCAACAGCCTGGGGCGCAGCAAAGTCATTCTGGATTTGCCGGATGAGCTTCCGCCGCCATTCGATGGCGATGAGGTTTATACCATTCTCACCAATCTTGTGGATGCGCCGGCCTATATCGCGCTGCCGCAGACCAAAGACCTGCCGCTGTATGTTGCAGCGCTGCGCGCAGCGGAAAAGCTGAATATCCCGCTGGATGCTGAGATTGATCCAACCCTTACGCCGGAACAGGCAGCGCAGTTTGCATTATCCATGGATGCGCAATCATATCGTGTTCAGTTTATCTGGTCGCCGAATCTTTGCCGGCCGCGTGATGCAGTTTCATTAAGCGGCCGCAAAATTCCGGCGCCGTACATTGGGCAGTATATCGGCGATAAGCTGCTGCGCAATGCACGTACCGATGCTAAAGGCTATGCGCCGCTTCATGTTGGCGTTGCGTGGAAGGATTTTCCATTCCGTAAAAAAGCTTTAGCACTTCGTCCAGATGTTGTGTTCGATGAGCCAACTGAAGAAATGCTGGCCAAGGCTAAAGTCAATGTGGTGCGTCCGATTAAGTTTAAGCAAGGCGTGCGGTTCGTGCTCAGTGATCTGCTGACTCAGCGCCAAAGCAAAAACAGCGCATTGCGCCTGGTGCCGGCAGCAGAAATTGCCATGCGCACTTCAAATGAAACGGTTGCCATTCTTAAAGAGCACATGCTGAAGCCGACCGCGCACTTTATAAAGGATGCCAGCAAGGACATTGATAAGTACCTGTCAGGTGCAGTGACTGCAGGCTGGCTGAAGCCCGCTGAGGATTTAGGTGGAAAGCCTTATGAGTTCAGCTTAGTACAAGATAAAGATTTTCCATTTGAGCGCGTGCGCCTGTATCTGGCGCGACGTCCTGAAGGTGCAACGCGTAATGCAATTTTTGATGAAGACGTTTTAGTTAAATAATTTTAAACAGGTGAATGATCATGTTTGGTGCAAATAATCCATTAAATGCAAAACCTCAGGCTTTGGTTCTGCGCGACTTTGATTCGGCGGCAGCTGAAATTAAAACCGCAGCATCCAGCCTGACCAGCGCTCTCCGCGAAGAGCTTTCATTCATTGAGCATGTGCGCGGACTGGCCCTGAACATTGTTTCAGATCTGGTGGATGCGGTTGCAGATGAAAAGCTGGATGAGGGCGAGCTGCCGTCTGACCGCCTCGACTTCCTGATTCTGGAAGCGCTTGAAGGCGCGGACGATGATGAAGGCACGCTTGAGAATGCTTTAGCTGCTTCGATCAGCGATGCGCTGGCCACATTTGGCGTGGATGATTCTGTCATTGAGGAAGTATTCAGTGATAATGTTGAAGCCGCGGACGCGGCCATTGAAGCGGCTGCCAGCACAGTGATTGCTAATATGCCTGATGACGGCGATCCGCTCGATGAGCTGGTGCGCGAATTCGTGTACGGCGAGCCGGATGAAATGGAAAGCGGCTTTGACAGCGTGACTGGAAAAAAACTGTCCCGCGGCCAGATGAACACCAAATCATTTAACGGCAAGAAAATCCGCTACAAGGCGATTGCTGCGATCCGCCATGGCGTGAAAACAATCGTAAACAAGCGCCTGCCCGGGCAGAAAGTGCGCATGTCGAGTGGCCAGAAGGCCGGCTTGAAAAAAGCCCGCCTGAAAGCCGTGTCCGCAAATGCGCTGCGCAAGCGCATGAAGTCCCTGCAGAAGGGCAAGAAGATCGGGCTTTATAAATAAGGCCGCCGAATAGGCAGTTAAAAAGACCGCATCCGCGGTCTTTTTTTGTTGGAACTCAGCGCTTTTACATATCGCTGCCCGTTTCAAAATGACGGCATCACAGCATATTTGAGAATAATGATGCGTCAGGTCAATCCTGTTTTACTCAATCAGCTCCGCGCTGACTACCTCGCCATCCAGCAGCTTGGATCACCGCTTTTAGCCTGCCAAGGCATGCTGGTGCCTCAGGGCATGGAGGACTTCCGTTTTTTAATCAAGAGCTGCCCGCGCCCGATTGTCAGTAATGAAGATCCGGCTGAAGTTCAATATGCCGGCGGTTTTACCGGAATCGCTGCCGGCGTGCCCAAAACCCATTACACGGGCAATCTGCAGATGCTGGTGACTGAAGCCGGGCATGATCAGATCTTTGCAGACTGGCTGGTCGCAAATGGCGGAATTATTGACTGCGACTACTATGACGGCCATGTTGACAGCTACTCCCGCGCGTATTTTTTGGAAAACTGCGCCATCCGCTTTGAAATGGCGGAATTTGATACGGACAGCCGTTCCCAAGTCATGACGGTCTCCTGTCCGATTGATTTCAACTATTTCGGCAACTTCGCAGACATCGGAACGAACGGCACCGTGATGCCCGGCCACCGCCAGATTGCCGGAATTGATGGGCTGGTCAGCCGTGTGCAGAAAGTCATCAATACCGCTCAGGCCGCGACAAATGTCGCCCGCGGCATTGGCGGCGTAGCGCGCCAAATCGGCAAGCTCGGCAGCCTGTTCAAGTAAGCGCCATGCAGCTATTGCCGAAAGACGGAACCGGGAATTTCAGGGCGGTGGCAGGCGCAATTTCTGCGCTTGCAGCCCTCTATTATCAGAAGCTGGCGCTGAAAGGCTATTCACTGCTGCTGGAAGACGTTGAAACAGCCTTTATTGAAGAAGTGAAGCGCTATGCGGGCTGGCAAAGCCTGACATGCCAGAAGTCAGCCGCTGCGCCGATTGAGGTTGACGGGAAATTAGTCCTTGAAGCCTTTGAGTGGGTCATCATTGAATCGTGCGTGAAGGCGAACTGTGACCTTATCCAAGCCTCACTGGTAGAAGCATCGCGCAGCATGGGCGGGGATGGCTTCGGCATGACGGTCAGCGAAGCTGAACAGGCCTATGAAGCCGAAAAAGAGAAAATGCCGAAGAATGCCTTTGTGCAGCCGCCGTTCAGCTTTAAAACACTGGGAGGCCAGTAAATGCAGATTGTCATTGCTGCCGCAAATAAGCTGATTTCAGCTTCTGAATTGATGCTGGCCACGCTGCGCACTGATCTTGTGCCGGTGCCAGTCAGCCTTGAGTTTTCAGTGAAAGCGAACCGGGAGCTGGAAGAGCAGCTGAAGCCGGGGGCTGAAATCCTTGTCGGAGATATCAGCCACCCTTTGGAAATTGTGCTGGTGCAGCCGGTCAAGTCCCAGACAATTAAGGATGACCGCCGGATCGGCGCAATCTCCTGCATTGCTGTTCTGTCCGGGTGCAAAAAGCTGCTCACGCATGCAGAAAGGGCAGCAATCCTTGAGCAGACTTCATTTAATTCAGCCATCCGCGCCTGCGGGGCAAAGAATATCCGCTTAGGGGATGATTTGCCGCTGCCGGAATTCATCTGCCTGAAAGGCCGTTTGCCGACAGCGCGCCTGGCGCTGTATCTGCAGCAGGAGGCGGCGGTGATCTGCTTCCGCAGCAATAAGCTGTGCGTGCTGAAGCTGGATGCGCTCTTCAAGCAGGAAGCGGTGATGAAGCTTGATCCAAGTGAAGTGCATTGGCTGAACAGCGGCCAGAAGGAAAAGCTCCAGAAATCGTCTTATGTGTCCGTTGAGCAGGACGGCTCCACAGTGATCGGCGATGACACTGCAACAGCGGGGCAAGCCGTTATTCAGAAAGCCGGGCTGGATGCGCGGCAGCTGAAGAATCTGGAAAAGGTGCTGCTGCCGCGCGGAGTATTGCACCGCTCACTGAGCATGCAGCTCTCGGCCGGCATGCTGGTAGAAATCAATCAAACCAAATATGTGATCTTGACGGCTGCCCACCAGGTTGAAACAGGTGCGGTAGGCGGCAATGTCGGATCTGCAACCAAACTATGGCTGGCAAGTTTATGAACACCACAAAAATTTTAGGCGAAGCGGCCGGCATTCAGCGTCAGGACATTATCGACCGCACCGAAGAGCAAACTGCAGAGGGCCTCACGGGCGCGGTGATCTTAGGCCGCTTCAAGCGCGGCCGCGTGGATGCGCCGATGGCCATTCATCAGGGCAATATCCGCGGGCAGCTGGGCCATGACCCCAAAAACCCGGACTACATCGCCGTGCAGGACTGTCTGGATGCTGGTGTGCCGAGCGTGCAGGTGCTGCGTTTAGGTCAGAATGAAGAGGATGACGGCAGTGAGACTGATCCTCCTGACGGCAAAGACCGCTTTGTCATCAGCTGTACGCCTCCTGAGGTGCAGCAGAGGATTGTCCTAAATAAAGTACGCGATACGCTGCCGTTCCTGACATTCAATAATGTTGTATTCGACATCTATATTAATGGCACACCGGCTGCTTCTAGAGTTTCACTGCTGGATGCTGCTGTTATGGATTTACACGGCTTGAAAGTGGAAGACTTGACCGGGAACGGCCGGAAAATCTCCATCACCCCAAAATTAGACAAACACGGAGCATTTGAGCTGCGACCAACATTTATGCCGTCATTTACCGATGATACTGATATAGAAGAGGGTCATGTCGTTGTTGAAAAAGGAAGCTTCCATTTCTGTTTAGCTGCAGTGGTTACAGAACCTAAGCTTGAAGGATTAAACTTAGTAACTATCAATAGGGAAACATTCTACAATCAAAGATTTGGGTATGATTGGCGTGGACTTGTAACTATCAACAATAACCCGCCTGAAGGTGGTGATGTAAGGAGTATTCTTGAAAAATATGGCATTGTAATAATAAATTCACAGGAAAATAATGTTGATTATTTGATAGAAAATACAACATTAAATTCATACAAGGTGAAAATTGATTTAAAAATTCAAGGTACAGTGCCTTTATTATCCAATAATAGAAATACTTCAGCTTTGGTGACTGACAATGTACTGGCCTTCAATCTTACTCCACGAAGAATGGAAGTATTAGTTATTCCAAGCCGCTCGGAGATTGATCATATTGGCCCGGTTGGAAATTTAGAAAGCGGTGTCTCATATCGGGAATTCATTAATGCCCGCTTTGTTGTTCTTAGGGATTGGTTTGATAAAAAATATTCCATTGTGGATAGAGGCAAACCTATCCGAGTCCCGCAAGATGCTGAAATTAATTTTATTATTCCTGAAAATATAAATATTGTTAATTTTTCAGTCCAAAATCAGCATTCTATTTACTATGCTTCAAATGAAACCCTGTATTACGAATATATCAATCCTGTCTGTGAAACAATCAACCCAGAGTATCAAAATACTTCGGCAGCAGCATGTCTAGGTGCTGCTGTATATGTTGGTATGACAGATGGCGGATTATACAGATCCAGCAAACCGTGGAATAACGCATTATTGACACTTGAAATATACGGCTTAGTCATGTCGCAAGGCGGTTCCAGTGGCGGTTACATAATTGATAATGATGTTATTTGGGATGGACATGATGGCTATCCCGCTATTGTTAATTTAGATGGCGATTGCAGCCTTAAAGCTATTATTAAACCTTCAGGGAAATTATATGCGGGCGGCGGCGGCGCCGGGCTTTGTTCGGGTGCTGAATTTACTATTTCATCTGCACTAACAGGTCGCTCTAGCATCTATAAAGTTCCATCCATTAGTGGCGGTAATGGGGCGCCATTTGGTAACTGGGAAAGATCCTATCATCTGGAAACACCGTATCAAGTCAGTCAAGCTTTGATATTTACAGGCGCAAAACTTTCAGAAGCTCGGGCGGTTAAAATTAAGCTTAGCGGGATTGGCCTAAATACATGGGAAGCTATAGGGAATCAGACATTAAACAGTGGCGGTGATGCTGGTTTAAATTCAGGCGATGCAGAAACAGTATTTACTCTAGTTCCTCAGCGCGATTCCAGTTATTCAGATGAGGCATTAAGAGCAGAGGATAGTCCGCAAATCACGATTACACGAAATAAGTTTGTATCGCAAGGGAAAGCTGGCCGTGCTGGTGTACTTCACAGTGGAAGAAATACTGAAATAGTAAATGAAGGCGGTTTGGTATTAGGGAATATGCCTGCTTGAAATATTATGTTCCAGCGGAGGCAGTGAACGCTTATTGCTTTTAGAAAACCGTAAAATTGCAGCGCGCAACCTTTGCATTTACAGATACCCGCTTTTCGGCGGGTTTTTTATTGGAACAGGCATTTTTTGCTTTTTCCTGCTGAAGCCAGAATAACGGTAAAACTAAGGCTGGCAAATTTATGAATACTACAAAAATTTTAGGCGAAGCGGTCGGCATTCAGCGTCAGGATATTATCGACCGCACCGAAGAGCAAATTGCAGAGGGCCTGACAGGCGCCGTGATCCTGGGCCGCTTCAAGCGCGGCCGCGTGGATGCGCCGATGGCCATTCATCAGGGCAATATCCGCGGGCAGCTGGGCCATGATCCCAAGAACCCGGACTACATCGCCGTGCAGGACTGCCTGGATGCCGGCGTGCCCAGTGTACAGGTGCTGCGTATTAAAGCAGGCATGGAGGAGGCGATGTAATGCTGGCAGGATTTAAGCGCGCCAAGATCCTCAGCTACAGCGCCAAGAGCCGGACAGCAAAAGTCCATATCCACGGGATGACAGACGGGGCCAGTGATGGGCTGACAGCGACTTTTGCGTATCCGGTCGGTGACAGCGACAAGGACACGGAGCGGGAAATTTTAGCCGGGGAAGATGTGTACGTTTTCTTTGAAAATGGCGAAGAGTCCCGCCCGGTGATTGCCTTCTTCAGCAGCCACGGCGAAAACGCAGTTGTGGATACGCGCCGCATCCGGCAGGAAAATATTGAGCTGCTGGCGCGGAGCAATATTAAGGCGCAGGCCAAAGTGATTGAAGTTGACGGCAGTGAAACGGTCAATATTCATGGCGCGGTGCAGATCAATCTTACATCAGAGGCGAAAGTCAGCATTTCGGCGCCTCAGATCAGCATAAACGGAGTGTAAGGCAGTGGCGCAGTTCTGCATTTCATTTCCGCCGCCAAGCTATAAAGAGCTTTTTGAGCGGCTGAAGGGAATCAAGCCTGACTTTTCAAAATGGAAGGGCCTGATTTCTTCAATCGGCATACCGATCCCCATTTATCTGGATATCAGCCAATACTCGAATGAAGTCTCGCAAATGATCCAGTATTGGCAGAGCCGGCTTTCAGTCAACACGCTGATGGCGATGATTCGGCCAATGGCCAGCCTGCTGGGGCAAAGCTTGGCGG
>NZ_JAVXCI010000095.1:0-12219 GCF_036659555.1 Acinetobacter sp.
CCGGGCACGCCTGACCAGGGCGGCATCGACCTTGTTGCGGGCGCGATCACGGTGGACATCACCGATAAAGGCGCCATCACGGGCGGCACAACGGACGTTGCGCCGAATACCGATGTGGTATTGACGATCACCGGCAAGAACGCGGCCGGCGGCGATGTGACGGTAACTAAAACCGTCAAGACTGACGGCAGCGGCAACTACAGCTCCGCGCTGACGCCGGCGGACGGCATTGCGGAAGGCTCGGCGGTTACGGTTGTGGCCAGCACCACCGACCGCAACGGCAAGGCTGTGCCTCCTGCAACCGATGCGGTTGCGGGCAAGGCCGACCATGACGGCAATCCGGGCACGCCGGACCAGGGCGGCATCGACCTTGTTGCGGGCGCGATCACGGTGGACATCACCGATAAAGGCGCCATCACGGGCGGCACAACGGACGTTGCGCCGAATACCGATGTGGTATTGACGATCACCGGCAAGAACGCGGCCGGCGGCGATGTGACGGTGACGAAGACCGTCAAGACTGACGGCAGCGGCAGCTACAGCTCCGCGCTGACGCCTGCGGACGGCATTGCGGAAGGCTCGGCGGTTACGGTTGTGGCCAGCACCACCGACCGCAACGGCCGAGCTGTGCCTGTGGCAACAGATACAGTTGCAGGAAAAGTTGACCATGACAGCGATCCGGATACGCCGGACCAGGGCGGCCTAGACCTTGTTGCAGGCAAGATCACGGTTGATATCAATGATATTGACAGTACTAAGATTGCGGGAAAAACAACGGATGTTGAGCCGAACAGTACAGTAACTTTAAACATTACCAGCATTGATGGAAATGGTGAAACGCTTATATTTACCAAAACAGTTCCAACGGATGCTAATGGTGACTATAGCTACACTTTAAGCCCTACAGAAGGCAATGCCGCGGATGTCATTGCAACCGTAAATGACCGTAACGGCAAAGTACAGCAAGCGGATGATCAGTTAAGCCCTGTGGTGAAAGCGGATCCTGGGACAAACGTCAATAATGGCGATAATACTGTAACAGGCACTTCGGGCAATGATATTTTGGCTGGCGATATCGGCGGTTTAAAAACCAACTTTGTTACAGGAAAAGACTATAACGTATCTATTGTTCTAGACTTGTCCGGAAGTATGACATGGGCAATGAATGGAGCAGGAAGCCCGCCAGTAGGCCAATCACGCCTTGAAATTGCCAAAAAAGGCTTAAAAGCCTTTATTCAGCAAATGGGAGATCATGACGGTGTCATTAATTTGCAGATAGCATCTTTCTCGTCAGATGGCCGGGGTGGCAATAATTACAATAAAGTTTTCATGGATGTAACCGCTGCCAATATAGATGAAATTTTTACTTATATTGGTACGGGAAAAACAGATGGCTTGCAAGCAGATGGCGGTACTTATCCAGAGTTTGGCTTTAACAAAGCTGTTAACTGGTTTAATGGCATATCAACTCCTGGTTTTGAAAATCAGACTTACTATGTTACTGACGGTGAACCAAGCAGCACACAAGCAACGCTTGATTCTGCTTTTAGTCCATTAGCTGCGCAGAGTAAAGTCTTTGCTGTCGGGGTGAGTAGCTCTATTCAAGATTCTACGGTTTCGCGTTATGACAATACCGATATCAGCGGCAATAAGCTTCCTGGTACTTGGAATGGTGATTCTAATCATGGTACGGCTAAAGCGATTGCAGATGCATCAAAACTGATCGCTTACCTGATTGGCGGTTCTGAAAACTTTGTTCCTGCAGATGTCGGAAATGATACTGTGAAAGGCGGTGCAGGCGCAGACATCCTGTTTGGCGATGCGATGAACACAGATCACCTGACATGGACTGGATATGACCCGCTTCAGTATCCAAAGTATTCAGGTTATTCAAAACTGACAGCTTATCTGAAAGCGACAGTGACAAGTGGCGCAGAGCCAACGCAGCAGCAGGTTTATGAGTATGTAAAAGCCAATTACAAAAAATTCATTGATGCTGATGCGATTGACTTAGCAACCAAAGGCGGTAGTGATTCCATCTATGGCGGTTCCGGAGATGACATCATTATTGCAGGCGCGGGCAATGACAAGGTTTATGGCGGTTCAGGAAATGACATTATTTCCACAGGCCGCGGTGACGATACCATTATGTTTGATGTGCTGAATGCTGCAGATGCGACGGGCGGTAATGGCAAGGATACCTGGGTAGACTACGAAGCCAATGATAAGATCGAGTTCGGTACAGGATTCTTTAACGGCTTATTATCTAGCGATCTAAGCAATGCGGGCAAGGTTGGCGCGTTCATCTCTGTTGCAAATGATGGCCTAGGCAATACTGTGGTTAAAGTTGACCGTGATGGTACTGTAGGCGGTACGGTAATGTCTGATTTACTGGTAATTGAAGGTAAAACAAACTTAAGCTTGCAAGACTTGCTGAATAATAACCAAATCATTATTGGTTAATAGATCTTTGACGGATTGGCTTTCGGGCTGATCCCTCATGCTGGGAGCGGTGTGCAGAGCATGCCGCTCCCTTTATCCATTGTGAATTCCAATTTTTCTTCCATTGGATTTTTTTAAATAATGCATTTAAAAATATGTATTTAAAACTGCAATGGATGTTGCTATAAACTAAGGATGTTATTCGACATCTTTTGATACTCATACGGTATGTATTTACCCGATGCCTAAACCATGAATTTAATGAAATCAAAAATATGGCTGATTTTATTTTTGCCTATATCCGCACCTATCACCCTTGTGCATGCAGAAGCGCCAAAAGGCTATTTAAACTCTGCCAAGAAGGGAATGAGCCATCTCTTTGCACCGCAGCCAGCTAATTTCAATCAAGTGAGCATTCAGGCGCTAAGCAATTTTCCGCTGGATACGCAGCAGATGCAAGAAGCGCTGCCAGTCGTTGTAAGCTCAGTCCAGCCGCCGCGTGACAGAGCGGTAACGGCTGTTCCGACAGGCTCAGGTTACTCCATTCATGAATTGAATATGATGGAAGCCATCCATCAGGCTTTACAGCGGCGGCCCGAAATTTCCCGAAGCATTGCAAGTATAGCAGGGCAGAGTGCAAACATTGACGCCGCTAAGGCGCAATACTATCCGCAAATTTCAGGCGGCATCAGCACTGCCGATTTGACCTCGGGGGAGCGCGGCCGGCAGCTTTATACCTTATCGGCTACGCAAGTGTTATATGACTTTGGCAAAATTAAAAGTTCAGTCAATGTCGAAGAGGCGAGATTGTTGCAGGAGCAGGCAAATGCGCTGGTGAGTATTGATGACATTGCTTTTCAAACTGCAAATGCCATTATTAATATTAACCGCTATAAAGAAATAGTGCGCATCGCAGATCAGCAAATTAAAGGCATTGCGCGCATTGCTGAAATTGCAAATTTGCGTGCAAATGCAGGCATCAGCAGCCAGGCTGATCCGATACAGGCAAAGTCCAATTTAGAAGCTGCTGAATCCAATAAGCTGATTCAGGAAACGCAGCTCAAGCAGTATCAGCAAAAATTGCGCACTTTATTAGGATATGACGTTGCAAATATGCAATTAAGTATTCCAGACAGTGTTGTCCGCAACGCCGGCCTGTACACAGAACCCGAATTCACTCAAATTCCAGAAATGATGGCAGCCCAAGCTGCCGTACAAGTTGCAAAATTTCAAAAAGAGCAAACCAGCTTAAGCGCTTATCCGACAATCAATATTAAAGGCAGTTTAAGCCAGGCGCTGAATGGCAGGAATCCCAATAATAATGAAGATGATGGCCTGTATAATTCTATTATGCTGGAAGCGACCAGCAACTTTTTTCAGGGCGGCGCTGTGCGTTCGAAGCTGCGTTCAGCCAGCTATGCAGAGGAAGCGGCTAAAGCCCAAGTTAATACAGTATATCTGGATGTCTTAGATCAGGTGCGGCTGATCCGTGAACAAGTTGAAAATAAGCAAAAGCAAATGGAAATTTTAGCGCTCAGAAAAGAAACGACAGCGCGGACAAAAGAACTGTATCAGGAGCAGTATAAATTAGGCACGCGCACAGTGGTCGATCTGTTGAATTCAGAACAGGCGATTCACAGCGCGGCGCAGGAAATAGAAACCGCCAGATACGATATTTACTCCGGCTTGATGCAGTATATTAAAGTAACAGGCCGTTCCCGGGAACTTTATCATTTAAACGATACCTCTATTCAAGGGTTTGAGATTCAGCCATGAGCACTATAATCAACTATCAGCCATGGCTTCAAGCCGTCTTAACTGTTGCAAAACATTACCGGATAGAGCCATCTGAAGAGCGCATCCGCCTTCAGCTGGACTGGAATCCGAACCAGACTGTTGACGATATTCTGGCCACCGTTACCCGCCAAATTGGCATGAACCTGCGTAAGGCGGCATTTAGCGCAGAAGCGCTCAGCCCTTGGCGTTTGCCAATGATAATTGAAATGCAGGATGGGCAGGTTGGAGTGCTGGATAAAATTGACGCTTCGGGGAATGCCAGTATTCAGTTCAGCGGTGATCAGGGATTGGCGCAAACTTTAACGCAGGATATGCTCATACAAAATGTGGCGAATGTTTATATTCTGCGTCCGGAAAAATCTGTACCGGATGTACGCATTGATGAATATGTAAAACCTTATGAGGCAAGCTGGTTCTGGTCAATTGTATTGCGGGATTGGAAGCGCTATCTGGATGTGATGTTTGCTTCATTAATGGCAAATATATTGGCATTAGCGACCATTCTGTTCTCAATGAATGTTTATGACAGGGTCATTCCTGCCCAGTCAGTTCCTACTTTATGGGTGCTGGCTGGCGGTGTGCTGATCGCCGCTATTTTTGAATTCAGCCTGCGTGTAGCCCGCATTTATTTATCTGACATTATTGGAAAGCGCGCCGATTTAACGATTTCAGACCGGGTATTCGGCCATGCCTTAAGAATAAAGAATAAAGAGCGCTCCAAATCGACAGGCACTTTTATTTCACAAATTCGTGAACTGGAAGGCGTGCGCGAACTGGTGACCTCAACGACCATATCTGCAATTGCTGACTTGCCATTTTTCTTTTTATTCCTGGCAATTTTTTGGCTCATTGGCGGCCATCTGTTTTGGGTCATGGTGCTGGTGGTGCCGCTGATGATTCTTCCCGGCATTTTGATTCAGAAACCATTGGCGAAACTGGCATCTGAAGGAATGCGTGAAGGCGCGATCCGCAATGCTACGCTGGTTGAAGCGGTTCAAGGGATTGAAGACATTAAGCTGCTGCGGGCAGAATCACGCTTTCAAAACCAGTGGAATCATATGAATGAAGTCTCTTCGGATATTTCGATGCGCCAGCGCAAGCTGGTCGGCGTGATGACTGCATGGACACAAAAAATTCAGGGCTTAACTTTTGCAATTGTGGTCTTGGTTGGCTGTTTTGCCGTGATGAAAGGTGAAATGACCACAGGCGCGCTGGTTGCCTGTTCAATTCTTTCTTCACGGATGCTGGGGCCTATTGCGCAAATTTCAGGTGTATTAGGCCGTTTGCAGCAGGCGAAAGTTGCGAAAACC
Source organism: Acinetobacter sp. (assembly GCF_036659555.1). Classification (GTDB taxonomy): domain Bacteria; phylum Pseudomonadota; class Gammaproteobacteria; order Pseudomonadales; family Moraxellaceae; genus Acinetobacter. Next base: position 5,550 of record NZ_JAVXCI010000095.1, read on the forward strand.
AGTCTGGATGAGCTGATGAAAAAGCCAGTTGATCAGCCGCCTCATTCTCATTTGATTCACCGTCCTGCATTGCTTGGGCATTATGAACTGAATGGCACGGTATTTAAATACAGCCAGAATGATGCGAAGCCAACTTTAGCTATTCAAAAGCTTGAGATTAAAGCGGGTGAAAAAATCGCAGTTTTAGGGCGCAACGGTGCAGGCAAATCGACTTTGCTGCAATTGCTGTCAGGCATGCAGGAGCCGGTACAGGGGAAAATTAAGCTGGACGGTGTTGATCTGGGGCTGATTGATCCATCGGATGTACGGCGCGATATGGGGCTGCTGAATCAGAATGCGCACTTATTCTTTGGCTCTGTCCGGGAAAATCTGAAATTAGGAGCGCCTCTGGCGACAGATCAGGAGATTTTAGAGGCGCTGAAGATTACGGGTGCTTTAGATTTTGTACAGGAAAAAAAAGAAGGTTTGGATCACCAGGTTTTAGAAGGGGGGGCAGGCTTTTCTGGAGGGCAGCGCCAGGCCTTGCTGCTGGCGCGGCTGCTGCTGCGTCAGCCAAGCATTGTGCTGCTGGATGAGCCTACCGCCTCGCTGGATGATGTGTCTGAACAGCAGCTGATTCAGCAGTTAAAAGGCTGGTTAGGTCAAAAAACCTTAGTGATCGCAACACATCGCCGCGCTGTACTGGAGCTGGTGGACCGCATAATTGTGCTTCATGACGGCAAGATTGTCATGGATGGACCAAAGGAACAGATATTGCAGCAGTCAACATCAAATCAGGCAGGGGCAGCATAATGAGTCAGCATCAAAATAAGCAGGTCAAATTGCAAGAATTAGAACCGCCTTTGCCGAAAGCCAGCTTATTCATCTGGATTATCTGTATCGGTTTGCTGGTTTTGCTGGCTTGGGCTTGGCTATTTAAGCTCGAAGAAGTATCAACAGGAACAGGAAAAGTCGTTCCATCTTCAAAAGAGCAGATTATACAGTCGCTTGAAGGCGGGATTTTGACTAAATTGAATGTACGCGAAGGTGAGGTTGTTCAGCAGGGGCAAGTTCTTGCGCAGCTTGATCCGACCCGTTTTGCATCCAATGTTGGGGAGTCCGAGTCTTTATTGCTGGCTTCAAAAGCGACAGCAGCGCGCCTGCGCGCCGAAGTGAATGGCGCATCTTTGAAATTCCCGGCAGAAGTCTTGAAAGAGCCGGCGCTGGTCAATGAAGAAACAGCGCTGTACCATTCGCGCCGTTCTAATTTAGAGGAATCTTTAGCGGGTTTAAAGCAGGCATTAACTTTAGTAGAGCAAGAATTAAAAATGACTGAACCGTTGGTTGCGAAAGGCGCTGCGAGTGAAGTTGAAGTTTTAAGATTAAAACGGCAAGCAACTGATTTACGCAATCAAATGAATGATGTTCGGAATCAATATTTGGTCAAATCGCGTGAAGAATTAGCCAAAGCCAATACGGACATAGAAACCCAGTCCCAAGTTGTGAAGGGTAAGTCAGATACGTTAAGCCGTACGGTTTTTAAATCGCCAGTACGCGGTATTGTCAAAGAAATTGACGTGATGACATTAGGCGGGGTGATTTCTCAAAATGGGAAACTGATGACGATTGTCCCTTTGGATGAGCAGCTTGTCGTTGAAGCGCGTATTTCCCCGCGTGATATTGCATTTATCCGCCCAGAACAGGAAGCTTTAGTTAAAGTTACAGCTTATGATTATTCTATTTATGGCGGATTAAAAGGCAAAGTTACCGTTATCTCGCCAGATACACTGCGCGATGAAGTCAAGCAGGACCAATTTTATTATCGGGTATATATCCGCACTGATTCAGACAAGCTGACCAATAAAGACGGAAAACAGTTCAGTATAACTCCTGGTATGGTGGCGACCGTTGATATTAAAACGGGCGCGAAAACAGTGCTGGATTATTTAATCAAGCCATTTAATAAAGTGCAGGAAGCGTTAAGAGAGAGATAAAATCTATCGAATCTGGAGCGCATTATTAGCTCAAATCTGAGCTAATAATGCGCGGTTTTTACCGGTATCTGCCGGATTAAATTTGAGCTAAGTTTGTTTCTCCAAAATTCGGGGGATTCCTTGAGGGATCTGTAATCAATATTCTTGCGCTTTTTCCTCCCGCTTGCGCGGCAGTTCAGATCGCGTATTTACTGATCGTAAATCCCAATCGGCATGTTTCATTTATAGGAAGCTTTTTTCTACAGCTGGCTGGCTTTAATGCATTGAACTAAGCCATGCAGTGCCTGCTGCATCTTTTCAGTCATTTCAAATGAGCAGTTCACCCGGATATGATTGTGCTTTTTATCGGTGCGGTAAAATAATGCGCCGGGAGCCACGCTGATTCCTTTTTCCAGCAGCTGATGGTAAATCAGATTGCTGTCCATCTGCGCCGGCAGGGCAATCCATAAAAAATAGCCGGAAGGGTAATAATCAATGCTGCAGCCTTCAGGCAGATGCGCGGATAAATAGTGATAATATTGGTTTTTTAAACGCTTCAGGGTATTGCGGAGCGTTTTTAAATGCTTTTCATAATAGCGGTGCGACAAATAGTCCGCCAAGGCATTCTGGATGAAGGAATTCACCGACAGCGTGCTCATCAGCTGCAGGTGCTGAATATGCTCTGAAAATTTTCCGGCATAGACCCAGCCCACCCGGAAGCCTGCGCCTAAAGTCTTGGAAAATGAAGAGCAGTGCAGCACTAAATTCTGCTGATCAAAATACTTCATTGATAAAGACTTTTTATGGTCAAAATACAATTCTTCATACACGTCATCTTCAATTAAATAGATTTCATGCGCATGCAGCAGCTGAGCCAGTTGCAGCTTAATTTCATCGCTTACCGTAAAGCCAATCGGATTATGGCTGTTCAGCATCAGCAGGCAGACTTTGACCGGATAGCGGGCAATGGCATTTTTAAATGCATCTAAATCAATGCCGTGTTCGGGGTGTTCCGGAATGGTAATCACTTTTAAGCCGAGGTGTTCGGCTGCCTGCCATGCACCGTAAAAAATCGTTTCCTGCAGCACAATACAGTCACCAGGCTGGGTCATGGCCTGCAGGGATAAATTTAAGGCATCCAGGCCGCCCGAAGTAATGACAATATCGGAGGGATCAGTCGGAATGCCCTGCATACAGTAGCGTTGCGCAATCAGCTTTCTTAACTCCAGATTTCCCGGCGGCAGGCTGGGCATCTGTTCATAGCTCAGGCGGTGCTTGGCGCGCTGGCCTAAAGTCTGCATCAGCTTGGCCGAGTACAGCAGCTGGCTGTCCGGAAATGCGCTGCCGAAAGGAATGATTTTTTCTGACTGGATGGATTTTAAATACCTGAAAACCGCAGAGTTGATTTCTATTTTGTCATTCAGGATCACGCTATGGGAAACAGCCGGCAGGGCATCTCCGGCAATGAAATAGCCTAATTTTGCTTTGGAATAAATCAGCCCCTGCGCTTCCAGTTCCTGATAGGCGTTCATCACGGTAATCAGGCTGAACCCTGACGCTTCCGCCTGCTGGCGCAAAGACGGCAGCTTGTCATGCGGCTTCCAGAAACCGCTTTCAATCAAATGCTTCAGGCTCAGTGCCAGCTGTTCTGATTTATACATATTCGGTTACGCTCAAATGCAGAAGCATGGAGGGCTGGCTTCAGCGCTCCATGCATTTCAAAGGAAGAAATTCCAGAATAGCGGTTTTTCAATAAGCAAAGCTCAGCATCAGCCTGAAAAATCCTGCAATTAAGGCCAATGATGCGAAGCCTAAGCACCATAATAAGATAAACCATAATGCTGGGCTAAGCCGGTCAGCAGATTTTTTCATCTATGCCTCCTGAGTTAATGATAGCCTTCATCGCCAATGCGGACTTTGTCGCGGAAAACCCAATAGGAAAAAAATGTATAGGCGATAATAATTGGGATCAAAATCACCGCGCCCACTAAAGTGAATTTCAGGCTGGATTCAGGCGCCGCGGCCTGCCAGATCGAAACCGACGGCGGAATAATGTTGGGCCACAGGCTGATAATAAAGCCGCTAAAGGCCAGAAAAACCAGCGCAAGGGTATAAATAAAGGGCTGTGCATCGCGCTGCTGCCTGCAGGCGCGCAGAATCAGCCCGCTGAAAAGCGCAACTAAAACAGGCACGGGACTGAAGTACAGAAGATTCGGCAGCGCAAACCAGCGCTGCGCAATTTCGGGATGCGTCAGCGGGGTATAGATGCTGACCGCGCCGAAAATAATCAGCAGCGCAATCAGCAATTTAGGCATGAGCTTATACATGGCCTGCTGCAAATCCGCTTCCGTTTTTAAAATCAGCCAGCCGCAGCCAAGCGCGGCGTACATGGCGGCCACGCCGATGCCAGTGAAAACAGAGAACGGCGTCAGCCAATCCCACACGCCGCCGCTGTAAATGCCGTTTGAGGTTTGAATGCCCTGAATATAGGCGCCCAGAATCATGCCCTGGAAAAAGCTGGATAAAATTGATCCCCAGATAAAGGCCTGATCCCACAGGTATTTGGTGCGCGTGGCCTTGAAACGGAATTCAAAAGCCACCCCGCGGAAAATCAGCGCAACCACCATTAAAATAATCGGGATATACAGGGCAGAGAGCACGGTGGCGTAAACCAGCGGAAAGGCTGCAAACAGGCCTGCGCCGCCCAGCACCATCCATGTTTCATTGCCGTCCCACACCGGCGCGACGGTGTTCATCATCACATCGCGTTCCTGCGGGTCTGAAATGAAGGGGAACAGAATGCCGATCCCTAAATCAAAGCCATCCATCACAACATAGATGAGCACACCCAGGCCGATAATGCCCACCCAAATTAAAGCGAGGTCAATCATGCGGTTTCTCCTTGTTTTGAGCCGCTTCCGCTTCATCAATCGGTTCATCCACTGCGCTGAGCGGGCGCAATGGGGTCTTAAAATGGCCCGGGCCGGCGCGCTGCGCCGCTGAATGGCTTGAAAATGCAGGGCCGGCTTTAAGCAGCCTGAGCATGTAGTAAATGCCGCTGCCGAAAACCACGGCATAGACCAGCACAAAAACAATCAGGCTGAATCCGACCTGATCTGCAGTTACGCTGTGGGACAGGCCATCCTGAGTGCGGATCACGCCGTAAACGACCCACGGCTGGCGCCCGACTTCAGTGGTGACCCAGCCGGCCAGCAGAGCGATATAGCCTGTCGGCCCCATGACTAGGGCGAATTTATGAAACCATGAAGCTTCATACAGCGCGCCTTTCTTGCGCAGCCACAGCGCAGTCAAAGACAGCAGGACCATCAGCATGCCCAGCCCGACCATGACGCGGAAACTCCAGAAAACGGTGGGCACATTCGGGCGGTCTTCAGGCGCAAAGTCTTTCAGGCCGGTGACTTTGCCGTCCAGCGTATGGGTGAGAATCAGGCTGCCTAAATAGGGAATGCCGATTTCGGCTGCATTGGCCTCTTTTTCCATATCCGGAATGGCGAACAGCAGCAGCGGCATGGCATGATCTTCGTTGGTATTCCAATGCCCCTCAATGGCGGCCAGTTTTGCCGGCTGATGCTTTAAGGTATTCAGCCCGTGATGGTCGCCAATCACGACTTGCAGGCAAGAGGTGATGAGCACCATCCACAGGCCCATGGAAAAGGATTTTTTAACCAGCTCATCGCGCCGGCCTTTCAGCAGATGCCAGGCGGCGGTTCCCGCGACCAGAAGCGAAGACACTAAAAAGGCCGCCGCAGCCATATGCGCGAAGCGGTAGGGGAAAGATGGATTAAAGACAATCGCCCACCAGTCTGCAGGGACAATGATGCCGTTTTCTATGGCAAAGCCCTGCGGGGTCTGCATCCAGCTGTTTGAGGATAAAATCCAGAACATTGAAATGCAGGTGCCGACCGCCACCATAAGCGTGGCGAAGAAATGCGCTTTCGGGCTGACGCGCCCCCAGCCGAACAGCATAATGCCTAAAAAGCCGGCTTCGAGAAAAAAGGCGCTCAGCACTTCATAGGTCAGCAGCGGGCCGGTAACGCTTCCGGCAATCCGGGAAAATTCACTCCAGTTGGTGCCGAACTGATAGGCCATGACCACGCCTGAAACCACCCCCATGGCGAAAGCCACTGCAAAAATCTTAATCCAGTATTTGAATAAATCTTTATAGACAGGGTCTTGGGTGCGCAGCCATTTCCATTCCAGCAGCGCGAGAAAGCAGGCTAAGCCAATGGAAGTTGCAGGAAAAATAATGTGAAAGGAGACGGTAAAGGCAAACTGAATTCTGGCCAGCTCCAGCGCGGTTAATCCGAGGCTCATCGCATGGCCCTCCGGCGGTTAAGCGCCCTGAGGCTGCCCGCGCATCGCGCGTAAAAAAGCATAGATCGTTTCATGAAAACTGCCTGCTTGGAATAATTGTCAAGATCTTGCATGACAATGCTGCCCAGAGGTAGGTACAGAAAATGAAGAGAAAAAATATAACAGACAGCGGATAAAGCGGAACGCTGTTATATTTTTTAATGCTGTTCTGAATCTAAAGGAAAAATAAGGCAGCGCAGGTTTTAAAAACTGAAGAGGGCATAAAGCACCAGCTTTTTTCATCAAAAATAAAAGCTATATTAGATCTTTTTCATAAATCAATAAGTGATCATTAATTGGCAGTGAAATTAATATTGAAAGTTCCTTCTCTTGCGCCATATATG
>NZ_JAVXCI010000096.1:0-12132 GCF_036659555.1 Acinetobacter sp.
TTTGGTTCTTTTGGCGAATGAGAAACACTGTTTCGCAAGGAACAAAACGAGCTCCCAAAATTCGATTTAAAAACGGTAAGACTCCGCCGTGAATAGCCCCAAAAATTAAGAAGTTTATGGTGAAACTTCTTAACTGATCAGCATTACGCATCAGGCGGGCTTTATCCTGCTGTCTTAAAGCTAGATCAGCTCATAACACCGGCTGCAATGCCGCCGATGAGGGTCAGCGCCATCAGCGCAATGTAAATCCATGCCAGCACGCTTTCCCAGCCCGCGGTTGCGCGCGGCGCGCCATAGGCATTGCTTTTCGCATCGCCGGGCGCGAACAGCAGGTACAGCGCTATGCCGATATTGGCCAGTGGCACCAGCAGCAGCAGCGACAGCCAGCCGCTGTGGCTGCGGTCATGCAGGCGGCGGATAGTGAAAACAAAGGTGAAGTAAAGCACTGCAAGATACAGAATGCCGAAAATAATCACCGCAAAGGCCGGCAGGCCGTCGGCTGCGCCTTGAAGGAGCGAAGGGAAAAGCACGGCAATCACGGCGATAAAGAGAAGCATGGCGATTGCCAGCAGGCAGTTCCACGCAAGGTAGGAAAAGCGCCCAAAGCGTCCGGCGGCGTTCAGGCCTGAATCATTTGCATAGCTGTTCATTATTATGTTCCTGTTGTTTTTAGATGGGGTGTTTAATAATTGTTCGAAGTCCGAATAATAATCGGTTTCTGCTGCAGATTAAAGCAGGATTGCTGCATGAATAAGAAAGCCCGCAGGGCGCGGGCTTTTGTTGCGGGGCGGGAATGGAGCGGTCAGATATCCCATTCCACAAAGTTTTTCAGCAGCTGCAGCCCGGCGGTGTGGCTTTTTTCCGGGTGGAACTGAGTTGCGAACAGGTTTTCCTGATGCAGCGCTGTGCAGAACTGCAGTCCGTAGTCGCAGGTGGCTGCCACAATGCCGGCGTCTTCCGGCTCTACATAATAGCTGTGCACGAAGTAAAAGCGCGCATCCTGCTCAATGTCTTTCCACATCGGATGGCTTGGGTCAGCCTGATGCACCTGATTCCAGCCCATGTGCGGCACTTTCAGGCCGCCCATGTCGGCAAAGCGCTTGACCGTGCCTTTGAAAATGCCCAATGCGTCAGTGCCGCCGTTTTCTTCAGAGCGCTGCATCAAGGCCTGCATGCCGACGCAGATCGCCAAAACCGGCTTATTGAAGGCTGCCTTGCGCACCACCTCATCAATGCCGGCTTCATGCATGCCCTGCATGCAGTCGCGCATTGCACCTACGCCGGGAAAGACAATTTTGTCCGCCTGCGCAATCAGTTTCGGGTCATTGGTGACATCTACAGCGGCGCCGACATGCTCTAAAGCCTTGGCTGCCGAGTGCAGATTTCCCATGCCATAGTCAAGCAGGGCAATACGGGTCATTACAGTGTTCCTTTGGTTGAAGCCACTTTGCCTTCTGCGCGCGGGTCAACTTCGCAGGCCATGCGCAGCGCGCGCGCAAATGCCTTGAATACGCTTTCAATCTGGTGATGGCTGTTCTTGCCTTTCAGATTGTCAATGTGCAGCGTCATCAGGGCATGGTTGACAAAGCCCTGGAAAAATTCAGAGAACAGATCCACATCAAAAGTGCCGATCAGCGAGCGGGTAAACGGAATGTCCATCCATAGGCCCGGACGGCCGGACAAATCCACCACTACGCGGCTTAAAGATTCATCCAATGGCGCATAGAAATGGCCGTAGCGCTTTAAGCCTTTTTTATCGCCCAGCGCCTGCGCAAAGGCCTGCCCCAGGGTAATGCCGCAGTCTTCTACGGTATGGTGGTCATCAATTTCGAGGTCGCCGTCACAGTGAATATCAATATCAAATAAGCCGTGGCGCTTGATTTGATCAATCATATGATCTAAAAATGGAACACCAGTGTTTAAAGTGCCTTGACCGGAACCATCAAGATTCACGCGAACGCGGATTTTGGTTTCGTTGGTGTTTCTTACCACTTCACTGATACGATCGGTCATAGACACGTTCCTCAAATACGTCAAAATGATTGATGTAAAATTTTTTCGCTGTGACGAAAAGTCACCGCATATTAGATTGCTCAGGAGGGTTTATCAATGCCTATCACCGTACATGCCTATACTTCTTTAGCAAATGATGAAGTGCGCGGCCAGCTTGAGCGGCTGTATGACACCAGCCCGGAATTCAGCGACGGTGCGGATGCCATTGAACAACTAGAGCAAAACTTAGCCCAGTATACCTCAGTTTATACCGCAGAATTTAACACCAGGCTGATTGGCGCGGTCTGGTGCACCGGCCAGGGCGAAAGCAAAACCTTGGAATATATCGTAGTGCATCCGGCCAACCGCGGGCGCGGGGTGGCGGAGCGGCTGGTCAGCGAAGTGACGCGCATGGAAGAGGAAAAAGGCGTGAAAAGCTTTGAGCCGGGCTGCGGCGCGATTCACCGCTGCCTGGCGCATCTGGATAAAATCTAAGCCCGGCGCGGCATTCAGGCAGCCTCAGGGCTGCTTTTTTGCGCCCGCGCAGCCGCTTCAGCTGAATTATTGACTGCATTTTAAGCTGAAGATCGGGGAATGAGCGCAATTTTGCTGTAAAAATAAGCGATTGGCGCAAAAAGCAAAATCCGGCGCTTGACGGCATGCGGCTAAAACTGTTTAATACGCGGCATCGGCGTGATAGCTCAGTAGGTAGAGCAACGGATTGAAAATCCGTGTGTCCCCAGTTCGATCCTGGGTCTCGCCACCATATTCAAAACTTATTTTAAGTTTCAATCCCTGATCCCATCAGGGATTTTTTTTGCATAAAAAATATGCATTCAGTAAAAATATTCAGGATTTTGATTGACTAATGCAGCTGGATACGGCTTAATACACCGCATCGGCGTGATAGCTCAGTAGGTAGAGCAACGGATTGAAAATCCGTGTGTCCCCAGTTCGATCCTGGGTCTCGCCACCATATTCAAAAAAGCCTCAAACATTGTTTGAGGTTTTTTTTCGCCTGCGCTTTGCTTTTTCAGTTTTTCAGGCGGCAGCATTGCCTTGAAAGGCCAGCCCGTCTGCAGTTGAAAAACAGCGCCATGCGCAGCTGAAAGGCAATGCCCCGGCAGCGCACTTTCAGCTATGCTGAAGGTTTCCCGGCATGAAGGATGCGCACGCCGCATGAAAGACCTGTTTTCTAAGCACAGCGCGCTGTACCGGCAGGCGCGGCCCGGCTATTCTGCCGCCATTATTGAAGAAATTCTAAAGCATGCGCCGGCGCGTGAACTGGCCTGGGACTGCGGCGCCGGTTCCGGGCAATTCACCCAATGGCTGGCGCCGCATTTTCAGCGGGTGCTGGCTACCGACATCAGCGCTCCTCAATTGGCGCAGGCGCCGCAGCTGGAGAATGTCACCTGCCGCGCTGCGCCGGCAGAGCAGTCCGGGCTTCCCGCTCAAAGCGCTGATTTGGTGACGGTGGCGCAGGCTATCCACTGGTTTGATTTCGACGCTTTTTATGCCGAAGCGCGCCGTGTATTGAAGTCGGATGGATGCCTGGCGGTGACCGGCTATGGCCTGATTGAAGCGGAAAATCCTGACTTAAACCGGCTGATCCGGCAGCTGTATTTTGAAACGCTCAAAGGCTGCTGGGATGCCGAGCGTCGCTATGTGGATGAACTGTACCGGACGATTCCGTTCCCTTTTCAGGAACAGACAGCGCCCGCGCTGCAGCTGCAGTACCGCTGGACAGGCGGGCAGCTGCTGAACTATTTCAATACCTGGTCGGGCCTCAGGCATTATGCGCAGCAGGGCGGGCAACATCCGCTTGCAGCCTTGGCCGGTTTTTTTGCGCAGGAGCGCTCAGCGCAGCATTCAGTCCGTTTTCCTGTGCTGCTCAGGATTGGAAAGTTGTGATGTGAAATACACCAGATGCAGGGCCAGCCCGCTGCGGGGGCGCTGCGCCGTTTATCTGACAAAAACTGAGCCTGCGGCGCTTTATTGTACAATTAAGGCAGTTGCAAAGATGCGTTCATCTTTCAGTATTTGACCATTGAGTACAATAAAATGAATCTCCCTAAACAGCTTGCCTATGCGGCCGCCGCGCTTGCCTGCGCAGCCTCCATCCCCGCTTCCGCGCAGGAGCAGCAGGAGGCCGTGCGCCTGCCTGCGCTGACGGTTATGGCGGAACCGGAATTGCGCCGGGAAACCGGCGTTATTCCCTATCAGCAGGAAACTGCGCGGCGCAAAGCCCTGCAGCACCGCGTGATGCAGATTGAAAATGACGCGCAGTCCTTTACTGTTGCCCCTGAAGTGGTGGCCAATCTGAATATCCTGCCGATGGAGCCGGCGCCGAACCTGTCCAGCCTGCCGCCTGCGCTGCAGCAGCATGTCTTGAATATCGCCAACGGCCTGCAGTCTTCAGACCCGCGCAACGGCCTGTATATCATGCTGCAGCCGTTCGGCATAGACCGCAATGCGGTGAATGTGCAGATCAGCCGGGAGCAGATTAATATCGGCAGCATTGACCGCACCTTGCCGGCTGTTCCGCCGCGCCAGTAAGCTGCGCACGGCTTTAAATTCAAAAAACTCATGATTGGCTCATGAGTTTTTTTATGGCCTGAAGGTGCCTGAGCTATCTGCAGAATCCGCAATTGCGCATTTTGAATTCAAAGTTTTTATCTGAAATTTTTTAAATTTAAAAATGAATTCAAAGTCCGGCAATGCTTTGAATTTAAAAAATCCGCCCCTATATATTGTGCAAATATTCATCATTGAGCTGTTTTAAAGTTAAACTGTAAAAAACAGGATTCGGAGCGTTTTTATGCCGCGCATCTTTATTATTTTAGCTGCTGCCACGGCGGTTGTTTTTGGCGCGATGTTTTACCAGTACCATGCGCAGCAGAAAGAACTGGGCCAGCTGCAGGCCTATCAGGCGGTTTTGCTGGAAAAAACTGAGCAGATTTTCCAGCAGGCCAAAGACCCTTCGCAGCCCATCAAAGTGGATACCGCTGACCCGCGCCTGCAGGGCGATTATCAAGTGATGGCGGACTTTGTGCTGCGCCAGATGATGCAGAGCGCGGAGGCGCGCAACCAGTATATCCGCGAACTGAAAGCGCTGGACTGGGACCGTTTTCTGGATATTGAGCGCCTGGCTGCCGATAAAAAGCAGAACTATCAAGCCACGCAGGAGATGCTGAAAAATGTGCACGCCGTGACCGATGCCTACGACTTGAAAACCGCGCAGCTGGAGCAGAACAGTTTGGAGCAGGCGAAAAGCCTGCCGATTAAAAGCCGCTACCGCCAGCAGCTGGCGCAAAGCCTAAGGGACAGCCAGCACAGCGATGAAGCGCATGCGCTGTTTGAGCTGGAAAAGCAGAGCCTGAGCAAGGCCGAAGCGATTTTTGCCGTGCTGAAAAATAACCGCTGGGAAAAGCGCGGCCAGCTGTTCATGTTCTATGAAGATGAGCCTTTGCAGCAGTTCAATGCGCTGTATCAGGAGATTCTGGCGCTGAATAAGCAGATGAAACGGGTCAGCGTGCAGAACCGGCAGGAGATTGCGGAGAAGCTGTAAAACTGTATCTAAATTTTGCCTGTCATCAAGCTTTCAAAATTGCATTTTAGAGTGGAGCTGCTGAGCCGCTATCCGCTTCAATTGAGCAGGTGAAATCATGAAAACAGTGTATGTCATAGATGACATTCAACGCGTATATGCAGAATTTTTAAAAAACAAGCATTATCCGAAATTGGAAAGCCTCAGCAACTGGGGCAAAAACCGCTTTTTCTTCAGCCTGTACTTCCGCCTGATCGAAGACTGGCACCATACCGAGCAGATTGTGATTGAGTTTAATCGGCAGTTTTACAGCCTGGATACCGGCAGCGCGCCGGACTTTATGGATGCGGAAAAATATATGGCGTGGCTGAGGGATGAGCTGGAGCACCAATATGCCTGCTAAGCCGGCAGCGGATGCAAAAAAGATGCCCGGAAAGGCATCTTTTTTTTATGGCGCTTAGCTGGCATTAAGCGGCTTTTTTCTTAAACCAGGAGAAGAAGCCTTTTTTCTCAGCTTTCACTTCAGCTTCAGCCGCTTGCGCTTTTTCAGCCGCTGCGTCTTTTACCGCTTCTGCACTTTCAGCAGCCGCGTCCATTGCTGCTTCAGTTTTTTCTGCAGCCGCATCCACTGCAGCCTCAGTTTTTGCGGCGGCTGCGTCCACAGCTTCCGAAGCTTGAGCGGCAGCTGCATCTTTAGCTTCTGCAGTTTGAGCCGCAGCGGTTTTGACAGCAGCTGCAGTTTGGCCTTTGGCTGCTTCAGCAGTTTTTACCGCATCGGCTTTTGCCAGTTTGGCCTGCGCTTTTACAGCTTGCACTTTAACCGCAGGCGCTGCCTGTTCAGCCGCCATAGCGGAAGCGGAGCCGGCAATTAAAGCAATAGATAAAGCTGTTTTAAGGGCATTCATGAATAGAATCCTAGTATGTTGATAAAGTGAGGGAATTATTGCTTTAGTTTAGTCTTTATTGATGGCGTGTTTTTGGCAGCGGTGCTTTATTGAGCTGAAAATGTGTGAATATTCCACTGAAATTACAGAGTAATAACAGGATGTTGCGGGGCAGTTACATTCCTTTCCTGCATCTTCCTTCAGGATGCTTTGCCCGCTCAGCAGCGCGCAATCTGTATATGCAGGCATAAAAATCCCCGCCTGCAGCGGGGATCTATCTTTCAGCGCCAGATAGTGAAGGCCGTCAGTCAAAAATCTTTTCAGCGGCCTGAAAAGGCAGGCTGATGACATCAATTGCGACGGCAAACGGCAGCAGCACCAGTTTTTCCAGCGGATTCATGCCGGATTTAGATTTATAGCTTTCTTCTTTATGGGTGTAAATGTTGACCTGATAAGGCTTGCTTAAGGCTTTCAGGGAGGCAATATTGCTGGCGGCAGGGTAGACCACGCCATCCAGCTTAAGGTTAAAGCAGAAACGCTGCGCATTCATGCGCTTGTCGCTGGAGCTTGAGCATTCTTCCGCGCCGTTTTCAATAAAGAATTCCAGGTCTTTCTTTGAAATGTCTTCCTGCAGCTTGACATAGGACAAGGGCAGGGTTCCGGAGAAATGCCCGTCATTATTTTCTGAATAGAAGGTCAGCTCTTTGGTCATTTGAATATTTTTCGGGTCAAGCTTGCTGATCAGCGTGACAAACTGGGCGCCGCCCTGAGTCAGAATATAGCTGTTTTTCTGGCCCGCAATCACCAGGCTGTCCTTGGGCAAATTCACCACGGCCTGCGCCGGCTTGCCAAATGCAATGACGCTGTCTTCAACCAAAGTCACTTTGCTGGTCCGGGTATAGGAGCGGTTATCTTTGCTGATGAGGGTTTTGGTTGCGCAGCCTGATAAAAGCGTTCCCGCGGCGGCGATGGCTATGGCTGTTTTTGTCAGTGGTGACAGCATCAATTGGCTCCTAATAATTTGAAATTTATGCAAACTGAGTTTTTATTGTCCTTAAGCCTAACATTAAAATGCCAAAAATGGAGCCAAAACGCAGAAGTTTAAAAAAGATGAAAAAACGGCTTTTATGCAGAGTTGTATGAAATTGAAAACCAAGTTTTTTGGGGGTAATGCCAGTCAGTTAAGCATTTTTAATCCTCCCTAACCCTCCTTTTTCAAAGGAGGGAGTATTTTGAAATTCAATACGGTCTTGAATTCAAGGGTGTTCCCTCCTCTTTTTTAAAGAGGGGTTAGGGGAGATTTATCAATCAGTAATAATGAAATTACGCTTAACTGATCAGCATTAAGTTTTTGGGGGATTAAGCTAAATAGATGGAAGCGCCGCGGGCCGGGTGTATGGCTGAATTAAAAAGCCCTATAGGTTTTATTTTTATCAATCTGCTGTTCCAAGACATTGAATGAATGGATGTTCATTTGAGCATGAACGGACTATGATCAGGAAAGCGCTTGATTAAAAAGTATGAACTGGCGAATACGCCATAGCATTGTGGGAAATAGGCTTATGCAAGATTTGATTTGTTATAAAGAACTTCCAGTGTGGACAGCGCAGGCCATCCCGCAAGGATTTAAAAATCAGCACAATACCAAAGCGGGCACGTGGGCCAAGCTAAAGATTTATCAAGGTGAACTGAGCTTTGCTTTTTTAGATGAAGCCGGTGCTGTGCAGTCTGAGCAGATCTTTAGCGCTGAGCAGCAGCCGCCTTTTATTGAGCCTCAAGCATGGCACAAAATTGTTTCGGCAAGTGATGACCTTGAATGCCAGCTGCAATTTTACTGCAGCCCGCAAGATTATTTTTATAAGAAATATCAGCTGTCACCTACTCACTCAGAAATTTTGGCCGCTGTGCCGTATTTGCAAGGCGGCCGCGCTTTGGATGTGGGCTGCGGGCAGGGGCGCAATGCGCTGTACTTAAGTCAGCATGGCTTTGAGGTGGATGCTTGGGATGCTAATCCGCAAAGTTTGCAAAAGCTAGAGCAGATTATAGAGGCTGAAGGCATTCAAAATATTCATGTGCGGCAGCGTGACTTAAATGCTGACCCAAGCATTATAGGCACATACGACTTTATTTGCTGTACGGTGGTGATGATGTTTTTGCAAGCTAAAACTGTGAAACCGCTGATTGCTCAGATGCAGCAGGCGACTGAAGTGAATGGTTTTAACTTGATCGTCTGTGCGATGGATACTAATGATATTCCTGCGCAGGCTGACTTTCCTTTTGCTTTTAAAGCAGGGGAGTTAAGCGCTTTGTACGAGGGATGGAAGATTGTGAAATACAATGAAAATGTCGGGGAATTGCATCGGGTCGATGCAGAGGGGAAAAGGATTAAACAGCATTTTGCGACGTTATTGGCGCAGAAGGCTGAGTAGGATAATTCCCTGTATCAATAGCTTACTTGGAGCAAGGTGTATCTTTTGCTATAAGGTAAAAGTCTTTATTTAATTCATTATGCTTTTCGATATGCCTCTGAATTTTAGCCCAATGAGGTTTAATTTGGGCTTTTATGGCAGGTTCATTCATTATAGAGGCTGCTCTTAGTGCATAGCTAATATAATTTCGACTCCCTATGAATGAAAACCTTCTATAGATATGTTTTTTATGTCTTTCAAGAGGAGGTTCCCCGCGTTTTATTCGAGCAATATTAATTTTGACTAAATATTTATTGGTCATTTTTATGGCTTTCATGACTTTATGTGAATATTTAGCTAAACCAGCATCACGCAGGAGGATTTTTTTACCGTCAAAAATAAAACCTAAATATTGAAGAGGCTGTTTGCTCATATGTGGCTGATCGTAGATGTGCAAACCATTTTTGAAATAAACTCGTTTTGTTTTTTCAGGATGAATTTGGACTTTTAGTTGTCTGATTTCTTTTTGTATTTCTAAATCTATTTCCAATCCATGTTTTGAATCACAAATTATGAGGATGTCGTCACAGTATCTATAATATTTAGCATTATATTTTGATAATAAATTCTTCATACTTATATCAAATTCAAGCATATATATGTTTGATAAAAATGCACTTATAGCTGAGCCTTGGGGGATACCTTTGGTTTTATTGTGCTTAATAATTAGTTTTTTGGCTTTAATTTGAGATCTGAATTCGAGACTCGTACATAGCCTTTTTAAATTTTTATGATTTCTATTTATTGATAATCCTATAGCTTGATAAACGTCTTTCTTGTTTACATAAGAAAATTTAGTGATTGACTTAAAAACTTGGTAATGATCTTTGGGTAATATTTCTTCATTTAGAATTTTTAACCAAGCTTTCTTCAATATTTGATGGTCAAGTTCATCAAAAAATTTTTTGATATCAAAACATAAAGCTACACAGTTTTGTCTTTGTTTAATATTGTCAAAAACGGTATTAGCAAAATGAATATTACTTGGCGAATTGGGTAGCTTTCGAAAAGCTAAGACACAGTCACTAAGATTGAACTCTGCTAGTAATTTTTCGTAATTAGGAGTTAATAAATAAGCATAATAGGAATAAATATGACCATCAATATGTGAGGAGTATTTGATTTCTCTAATCTTTGGTGGTTGCTTCTCAATAATAATTTGTTTTTTACCTTTTATAAATTTAAAACCTTTTTTTTTAATTTTTCTAGAACTTAATTCAAAATGTATGAAAGGGTAGAACGCATGTTTTTCAATTTTTTGGACATCAGTTACATATTCAAATATTTTTTCTGAAGGAAGGGGATAATCAAAATGAAGATATTTTTTCTGACGTTCTTTAAAAAATGTGTGATCAATAGTCATTATTAGAAAACTCAAGAAAAGGCTGACGATAGTCCTCGTGAAACACGTTCTACTCTACGAATAGAATCTCTTGAGCATACCCAAGTACCCAATATTACGTACCCTCTAGAAGAAGCCTTCTACATCGTCTTTAGATCACGAAAGGATTATACTATGAGAAGCATTGATTACATTCTGTGGAGTTCAATATACATTGTCTGTACTTGGTTCCAAGCAGTTTGTAGTGTTTCACCAGATGTACTAGAAATTGTTCTAATACTGTGTGGTGCAATACTTGACAACAGATTACCTTCCCCATGTTCTACAACATGGGCTTAAGTAATATACTGAATTCAAATTTAAATCACAAATATTTGTTTAATAAAAAGAAACCCCGCAATAAGCGGGGTTCTTTTTATCTCAGTATTTAATTAAAAATTAAACACGTTCGATAATCGTCGCGATACCTTGACCAAGGCCGATACACATAGTCGCAAGACCAATTTGCGTATCTTGTTGTTCCATCACATTTAACAACGTCGTTGTAATACGTGAACCAGAACAACCCAATGGGTGACCCAGTGCAATCGCGCCACCATTTAAGTTAATGATATCTTACTTACCATCAAGACCTAAGCTTCTTTGCTGATGAATCTTTTTATTGCTTGATATAGCGCTCAAAAATTTCAGAAAAATCATAGTTTTCAATTTGCTTGCGACGCGCGGTCAAATTGGCTTCAACCTGCAGTGTGGTTTGGCAAATAATGTCAGGCAGGTTTAGCAAAGCCTGCTCAGGCAGCTCACGCAGGGAAAACATATTATTCACCGCCTGCTGTGTCTGCATTAGCACCGCTGTTTGGCGCTCAATCTCCTTGCATGCTTCGCCAATGCCAAATAAAGCCTTGTACACATCGCGGACTTTATCAATTTGGCTTTTCTCAATATCAATTGAATAGCTTAGGCTGCCTAATTTAAATTTAAGTTCAACATCGCGGTCTACTGTGCCTGCAGTTTCCAGAAGCACTTGGCTGATCTGGCTGTGCTTATACGGGTAGCGGTATAAAGTGCGTTTTTTACTGACCGCGCTTGTGCCATCAAGATGAATGAATGCGGTATTGGTAAAGCAGTATTCATCGGTTTTCGCTTTAATCAGAAAGAAGATTTTTTCATTGTCTTCATGAAAAATATAGTCATCAATATCTGTTTTGTCATAATCCTTAGGCTCAATAATTTTGCCGATGTCGCTGGTGCCCATCAGATCCGCCGCCATATTTTTAAACATGATGAAACCTTATTGTTCTGTAGAAATCGAAGCGTAGTTTGCTATGGCGCCCTATTCCGGGCAAAGCGTTTTGCCGTTTGAATTTGTAATAAAATATTATGCAGCCGGCAGGCCATAAAAAACCCCGCAATAAGCGTAATGCTGATCAGTTAAGGAATTCTACAATAAGCTCCTTAACTTTTGGGCCATTCACGGCGGAGTCTTACCGTTTTTAAATCGAATTTTTGGAGCTCGTTTTGTTCTTTTGTTTCGCCAAAAGAACCAAAAGCATTTGTCATCCGCGAAACCTGTTCACTTCCTGCACTTAAATAGCCTTTTTGCAAAAACAATCCATTTCAAATGCCACCGCTTCGCCTTGCGCTTCGAATAAAAGCAGTGCTTTTATTCTTGCTCAGGTTGCGGATGACACTTCCGCGTATCAAATAAAGTCTAGAATTTAAAAAGAAAATGCCAGTCAATTTCTTAACTGACTGGCATTACCGCAATAAGCGGGGTTCTTTTTATCTCAGTATTTAATTAAAAATTAAACACGTTCGATAATAGTCGCGATACCTTGACCAAGACCGATACACATGGTCGCAAGACCAATTTGTGTATCTTGTTGTTCCATTACGTTA
>NZ_JAVXCI010000097.1:0-11946 GCF_036659555.1 Acinetobacter sp.
AACAAAAGAACAAAACGAGCTCCAAAAATTCGATTTAAAAACGGTAAGACTCCGTCGTGAATAGCCCAAAAGGTTAAGAAGTTTATGGAGAACTCCTTAACTGATCAGCATTACTCAAATCAGAGCGCTTTTTTATGGCCCGATTAACGCAAAAACAGCCGGTAAATCCACATTTGAATCAATGTGCCGTACGGCGGATAAATCAGCTTCATGAGGCTGAATTTAGGCCGGACAAAAACAGACTTGGCATGGCTGAAGGTTTTAAAGCCTTCGTGGCCATGATAATGCCCCATGCCGGAAGCGCCAATGCCGCCAAACGGCAGATCTTCCATGCCTGCAGTCATCAGGGTTTCATTCAGGCACACCCCGCCGCTATGGGTTTCCTGCAGGACTTTCTGCTGTTCAGCCTTGTTATAGCCAAAATAATACAGCGCCAGAGGCCGTTCACGCGCATTGATGTAGGCAACCGCCTCATCAATCTGTTCATAGCAGACAATCGGCAGAATTGGCCCGAAGATTTCATTCTGCATCAGCGCCATATCATCACTGACGTTGATGACGGCCGCGTGCGGCATGCGGCGCCCGTCCGGCTCGGCTTCGATTTGAACCAGCTGCGCGCCTTTTTGCTGCGCATCAAGCAAATAATGCTGCAGGCGCTCAAACTGCCGTTCGCTGACAATGGCAGTATAGTCTGGATTACCGCGGATGCTGTTGGGATAAAACTGCCGAATGACGTCAAAATAGGCCTGAATAAAGGCATCCTGCTGGCTGCGGTGCACCAGAGCATAGTCAGGCGCAACACAGGTCTGGCCGGCATTCATGGTTTTGCCGAAAGCGACACGGCGCGCGCTTTCTTTCAAGTCCGCATCCTGCGCAACGATGACTGGAGATTTGCCGCCCAGCTCCAAGGTTACGGGGGTTAAATTATCCGCCGCTGCATGCAGCACATGGCGCGCGATAGCAGTTGCTCCAGTAAACAGCAGGTGGTCAAACGGCAGCTGGGTAAACTTCTGGGCAATTTGTGCATCGCCTGTAATGACACTGACATGACTTTCTGCAAATTCAGCGGCTATCAGCTTCTTAAATAAGGCTGAAAACTCCGGAGTAAATTCACTCATCTTCAGCATAACGCTGTTGCCTGCAGCCAGCGCCTGCGCCAATGGCCCAACTGCTAAAAACAGCGGGTAATTCCACGGCACAATAATGCCGACTACGCCCAAGGGCTGATACATGACATAGGCGCTGGCGGGCTGAAACAGGATGCCGACTTCGCGCTTGCTCGGTTTCATCCATTTTCTTAAATGCTTCAAGCTGTGCTTAATGCCGTTCAGGCTGGTCATCACCTCAAACAGCCGGGTTTCATCTGCGCTGCGGTTGGAGAAGTCGCGGCTGATGGCCGTGGCGATTTCATCCTGATGCTGCGCCACCAGCTGATACAGGGCTTGCAAATGCTGCCTGCGCTGCTCAAAGCCCGGATAGCTGTGCGTTTTGAAAGCCTGCTTCTGCTGCTCAAAAGCCCGCAGAAGTTCCAAGCCTGCGCCTTCCAAACTGTCTCTATCATCAAAAAGCTGCTGTTCCGCCGTCATAGCGTTTGTCCCTATTCTTATGATTATTTTACAAAATAAATGAAACTCAGCATGATGTCAGTACAATTCCGTGCCTGT
Source organism: Acinetobacter sp. (assembly GCF_036659555.1). GTDB lineage: Bacteria > Pseudomonadota > Gammaproteobacteria > Pseudomonadales > Moraxellaceae > Acinetobacter. The sequence goes on from NZ_JAVXCI010000097.1 coordinate 1,665, forward strand.
TCAGGCCACTTGCCGCTGCCCGCAGGCCAGGCGGATCAAATCAGCAGCTTTTTCCGCAATCATGATCACCGGTGCATTGGTGTTGCCGCTCACCACTGCAGGCATAATCGAGGCATCCACCACGCGTAAATTCCGCACGCCGTAGACCCTGAGCTGCGGGTCAACAACCGCCATGTCATCAATGCCCATCTTGCAGCTGCCTACAGGATGATAAACCGTGTCTGCGCGCTCGCGCAGAATCCGGCGGATATCGTCATCGCTGCGCACCTGCGCAGTGAACAAATCCTGCCTGCAGATTTCAGACAGCGCCGGCGAATGCATCAGCTTCTGCGTCAGCTTGAAACCCTGCACCAAGTCTTCCACATCGCGCTCATCGGCAAAAAAGTTGGGATCAATTTTCAGCGGATCGCTGATCTTTGCGCCGCTGAGCTGAATGGAGCCGCGGCTGCGCGGGTTCAGCAGGCACACATGGCAGGAAATGCCGTGGCTGGCATGGAATTTCCGCGCATGGTCATCCACCAGCGCCACCACAAAATGCAGCTGCAGATTGGGCGTCCCCAGCGATGGATCGCTTTTTAAAAAACCGCCGCATTCTGCAAAATTGGATGCAAGCATGCCGCGCCGTTCGCTGCGGTAGCGCCTGACCTGCTTCAGCATGTCCAGCGAACCTGAAAGAGAAACGCCGAATGTGCCCTGAATCTCATTGACGCTATAGCCAAAAATAAAGTCCGGATGATCATGGAAATTTTTTCCGACGCCCGGCAGATGGTGCACGCTCTCTATGCCGTGCGCCTTCAGTTCAGCAGCATCGCCAATGCCGGACAGCATCAGGATTTGCGGCGACTGGATCGCGCCGGCGCAAAGCAGCACTTCTTTTGCGGCCAGCAGCTGCCGGATCTGCCCTGCATGCTGCACTTCCACGCCAACCGCAGTTTTGTTTTCAATCAGAATTTTCTGCGTCACGGCATGGGTCAGCACGGTTAAATTCGGCCGGTGCAGATGCGGCTGCAGATAAGCGCGGGCCGCGCTGCAGCGTTCGCCATTGATATGCGTGACTTGATAAACCCCTAAGCCTTCCTGCTCTGCGCCATTAAAGTCATCCAGTATTTTATAGCCTTCCGCCCGCGCTGCGGCGAGATAGCGCCGATGCAGCACATTGTCTGAGCGCACATCCGTAACCGAAAGCGGTCCGGCATTGCCGTGATATTCATTCTGGATGCGCTGATTATTTTCAGACTTAATAAAATAAGGCAGCACCTCCTGATATGACCAGCCCGCATTGCCTAGCGCAGCCCAGCGGTCATAGTCGGCGCGGCTGCCGCGGATGTAAATCATGGCATTGATATTGGACGAGCCGCCCAAGCCTTTTCCGCGCGGCTGATAGCCCTTGCGCCCATTCAGGCCCGCCTGCGGCACCGTTTCGAAAGCCCAGTTATTGATTCTGGTCGGCAGGCTGACCACCGCCGCAGCCGGAACATTGACAGTCCAATTGTCTCCGCTGCCGCCGGCCTCCAATAGGCAGACCGACACATTCGGATCTTCTGTCAGGCGTCCGGCCAGCACACAGCCGGCGCTGCCGCCGCCAATGACAATATAATCAAACTTATTCTGCATTTTTATGATCCAGGCTATTTATTTTTATGATCTAAAAGTATGCCATTTTCAGGCAATAGAATAATTGATATTAAGAATGCCTTTGGGCGGAACAATCGAGAAGCTGCTGCGGGATAATCAGCAGCTTTAGCGGTTTTTATCCATGGGCAATAAAGCCTTGATAGCATAGAACCTGGCTAAAGCGCTCCGCCTTGCCAAAACCCGCCTGCTGCAGATGCTCCAGAGTTTGCAGGTCATTCAATGCAAAAAAATCATCGCGCATTCTATGCAGCATGGCTTGGGTCTGCTTTTCAGATAAGCCATTCAGCTCGCATATCTGCTTTAAGGCGCCAGCTTCCAATTCAGATTTAAACTGCATTAAATCGAAGGTCATAAAAATCCCCTCAGCATTCAAGCACTGGCGGGCGCCCTGCATGAATTCCAGTTTCTGTTCAAAAGGCACAAAATGCGTGACCAAAATGGACAGAACCGCGTCGAATTCCGTCTGGCCGCTGAACTGCGTATGCTGCCCCAAGATAAAGTCCACGCGGTCCGCGGCATTCCACGGCGCGGCATAGCCTTGAGCTTTGTCTAGCATGGCCTGTGAAAGTTCGGTGACAGTAAACCTGCAATCTGGAAAATGCTGCAGCAGATAACCCAGCTCATAGCCTGTGCCTGCACCGATAATCAGAATATTGGCGCGCTCAGGCAAATGCGCTTTCAGCAGCGCCAAAATCTGCTGATGCACCACTTCATAGCCGGGAATTAATTTTCTGATGTGCTGATCGTAGCCATCCACCACCTGCTGACTGCTGAAATCCTTAGCCAAACTTATTTTCCTTCTTATCCGGTTTAAAATATTTTGATGCAATGCCGTTCTAAAGCGGCCCTCACGGCTGCTGATGCCGGCTTAAAATCTGCTCGCTGAACAGCGAATAAACCTGCTGCAGATCTGTCCGCTGCTGTTGCTGCAGCATCCGGGTATGCATGGCAATAATGTTATGGTCGCCGCGCATGGCTGGTCCAGTCTGTATGTCTTTCGGATCAGCCTTAAGCGCTTTTTGCGCCGTTTCCAGAATTAAGGGGTACAGCAGGCTGAAATCAGCCTGTTTTTCATCCGTAATCTGCTTGGCCATGTCATAGCAGTAGTTGGCAAAATTGCAGGCGTAGACGGCAGCCAAATGCAGGCTGAGGCGCTGCGCCGAAGAATACTGATAGACCCTGTTGCTTAGGCTATTTGCCAGCTCGGTCAGCAGCGCCAGATCAGCGGGCGCTGCAGCTTCGGTAAAAACCGGCGTGCTGCCCCAGTCTATCCCGCGTTCCAGGCTGAAGGTCTGCAAAGGGTAAAATACGCCCGCCCGGCTGTGCGCTTCTGCAAGCTTAGCGATATCGGTGCTGCCAGAGGTATGCGCAATTAAGGTATCCGGCAGCTGCGGATGCACCGCCTGAACAACCTGCGCAATGGCGCTGTCACTGACCGCAATCAGCAGCAGATCGATATCAGCGCTTAATTCAGTGAAAGACTGCACCGCTGCCGCCCCAACAGCATCCGCCAGCTGCTGCGCATGCACATGGCCCTGACTGAAAATATTGACGATCTGATGCTGCTGCTTCAGCGCATGCGCCAAATGATGCGCCACCCGTCCGGCGCCGATAAAACTGATCCGCATAAATCCATCCGCTGTTTTTTTTACCGCCTACAGCATGCCAATAAAAAAAGGACGAATCAATTCGTCCTTTCGCAAAAAGCGGATCTGATTTAATTAAAAACGTTATTTAAATACACAGAACGCTCTTTGGTCTTTTGAATAAAGCATTTGCTGTACTGAATGTCCTGATTCTGCTGATACATCGCTTCATCCCAATATTCCGCCTGCTTCTGGTAGGTTTCCCGCTCTTTTTCATCCAGCTCATGCACGTCCTTCTGCGACAGCACCTTGCAGTCAATATTGCGCTTTTCAAACCAGTCGGACTGGTCCTGCTGCAGTGAGGTCTTTTGCTCAGGACTGAAACGGTCCCACACCGTATTCAGGCGCTCAACGCTGGCTTTTTTCTCATTTTCCAATTCTTTCTGGCGCACATCCAAAGCTTTTTGCGCCAAATCGCGCTGCGCGGCATTTTCTTCTACATACTTTTTCGAATCTTCTTTACTTTGCGCATTGGCTTTCAGGTAGGATGCGTACTGCACCGCCAGCTCAGTCAGATAGGCAGCCTGACTCACCGCATAATGGCTTTCCATCGTCATGCTGATTTCATCTTTGTCTGATTTTTCAATATGGTAAATAAAGTCTATGCCATTTAAGCGGTCATTTTTCAGCGTCAGGCTGGGAAAAGAAGTGCGGTAATGATCCTGCAGGGTATAGCTGCGGCTGCTGTTGTCTTCACTTTCGCATTCTTCACAAGGCTGATCCAGATAGGCATTTTCTGCGCGCTTCTGCAGGCCTTTCGGCAAAACAGCGGTTATTAAGCTGCTGCAGTCCAGTGTTTTCGCCTGTTCGGGCTTTTCGGTCTTGGTGCTGATGTGGCTGATTTCAAATTTGATGTTTTTGCGGATTTGATTCAGCAGCGCCTGATCTGTTTCATAGCCTGAATGGCGGATGCGCTGGTCAAGCTCTTTTAAATACTCTTCTTTCAGATAGTCCTGCATCTGCTGCACATTGTCCGGCGCGGTACAGCTCCAGTCGGCCACTTCCTGAGTTTTAACTTCCGCAGCTTCCTGTTTTTTATTTTTAAAAAAATCACAGCCCGATACCAGCGCTGTACTGCAAACAAGAGCAAGAATTGTGATTTTGCTGTTCATTCTATTTAAACCATGCTGTTTTATAATTTTCCGCGGTATTTAAGCAAAAAGCGCGCGATTAAGCCATCCTTCTTGAGAAAAAATCCTGCTGGGCCTGCTTGCAAAGCCCAGTTTTTCCAGCTTAAGGTCGCATCTGCTTTACGCCTGCTCTCAAGCTGTTTTCCTTTTATGGAGGATAAACAACCCAATAAAAAAGCCAGCCGGAGCTGACTTTTCATTGCCATAAAAAACTAAGCTGCAAAGGTTTTCAGCACTTTGCCTTTTACAGTCTGATTGATCAGCGGGGTATTTTTGCCGTTTGAAACAATGCTGTCTTTGCTCACCGCCCATTCCAGCGCAGGGTCAACCAGCGCCCAGCCGGCTTCTTCCACCCAGCGCTCATACATATTGGCAACGCGCGCCGGCGCAGCAGTCACTTTTTCAACCCATTGCAGAGGCTCAAACAGGCCTTCATTAATCAGCTGAATGCCAAAAGGCACATAGGTGTCAAATGCGGTAAAGCCCGGCTGCGTTTCAGCAAACGGCGCCATTTTGGCGGAACTGCTTAATGGCTCATGATGCGTGCTGATGGCATCGATAATGCCGTCTTTTACACCTTGGCGCAGCAAATCGCGGTCTGCTGCTGAGCGCAGCGGCGGGCGCACGTGCGCCAGCGAGTTAAAGCCGTCAATCAGCTGGTCAGTTAAATGCAGCTGATGCATCGCGACATCCGCAGTGACCGGCAAGCCTTTCGCCTTAGCGGCCTTAATCAGTTCAACAGACGCGCCGCAGGACAATAAGCCAAAGTGCGCGCGCACGCCGCTGACTTCAACCATCAGCAGGTATTTGGCAATCGCAATGGTTTCCGCTAAAGCCGGGATCATCGGCAGGCCCTGACGCGACGCCACAAAGCCTTCATGCACGCAACCGTCTTTGGCAATTTGCGGCTCTTCCGCATAGAACACTACCGTCATGTCCAGGCCAGCTGCGTATTCCAGTGTGCGGAGCACCACATCATCATCCATAAATGGCTCATTGGCATTGGAAACAGCAGTACAGCCGCCTTTTTTCAGGCCCGCCATATTCGCCGGCTGCTTGCCGAGCAGGCCTTGAGTTTGCGCGCCAATCACCTGCAAGTAAATGCCGCCGTCCAGCATGGCTTTTTCAACCAGGCCGTGAATCAAAGCGCCATTGTCCTGCACAATCGGCTGTGAATCCGGCGGCGTGAAGACATGCAGAATGCCGTTTTCACGGGCAGCTTTGCCTTCCGATTTCAAAGTGCCGTGCTGCTGCTGCCCCGGCTCACGCAAGCGCGCGCACAGATCCACCATCGTCGGCATCAGCCATTTTCCTTGACCGTCAATCACTTCCGAAGCATGGGCTGTTTCAGCAGCCAGCTTGCCGTTTTCAAGATAAACCGTCCGCACGCTGTCAGTTTTCTGGATTGGGTCCAAGACACGCACATTTTCAATTTTTACAATAGTCATGACTTCCCCTTAACCCGCAACTGCTTCAATTAAGCCTTTTTCCTGCAGCTGGCCCTGCATGGCCAAAGCCAGCACCGCCATGCGCACCGCAATGCCATTGGTCACCTGATGCAGAATCACCGATTGCGCGCCGTCAGCAATGCTGGAATCAATTTCCACGCCGCGGTTCATCGGGCCGGGATGCATCACGATGCAGTCCGGCTTCGCCAAAGCCAGGCGCTCTTTGTTCAGGCCATACATTTTGTAAAACTCCGCCTGTGACGATAATGCCGGCGAATCAATGCGCTCATTTTGAATACGCAAGGTAATGATCACATCACAGCCGCGGATGCCGTCTTCCATTTTGTTGAATAAGCGCACATCTGCGCCATATTCTGCAAAACCGTAAGGAAGCAAGGTATTCGGCGCAATCACGCGGATATCCTTACAGCCCAGCGTCTGCAAGGCAGCCACGTCCGAGCGCGCAACACGCGAATGCTTAATATCGCCGATAATCGCAACGCTTAAGTCTTCAAAATTTTTCTTGGTTTCACGGCGGATGGTCAGCATATCCAGCATGGCCTGCGTCGGATGCGCATGGCGGCCGTCACCTGCATTGATAATCGCGACATGCGGGCAAACGTCTTTGGCAATGAAATGCGGCGCGCCTGAAGATGAATGGCGCACCACAAAAATGTCTGTAGCCATGGCTTCCAAGTTCCACAGGGTATCGCGCAGCGTCTCACCTTTAGAGGTGCTTGAGCGGGCAATGTCAATGTTCAGAACGTTGGCGGAAAGGCGCTTGGCTGCCGCTTCAAAGGTGGTGCGGGTGCGGGTAGAGTTTTCAAAAAACAGATTCATTACCGTGCGCCCTTCTAAAAGGTTATTGGTAATCAGCTGATTTTGGTCATTAAAAAAGGACTGCGCAGTGTCCAATATTTTTGTGAGGGTTTCTTTAGAAAGGCCTTCGATGGTCAGAAAATGTTTTAGGTTTCCATCTTGGTTGAGTTGAATCTGGCTCGGTGTATGCAATGCCGCCAAGTGCATGAGAGATTCCTTATCGTTAAGTTAATGCATTATACAGAGAATCCCGGCCTTTGGCAGTTGAAGTTTTCAGCATTTGAACTGATTTTTTGAGGCTATAAAAGAGGAAGTAAAAAAATCAATCCTGAATTCCTATGTATTAATTCAATGAGATAATTTAAACCAAACAATCAAACCCCGCTTTCCTGCGCTGCGCTTTCCGGCGCTTTTTCTCCTTGTTTTTGCTGCAAAAAAATATAGGCTTTAAGCGCTTGGCCCGCTTAAAGCCTGCCTAAAAATTTGATGTTTTTGGAAAGCTAGCGCAGCGCGCCAATATAGTGATGGGACACCTGCGCCTTGTAGATTTCCTCCGGCGTCGCCTCCTCACGGTACTCAGGCTGTTCCTCCTGCAGCTCTTCTTCCAGCGTTTCCTCTGCCGGTTCTGCCGCCGCGCTTAAATCCAGCAGGGCATATAGGCGCTGAGTCAGGCGATCCAGTTCCGGATCATTGGCCTGCTGCGCAATTTCAATGGCATAGCGCGCATATTCTTTGTTTTCCGCCAGATAAAGCGCATCAATCACGCGGCCAGTCACTCTGCGCAGGCGCGCATAAAACAGCGTTGCAGCAGAAAAAGTCTCTGAATTTACAATATTTTCACCACGCATACCATCAATCATTGCATTCCCCTTACCCGATTAAAAAAACTTCAAAAAACCAAATGAATCTGCTTTCCATCACCCCCAAGCGCAGATGCTTCAGTGAATAATCATCTAAATAAGCAAAATGCATACCAATAACGTGATTTTTATTATGAGGTGAAACGGCAAAATCTTTTAAGCGCAGCAGGCGGTGCTTCATATTTCTCAAGCAACCGGTGCAGATGATGCGCCCAAATAGGTGAAAATAAGTTAAAATATCGGATTGCTTTTTTGCTTTTGGAAATTTACATGAATTCGAAACCCCGTCTTTCTTCATATTGGGTCACCTGTGCAGATGGGCTTGAAACCTTACTCCGCGAGGAAATTGAAGGTTTAGGTGTTCAAAATATTGAGCAGTTGCCGGGTCGTTTGATTTTCAAAGGCACATTGGAAGATGCCTACCGCATTTGCATGTGGTCACGCTTGGCTTCACGCGTTTTAATGCCTATTCATACGCATGAGCTGGAATTTACCCATGACGCGCGCGATGTGGCCGAAGAGCTCTATGAAGGTGCGATCAGCTTTGACTGGTCGCTGATTTTTGCGCCGCAAAGCACATTTGCTGTGCGCCTGCATGTAGAGCGCGAAATTAAAGTCAACAGCCAGTTTGCGACGCTGCGCGTAAAAGACGGCGTGGTGGACTCCTTCATGGAAGCTGTCGGCAAGCGCCCAAGCATCGACATTAAGCAGCCGGAAATCACCCTGTATGTGCTTGCCGGAAAAACAGCGCATACCTACTGCCTGGACTTGTCCGGCGACTCGCTGCATAAGCGCGGCTACCGCCGCTATATGACAGATGCGCCAATTAAAGAAAACTTAGCCGCCGCCATTCTGCAGAAAGCAAAATTAAAACAGCGCGATCCGGAAATTATTTTAGATCCGATGTGCGGTTCAGGCACATTTATTATTGAATCGCTGATGATTCTGACTGACCGCGCGCCAGGCCTTGTGCGCCGCTTCGGCTTTAACGGCTGGAATGGCCATGACCATGATTTGTGGATGGGCATTAAAGCAGAAGCTGCCGAGCGCCATGAGAAAGCCTTAGAGCAGCAATTGCCGAAATTCTATGCTTATGATGCCGACTGGGAAGCAGTCAAAGCCACCAAGCAGAATATTATCGCCGCCGGCTTTGAATCGGTTCTGGATCAGATTAAAATTGAAGAGCGCACTTTAGCCGACTGGCCAGACTTTCAGGCCGAAGGCAAGCGCGCATTTATTGTCACCAACCCGCCTTATGGCGAGCGTCTGGGTGAAAAAGCTTCCAACCGCGCGCTGTACTTAGGCTTGTCAGCGCTGCTGCAGAAGAATTTCCCGAATCAATATGCAGCCGTGATTGCTGCGGCCGTTGAACAGGCCGACGTGCTGGCCTTTAATGATCCGCAAATTCTGCGCCTTATGAACGGCAAATTGCCGATTTACGTCCGCTTCGGGACAATTAAGCCGGCAGCGGCTGCGCAGCCATTTTTAGCCACTTGGCAGCCGCAGCAGTTTGAAGCGATTGAAGGCGCTGAAGACTTCACCAACCGTCTGCAGAAAAACATGCAGGCCTTGAAAAAGTGGGCCGTTAAAGAGAATATTTACTGCCTGCGCTTATATGATGCAGATTTGCCTGACTTTAATGTCGCGGTCGATTTATACGGCGAGCGCTTGCATGTTCAAGAATATGCGCCGCCAAAAACCATCGATCCTGAAAAAGCCAAAAAGCGCTTCAACCTTGCGCTGCAGGCAATCCGCGCGGTAACCGGCTTAGGCCGCGATGCGATCTTTATTAAGACCCGCGCGCGTCAGGAAGGCAAAACTCAGTACGCGAAGCAAAGCACTGCGTCCAAGCGCTTTATTGTGCAGGAAGGCAAAGCTAAAATCCTAGTCAACTTAACTGACTACCTGGATACCGGCCTGTTCCTTGACCACCGTCAAATGCGCCTGCGCATTGCAGCCGAAGCAAAAGGCAAACACTTCCTGAACCTGTACAGCTATACCTCTACAGCCAGCCTGCATGCTGCTTTAGGCGGCGCAGCCAGCACCACCAGTGTTGACCTTTCAAACACGTACCTGAACTGGTCTAAAGAGAACTTTGTGCTGAACGGCTTAACGGTTGACCATGTCGATGAACAGCATCAATTCTTTGCCAGCGACTGTTTTGAATGGCTGAAGGAAGGCCATGAGCAGTATGACCTGATCTTTATTGATCCGCCGACCTTCTCCAACTCGAAGAAATTCTACGGCACATTTGATGTGCAGCGCGACCACAATTCTTTGCTGAAGCGCGCCATGAACCGCTTAACCACAGAAGGCACGCTGTACTTCTCAAATAACTACCGCGGTTTTGAGATGGATGAAGAAGTTGAAGCGATGTTTGATGTGCAGGAAATCAGCAATGAAACCATTGGCCCGGATTTCAAGCGCAATCAAAAAATCCACCGCGCATGGAAAATCCAGCACCATCCGGTTTAAGCCTTGAAAAAGTGCTGAATCGCATTCATTGCGCTTCAGCACTGCAAATCCATCAGGATAAAAAACCGCTCAGATTTTAACTAATGCTGATCAATCAAGCGTAGCTTTATCATTGCTGATTGATAAATCTCCCCTAACCCCTCTTTGAAAAAGAGGGGGATGAACAGCATTGCTGTGCAAGGAATTCAAGACTGTATTGAATTTCAAAATACTCCCTCCTTGTATCTTAACTTACATAGTGATTAGCTCTCACTATACGCAAACAGCAG
>NZ_JAVXCI010000098.1:0-11078 GCF_036659555.1 Acinetobacter sp.
TCAAACAGAACAAACCAATGAAAAGGCTTATGATTCCTCTAGTATCAAAGTATTGCGTGGCCTAGATGCTGTTCGTAAACGTCCAGGCATGTATATTGGCGATACAGATGACGGTTCAGGCCTGCACCACATGGTGTTTGAGGTGGTGGACAACGCCATCGATGAAGCGCTGGCAGGCCACTGCGACGAAATTCTGGTGACCATTCATGAGGATGAATCCGTCAGCGTTTCAGATAACGGCCGCGGCATTCCAACCGATATTCACCCGGAAGAAGGTGTATCTGCAGCTGAAGTGATTTTGACCATCCTGCATGCCGGCGGCAAGTTTGACGACAACAGCTATAAAGTGTCAGGCGGCCTGCATGGTGTGGGCGTTTCCGTCGTCAATGCGCTGTCCAGCAAATTATTGCTGAATATCCGCCGCGCCGGCAAAGTGTTTGAACAGGAATATCGTCATGGCGATCCTGTTTATAAATTGCGCGAAATTGGCGAAACAGCCGAGTCAGGCACCACGGTGCGTTTTTATCCAAGCGCTGAAACCTTCAGCCAAACCATTTTCAATGTCGATATTCTGGCGCGCCGCCTGCGCGAGCTGTCGTTCCTGAATGCCGGCGTGCGCATTGTGCTGCGTGATGAGCGCATCAATGCCGAGCATGTTTTTGACTATGAAGGTGGCCTGTCTGAATTTGTCAAATACATTAATCAGGGCAAAACCCACCTGAATGACATTTTCCATTTCACCACGCAGGCGGAAAACGGCATTGGCGTGGAAGTGGCGCTGCAGTGGAATGACACCTATCAGGAAAATGTGCGCTGCTTCACCAACAACATTCCGCAGAAAGACGGCGGCACGCATTTGGCCGGCTTCCGCGCGGCGCTGACCCGCGGCTTGAACAGCTATATGGAAAGCGAAAACCTGCTCAAGAAAGAGAAGGTTTTGGTTTCCGGCGATGACGCGCGCGAAGGCTTGACGGCGATTGTTTCAGTGAAAGTGCCGGATCCGAAATTCTCTTCGCAAACCAAGGAAAAGCTGGTCTCCAGCGAAGTGAAGTCTGCTGTTGAGCAGGCAATGAATAAGTCATTCTCTGAATACCTGCTGGAAAACCCGCAGGCGGCGAAATCCATCGCCGGCAAAATTATTGACGCTGCCCGCGCCCGCGACGCTGCCCGCAAGGCGCGTGAAATGACGCGGCGCAAGAGCGCGCTGGATATTGCCGGCCTGCCGGGCAAGCTGGCGGATTGCCAGGAAAAAGATCCGGCCCTGTCTGAGCTGTATCTGGTCGAGGGCGACTCCGCGGGCGGTTCCGCCAAGCAGGGCCGCAACCGCAAGATGCAGGCGATTTTGCCCTTAAAAGGCAAAATCCTGAACGTTGAGCGCGCGCGCTTTGACAAGATGATTTCATCTGCCGAAGTCGGCACGCTGATTACCGCCTTGGGCTGCGGCATCGGCCGCGAGGAATACAATCCGGACAAGCTGCGCTACCATAAAATCATCATCATGACCGATGCTGACGTGGACGGTTCGCACATCCGCACCCTGCTGCTGACGTTCTTCTTCCGCCAAATGCCGGAGCTGGTGGAGCGCGGCCATATCTATATTGCGCAGCCGCCGCTGTACAAGCTGAAAAAAGGCAAACAGGAGCAGTACATCAAGGACAATGATGCGCTGGAAACCTTCCTGATTTCCAATGCCATTGATGAGCTTGAGCTGCACATCAGCGCAGAGGCGCCGGCCATCCGCGGCGAAGCGCTGGCAGGCGTGATTGCCGACTACCAGACTTCGCAGAAGAGCCTGCAGCGCTTAACGCTGCGCTATCCGGCAAGCCTATTGGATGCCCTGATCGCGGTTGGAGGCTTTAAACTGGAGCAGACCGCAGAGCGGGACTATGTGCAGCAGTGGGGTGAACAGGTCCGCGCTGCCATTGAAACAGCGCAGCCGGGCCTGCGTCCGGAACTGTCTTTGGAAGTGCTGGAAAAAGAAAGCGCCGAAGGCCAGAAAATTCAGACTTACCTGCCGCGCATTACCGTTTATGTGCACAACCTGCCGCACAGCTATCTACTGGATGCCGGCCTGCTGGGTTCGGGCGAGTATGCGCGCCTGCTGAAAAATTCCAAAAGCTGGTTTACGCTGCTGGAAGACGGCGCGTATTTGCAGAAAGGCGAGCGCAAAATTGGCGTCAGCTCTTTCCATCAGGTCTGGCAGCAGATTCTGCAGGATTCGCGCCGCGGCATGATGATCCAGCGCTACAAAGGCCTGGGCGAGATGAATGCGGAGCAGCTTTGGGAAACTACGATGGATCCTGGAAACCGCAATATGCTGCAGGTGACTGTGCAGGATGCGATTGAGGCTGACCGCATGTTCTCCTGCCTGATGGGCGATGATGTGGAGCCGCGCCGCGCCTTCATTGAAGAGAATGCGCTGAACGCGGATATTGACGCTTAACTGGCCTGCAGAACTGGCTTGAAAGCATCCTTTGGGATGCTTTTTTTATGCTGTTTTTTTTAAAAGCCGATTGAATTGCAGCTAGTCTGAATGTTATCAAATTGACTTATAGAGCTGTCATGATGCTGGAAGCAGGAATTTCTGCGCAGCGCAATCAGAGGTCATTAGGATGGATAATCAGCTGGAACAGGCCCGCGATATTTGGGTCAATGCCTTTTTTACCGGCAATTATGCGGTTCTGGCCCAGTATGAGGGCGAGCATTTCACGGTGGTGTATGAGCGGGAAGGGTGTGCGGAAAGCAGCTATACGCGCTATGAGCGGATTGCGCATGCGGTTAAAAACGGGGTCTGGAAACCGAAAAAGCCGGATGTTGAATATGAAGAATTTGAGTTCGACCGCGCGCAGACCGAATGCCGCATCCTGATTGGCCTGCGGGAAAGCCGGCAGCAGATTAAGGAAATCTGGCGCTACAGCGGCGTCTGGAAAATTCAGGAACTGCGCTTTTTAAAAGCCGAGCGGGCCGCCGCGCATTGAGCATTGAAAGCAGAAAAGCAAAGAAAAATCAGTTCAAATAAAAATAAAAAATGGCTGAAGCGGCGCCTGCCGCGCATTAAAAACAGCCGGCTGTGGATAAGAATCTAAATTAAACTGTTCAAAATTCTGTGCGGAAAGTATAATTTTATCCACAGCTTTGGCTGTGGGCTTGAAATAAATTTAAAAAACTGCAGAATTTTTTGAATTTAAAGCATCGGCAATGAATTTAAATTTATTTGCGCGGCTGTTTTGAATTTAAAAATGCCGTGCGCCTGCATTCCAGCCGCGCGGTGTGATTGGCGGTGCGCAGGCAGATGCATGTTTATTTGAGTTTAGAAAAACTAAATAATTCTAAAAAGCGCTTTTTAAGTAAAGCTAAACAATGGCGCAGGCGGGCATTGAATGCCTGAAGCATGAAGGACATTTATTTTTTTGAATATATTTTATTTAATATCAATAAATTAGCTTAAAAGTGGCTGTCAGTATGCAGCCTCAATTCAGCCGCTGTTTCAGTTATTCAATTTTTTATATCCAAGTTTTTAATTTATTTCAGTATTTCTCTCTTCATTCCATTTTCCGGCGCGGCCGCTGCCATTGGCAAACCCAAGCTGGCAGCGCTGATCCTGCGCTGCTGGCTAAAGCTGCAAAAAATGCGCAGGATCTGCAGGCCATCCCAGATAAAATCTTTCATGATCTTTCCAGCCCGCAGCAGCCGGCCGGCGAGCAGAATGCCGCCACAGCCAAAAATATGCAGGATATTCAGGATTTATCCGCTGCCGCGTCCGATACTGATCAAGCCGCGGAGCAGAACAGCCGGCAGATTGCTGCCCTGCCGCGCTGTGCGCAGCTTAATCTGCGAAGGAGCTTTCCAGTTCCTCCAGCGCCATCATCAGCTCTAGCATCAGCTCTTCGGCCTGCTCCAGCTGCGCTTTCAGTTCGGCCTGCGCATTCATCAGCTTGAGCAAATCATCCTTGCGGCCGGCGTCATATACAGCGCTGTCCGCCAGCTGATTTTCAATTCCGGCTAAGCGGGGCTGGATTTTTTCCATCTGCGCTTCGCACTGTTCAATCTGCTTGCGGATAGGGCGGCTGAGTTCGCGGCGGCGCGCTGTTTCCTTGCGCTGCGCTTCCTTATCCAGTTTGGAAACCGCAGGCTTTGCGGCTACCTGCGACTGCACTGGCGCAGCCGGCTGCTGGCCGTTTTTCATCATGTCGGCGCGCGCCTGGCGCAGCCAGTCTGCATAGGCGCTTAAATCACCGTCAAATTCGCGGCATTGGCCGCCATGCACTAAAATCAGCTCATCGCAGACGCTGGCAATCAGCTGGCGCTCATGCGAAACCAGCACCACTGCGCCCTGGAAATCCTGCAGCGCCATAGTCAGCGCATGGCGCATATCCAAATCCAAATGGTTGGTCGGCTCGTCCAGAATCAGGACATTCGGGCGCTGCCAGACAATCAGCGCCAAAGCCAGCCGCGCGCGCTCGCCGCCGGAGAAGCTTTCGCTTGGCGTATCCATGCGCTCGCCGCTGAAGCCGAAGCTGCCTAAAAATGCGCGCAGGGCGGCTTCGCTGATTTTTTTGTCAGCAATCCGCGCCAGCTGCAGCATGGGGCTGGCATTGCCGTCCAGGGCATCCATCTGATGCTGGGCAAAATAGCCGATATTCAGCAGCTCGGAATCCTTGCGGAGGCCCCGCAGCAGCGGCAGATCGCCGACTAAAGACTTAATCAGGGTGGATTTTCCGGCGCCGTTCATGCCCAGCAGGCCGATGCGGCTGCTTGGGGTAATCTGCAGATTGACATCAGTGACAATCAGCTTATCGCCATAGCCGATATCGGCATGCTCCAGCTGCAGCAGCGGCGAACTCATTTTGGTCGGCTCGCGGAAGCTGAAGGTAAACGGCGTATCGACATGGGCGGCCGATAATTCCTGCATGCGCTCCAGCTGCTTGATGCGGCTTTGCGCCTGCTTGGCTTTGGTGGCCTGAGCTTTAAAGCGGTCAATATATTTCTGCAGGTGCGCGCGGGTTTCCAGCTGCTTCTCATAAGCCTGCTGCTGCTGCGCCAGGCGCTCGCTGCGGGTGCGCTCAAAAGTGGAATAATTGCCGGTGTATAAGATCAGCTCCTGATTTTCAATATGCAGGATATGGTCGGTAATGGCGTCAAGGAAATCGCGGTCATGCGAGATCAGCACCAAGGTGCCTTCATAGGCTTTCAGCCAGTCTTCCAGCCACAAGATGGCGTCTAAGTCTAGATGGTTGGTCGGTTCATCCAGCAGCAGCAGGTCTGAACGGCTCATCAGGGTGCGCGCCAGATTCAGGCGCATGCGCCAGCCGCCGGAGAAGCTGGCGACATCCAGCTGCGACTGATGCTCAAAAAATCCTAAGCCGGCCATCAGCTGCGAGGCTTTGGACGGCGCGGAATAGCCGCTGATTTCGTCAAAGCGCCCGTATAAATGCGCCAGTTCATCATCATTCAGGCTTTCAGGATGATTCAGCTGATTCTGAATTTCCCAGAACTCTTCATCGCCGGATAAAACAAAATCAATCGCCTTCATATGCAGGGCTTTGATTTCCTGCGCCATATGCGCCACGGTCCACACCGCAGGGCGCGTCAGCGAGCCACTGTCCGACTCCATGCCGCCCAGAAGCGCGGAAAATAAGGTGGATTTTCCGGCGCCGTTCACGCCGGTCAAGCCGATTTTCCATCCCGGATGCAGCTGCATGGAGGCTTTTTGAAATAAAACACGCCCGCCGCGGCGGATGGAAAGCTGATCTAGCTGAATCATTAAACTGTCAAAACACACCGAAAAGATGCGCCTATTCTAAAGGAAGCCTGAGCAAAAACAAAAAAAGCGCCGGTTTTATTTTTGTGCAGGATCGCAGCCTAGGGCGGGGCCTGTTCCATCCGCCAGGCATTTGTCGGAAATTTAAGCTGCTGCCTAGGCGCAGGAAAAAAGCTGCCTATATTCAATCCATAAATTGAATAAAAATAAAGCAATATTGAAGGCGGTGAAAAAGGGAATTTTGACTTTAGCTGCGCTGGGGATCTGGGCCTGCTCCGGGCACATTCAGGCCAAAGTGAATGCCTGCGCATTTGATGTGCTGGGCAAGGCCGGCGGATCATGCACGCCTTTGGAAATTTATAAAGGCCTGGGCAGCCAGGGCGGCATGATTGATTTTCCGGCGGTGAATGCTCCAGCTGCCGGTGCTTTCCTGCAAACAGGCATAGGCTGCGAAAGAATGGCTTCAATTTTTATAACTTAATGAGAAATGCTGAAAATCATCTGAAGTTTCGCAGCAGTGCGGATTGCAGCTGGAAAAAATAGGCTGAAATGACATCAAGAAATGAAGCAAATGCTCTATTTTTTTGCAGATAACTTGCTTAATATTTGATGCGTGTATGGACACCCCTGAAACAAAAAGATTCTAAAAAGGATAAATACAATGAAAAAAACCTTCCTGTCACTGGCTGCGCTTTCTGCAATCGGATTTGCCGGCGCGGCGCAGGCTGCAAAAGTGGACATCTGCGTATTCGATTTGCTGGGCAAATCCGGCGAATCTTTTCAAATGGCGCAGGAATGGGCGCTGGCGGCCAAAAGCTGGGGAGCTGAAGTCAACCTGATTCCGCGCCAGGACGAAGCCGTGGCGGACAATGACTTTAAAGCCGGAAAATGCGACGGCGTCTTCATGACCGCCATGCGCGCGCGCCAGTACAATAAATTCGCCGGTTCGATTGATGCGCTGGGCGGCGCGCCCAGCAATGAAATCGCCAAGCGCGCAATTGCTTTTGCCCTGGACAAGCGCAATGAAAGCAAAATGACCAGCAGCTTCAGCGGCAAAAAATATGAAGTGGCTGGCATTGCGCCGCTCGGTTCAGCCTTCATTTTTGTGCGGGATAAAGGCATTAATTCGATTGAAAAAGCCGCCGGCAAAAAGTTTGCAGTGCTGGGCTATGATGACGCGCAGAAAATCATGGTGCAGCGCGTCGGCGCGCAGGCGGTGATTTCCGATGTGTCCAACTTTGTCGCCAAGTTCAATAATGGCCAGGTCGACATGGTCGGCGCGCCGGCTTACGCCTATAAGCCGCTGGAAATCTATAAAGGCTTAGGCAGCAATGGCGCGGTGTTCAACTTCCCGGTGCTGCAGGTGACAGCGGATTTCATTATCCGCCCGGATCAGTTCTCGGCCGGCTTTGGCCAGAAATCCCGCGACTGGTTTGTAAAAAACCTGCCGAAAAGCTTTGCAATGATCGGCCGTTCGGAAGCCGGCATTCCTGCAAAATATAAAATGAATCTGAGCGCTGACGACAAAACCAAGTATCAGAAACTGCTGCGTGAAGGGCGCATGGATATGACCGCGCGCGGCATTTATGATGCATCGATGATGAGCGTGCTGAAAAAAGCCCGCTGCTCTGTCGATAAGGCTAACTTTGAATGCTCGCTTGGCGGCGAGTAATCCGGCAATTGGAGCAGAAGCCTGGAAAATTCTAGGCTTTTTTGGCGCTTTCAGGCGCGGAGGGAAGCGGGGGACAGGAAAAAATGGGCGGAACAGTCTGACCCGGGAAAACAATAAAAATACTGAAAATAAGGCAATAAGGACAGCAACCTCATGACAAAGCAATGGATAAGGGCCTGCGCATTCGGCGCAGGATTAATGGCTGCCGCCGGCGCTGCGCAGGCGAAGCAGGTGCTCTGTGTATTTGATCTGGTCGGCAAGAGCGGCGATGTGTATGCCCTGATGAAGGACTATCAGCTGGCCGCTAAAAACTGGGGCGCAGACATTGAGCTGCGCGTCGGGCAGAATGAAGCGGTGATTGCCGAAGACTTTAAGGCCGGAAAATGCGACGGCATCAGCGTGACCGGCATGCGCGGCCGCCAGTTCAATACCTTCATCGGCTCGCTGGACGCCATAGGCGCAATTCCGGATCTGAATCTGGCGGTGAAAGTCATGCAGGGCCTGGCGAGCCCGGCATTCGCCAAAAGCATGCTGAAAGGGCGCTATGAAGTGGCCGGCGTGGTGCCGGTGGGGGATGCCTATCTGCTGGTCAATGACCGCAGCATCAACAGCGTGGCGAAAGCCGCCGGCAAGAAAATTGCGGTGCTGGATTACGATGAAGCGCAGAAAATCATGGTGCAGCAGGTCGGGGCGCAGGCGGTCAGCGCCGATGTCACCAATTTCGGCGCCAAATTCAACAACGGCCAAGTGGATATTATCGGCGCGCCGGCCGCGGTCTTCAAGCCGCTGGAACTGCACAAGGGCTTGGGCGCCAAAGGCGCGATCGTCAACTATCCAATACTGCAGGTGACCGGCAATATTATTATTCACTCGGATAAGTTTCCGGCCGGCTACGGGCAGAAGTCGCGTGAATGGGTGAAGGGCCAGCTGCCGCGCGCATTCAATATTTTAGGCAAAATGAAGTCGGACATTCCTCAAAAATACTGGATGGATGTGCCGGCGGCCGATAAGCCGGGCTATCAGAAAATGATGCGGGAAGCGCGCATTGACCTGACCCGGCGCGGCGTGTATGAAAAGCGCATGATGAAGCTGCTGTGGCAGTTCCGCTGCAGGCAGGAGCCGAAAAACTTTGAATGCGCCCTGCAGGATGAGAACTATAAGCAATCCTGATAAAATCGCTCTGATTTGACTTTAAATCTGCAAGACTGGCCATATATCGGGTATGCTATACTTGAAATATGGTCTTTTTTTTAAAGATGCCCGAACCGATCAGAGGAATCCATCATGAATGCCCAAGCGCTTGTGCTGACTGAAAATGCTGCCAATAAGGTGCGCCAATTGCGTGACAGTGAAGGTAATCAGGAATTGATGCTGCGTGTTTATGTCACGGGCGGCGGCTGTTCAGGCTTTTCTTATGGATTCAACTTTGCCGAAAGCCAAAATGAAGATGATGCCGAATACCTGAACGGCGACGTTAAAATGCTGGTCGATCCGCTCAGCTACCAGTATTTGGTCGGCTCAACGGTCGACTATATTGAGGGCCTGGAAGGTTCGCGTTTTGTGGTGCAAAACCCGAATGCCACCACCACCTGCGGCTGCGGCTCATCATTCTCAGTCTAAGCAAGCCAGCCCTGAACAGCAAAAAGCCCCCGGAAAATCCGGGGGCTTTTTTCGGCTTAAGCTTCAGGGTCGAGCTTGATGGCGTCCAGCAGGTCAAAAATCACCGCGGTCACATCCTGGCTCAAGTCGCGGTTGTTGAAAACCTCATATGCCGTGATGGTGACATCGGTATCGCTCGGCAGCAGTTTCTGCTCTTCCTCGATTAAATCGCGGATCGGCAGCAGGGTCTGCTTGATTTCCAGATGCAGCACATCCTTGAATTCAAGATTCTCATCATCCAGCTCAATCAGCTGCTCATTGAAAAAAGGCAGCAAAATTGAATGGAGATAAGGCTGAATCTCCGTAATATCAAAAATTTCGATATCACGCGTCTGTTCAATTGTGCTGATGTGGTCATTCACTTCAATTAAGATATGGTAGTAACTCACACTGCTCTCCACTCAAATTTTTCAGATTAGGCTTGACCTTCACAATAGCATGAAATGGCTGCCCGCAGTTCAATATCCTTGGCATAGGCCTATAGAAATTATAGGGTTTTGCAGCCTGCGGCCGCCGTTCAGCGCGCATACAGCAGGCTTTGGTCCGCCGGCTTGAGCTTAAAGCGCTGCAGCTCCTGCTCGCCCAGCACCGGGTACATCAAGGCTTGCGGATCGGCATGATGGCCTAAGCCAAGGGCATGGCCCAATTCATGCGCCAGGGCGAGGCGCAGGTCATCTTTGGCGTCAAACTGGTAAATATGAATCTGATCGCCCATGAAGACGCCCTTGTGGAATTCGCGCGGCGGAAAGCGGTTTTTGGCCTGAATCACGCCCCAGTTATAGCGCTCAATATTGCTGTTATGCTGGCTGATTTGCTGGTTAAACTGGCTGTTCAGCCGGTTATAGTAGGCAATGTCGCTGTCCAGGCGGCGCGCTTTATCCCGCAGCGCCTGATATTGCGCTTCAATGCGCTGGCGGTTTTCCGCGCCTGCGTTTTCCAGCCGGCTCCAGCTTTGGCGCTGCTGCGAAAGGTACTGGTAGTCCGCCTGCAGCTGAATCTGCTGCTGCCTTAAGCTGCGCTGCATCTGCTCCAGGCTGCTTTTGGAGCTGTCTAAATTGTCTGAGATCCGCTGATTATTGTTTTTTTCACGGCCCAGCTGCAGCTGGGTTTTCTTGAACGCATTGTATTCCGCCTGCCGCTCATCATAGATCAGCCTGATCTGCAGCCGGGCATGCTCATCGTAGACAAATAAAGGCTTCTGGGTGCCGTCCTGCCAGATTTGAGCAGCTTCCCGGCTGAGCTGAATCACTTCATCCCTGCTCAGGCCAAAGCGCGGATCAACTTCCGCAACCTGATAGCGCAGGCGCGTATCCAGCGGATGCAGCAGGCGGTCAGGCCATGAGTTGTAGCGGAGCTGGTAATGGCTGCGGGACTGATAGCTGAAAAATAGAATAGCCAGCGTGACCAAAGCAATCGCGATAATACGCATAAGTATGGGTTAAGTTTAATTTTTAAAATAATGTAGCCGAAATTTCACGCTTTTGAAATGCGCTTTTCAATAAAAAACCGCGCTTGCGCGCGGTCTTTTATTTGCCCTTCCGGGCTGAATTAAAGCGTCAAATTATTTTTTGTCGTCTTTAACTTCAGTGAACTCAGCATCTACAACGCCGTCGTCCGCTTTTTGCTGTTGGCCGGCATCACCGCCGAATGCATTCGGGTCGAAACCTTCCGCACCGCCAGCTGCGCCTTGAGCAGCTTCATAAGCGCGCTGCGTGATCGGCATAATGATGTTCTGCAGCGCTTCAGTTTTGGCTTTGATGTCATCTACGTCATTTTCTTTGGTAGACGCTTCAAGCTCAGCGACAGCCGTTTCAACAGCAGTCTTTTCATCAGCAGTCACTTGCTCGCCAAGGTCTTTCACCGCTTTTTGAGAAGAAGATACTAATGCATCCGCTTCGTTGCGCGCTTTCGCCAGTTCTTCGAACTTGCGGTCTTCTTCAGCATTCGCTTCAGCATCTTTAATCATCGCTTCGATTTCAGCATCAG
>NZ_JAVXCI010000099.1:0-10845 GCF_036659555.1 Acinetobacter sp.
GGGGAGATTTATCAATCAGTAATAATGAAATTACGCTTAACTGATCAGCATTACCCATCAGATGGGCTTTTCATGCGCTTGAGCAAATGCCTTATTTTGCAGCAGCTTCACTGGCAGCTGAACCCTCTTGCTCTAAAGGCGCCGCATCAATCATATCCGGGCTGACTTCAATTGAAGTGACTTCAGCTTCACTTGCTGATGCTGATGTTGCCGGCGCTTCCTGCTCCTGCGCCTCCTGTTTTTTCCCGCACGCCGCCAGCGTCAGCGCCACTGCGGAAACTAAAATAATCAGGCCAGCTTTTAAATTTATCATCGGATTGCCTTTGCTTAAGGTTTTGAAAATTTGCCACAATTGTAGTCAATTTTTTCAAATACTGGGAGAGATCATTGTATGTGTTTGTTAAAATTTAAATAAAAAAATACCCATGCAAGGGTTGCATGGGTCAAACTGGGAATATCAGCAAAAAAAGAAACTTACAGCCTAAGTTTCTGATGAGCATTTTCAATATTTTAAGCGCTTTATGCATTGGCGAAAAATGCCATAATTAAATAAAGCTAAACAAATTTATATACTATTAAGAATAGATAACAAAAAAAGACCAGCGTTTGAATTATTCTTCAGCTCAAGCAACAGCATGCTTCCGCAGCAGGAAAGTGCTCACCTAACTGTGAATTTTCAATCAGCGCTTTGCGCAATAGGCTCGGCTGAATGCTTAGCAAAATGACCAAAGCTTATAAAACTCCTGAATGTCTGACTCCAGAAACTCATCGCTGGCTGTGTCATAAACAAAGGATTTTTGCGCCAATAAGTGTTCGCACTTCTGCTCAGCAACATAGTGCTTGAGAAAGACTTTAAATTTTTTCGCGTGTTCAGGAAGTGCCTGCTCTTGTCCCCAAAGAATCATTTTCACTCACCACATTACTGCAAATAGTATTTCACAAATTATATATAAAATGTGATGCATGTCAACTTTTCAACCAAATTTTGCTAAACAGATCAAAGCTGCGTTTTTATGGCATTGGCCCTCTTTTCCCATCATTTTTTTGTTTTCAGGCAAATATAAAAAAAAGAGCAATGTTTTCACATTGCTCTTTTTTGTCCGGCCACTTGCCGCTGAGTCTTTCTTAACTTCTTCACAATTCGGCTTAAGCCGGATTGATGAAATAAAAGTAAACAATTAAAAAGACCAAAAGTGCAGTCGAAAGGGTTAAGTACATACCGGCAGTATTAAAACTTTTGATAAATTTTAAAATTTCCATAAACCGCATACCGTTAACAATTAAGTAAATTATATAACATTTTTCCTGTTAAATTCTCTCAAGCCGTACACTTTATGAATGAATAATGCGTTAATTTTAAAAAAGCATATGCACCGGCGCTTATTTTAATAGCCCGTTCCAACTCTGGTAATTTATTATTCTATATAAATATTTTTATATTTTTTAATGATTTAAAATCAATAGTTGGATATTTTTCCGCTTTTTATCAAGCCTTAATTAATAGTTAAAATGTATTATTAATTAAGGCTTCTTATTCCATTTATTAAATCAAAAAAAGCTCCTATTAAAATAAGGAACCTCTCATCATCAGGCTCTTTATTAACCTTAGGCTTATGGCGCAGCAAGCACTTTTACAATAATTGTCTGGCTTTCTTCCTGTTCTTCCGCCAGATACAGGCGCTTCAGCTCCTTGCTCTTTACTTTGAATTTATGATTCTGATAAGCAATTTCTGCCGGGATCTGATCAAAATACTGATTATCCGCATCAATTTCCTCTTGAAACAGCGGCGTTCCCAACTGGTAATCCGAACTTTTCAATACCACATATTTTACAGTTGTTTTCATTGTTTCAGCCTATTTCCATAATGCACTTTATTTTCAGTTTTACCACTCTTTGGCATTGCTTTAAACCTTTAATTTCCTTTTTAGCGCAGCAAATGAACAACCATAAGCATCCGGCGCAGGAAGCATGATGCCTTATAGCCAAGGCGCACATCTTTCAGCTGAAGCTGCTTATTTTTTAACTTTTTGCCAAAAATTAATTTAAAATATATTTTGACTCATCTATTCTGGAAAACAGCAAATCTTTGAGAAATATAATGATTATAAAACAATGCTGTGATGCGCTTGAACAGCGCAAGCTGACCATTGCTTTTATTGAAAGCGCGAGTTCGGGCTATTTATCCAGCCAGTTTTCCATCTTCAAGAACAGCGGCGCAGACATTCTGCTGGGCGGCTTAGTCAGCTATGATCCCAGCATCAAGATTTCAATCCTGCATATTCCTTGCGCCTTACTTGAGCAGCATACCGCAGAATCCGCCGAAGTGACGCAAGCCATGGCGCAGCGCGGCAAGCGCCTGTTTCCTCATGCCGATTTCATTGTCGCCTGTACCGGGCTGCTGAAACCCGGCGGCAGCGCAACCGCAGAAAAGCCAGAGGGCACATTTTATCTTTCAATTTTATTCAAGCAGCAAATCTTCAATTTTTATTATCTGATTTCAGGCACGCCTTTGCAGCGCTTGAATCAATTGACCGAATTCACGGCAAAAGAAGTACTGCATCTTATTCAGGCGGAATGCTGAATTCAGGCATGCAATATACAATGCGGGCAAAATCCGGCGCTTCCCTGCAGATTTCCAAAAATTCTTAACAAGCCATCCATTAAAACTTCACTATATTCAAAGAAAGTAAGCAGATAGCATCTGGAGGTCAAGATGAAAATACCCAATTTTTTTTGCAGCGCATTTATTCTTTCCGGCCTTTCCCTGCCGGTTTACGCGACTGTCGGCGGCCCGCAGCATATTGAAGTGCTGGGCTTGGACCAGAAAGACCAAAAAATTTATCTGATGCGCCATTTTGAAGATGGCCGGGGACGCTTACCGCAGCTGTATTATTATCAGCTGAACAGCAGCAAGCCGGCTGCGCTGATTCAGGTGAAATCGCTGTATATCAATCCTAAAACCAAAAAGATTGATTATGATCAGGACAGCGCGCAGTTTGATCAGGAAATTGCAAAAATTAAAAAGCGCTTAGCCCCGCTCACCCCCATTCACCACAGCAATGCAAATATTCAAATCTTAACCACTAAAAATGGCACTGCCAAAGCATGGTATGATCCGCAGGAAAGTATTGATAAGTGGACTTACCAGTATCAGGTGAAAAGCAGGTCGTTAAAAAGCCCGGTGCAAACTGCAGAAAGCTATAAGCAAGGCTTAAAAATTTCCCAAGCCTATAAAGTGCCTCAGCATCAGAATATTTTGGTCACAGTCAAATATTTGGGCATTCCTTTTGAAACGGGCTATAGCATTGAAGATCCGGTTTTGCTCAGCAAATAAAGCCCAATAAAAAGCCTCAGAACTGATAATGCTGATCAATTAAGCGTAATTTCATTATTACTAATTGATAAATCTCCCCTAACCCCTCTTTGAAAAAGAGGGGATGAACAGCATTGCTGTGCAAGGAATTCAATACGGTATTGAATTTCGAAACGCTCCCTCCTTTGAAAAAGGAGGGTTGGGGAGGATTAAAAATGCTTAACTAACTGGCATTACTCAGACCGAGGCTTTTCTCTCTGATCTTTTAAAGCCTGCTTAAGCAGCGGAACGCGCTTCAATCGGCACCACTTTACGCAGTTCTGGGCCGGTATAGTCCGCGCTTGGGCGGATAATGCGGTTGTCCGCGCGCTGTTCCATCACATGCGCCGCCCAGCCGGTTACACGCGACATCACGAAGATTGGCGTAAACAGCTTGGTTGCAATATCCATGAAATGGTAAGCCGAAGCATGGAAGAAGTCCGCGTTGCAGAACAGTTTCTTCTCGCGCCACATCACTTCTTCACAGCGCACAGAAACCGGATACAGTACGGTATCGCCCACATCTTTGGCTAAGCGCTCTGCCCAGATTTTAATGATGCCGTTGCGCGGATCATTATCTTTATAAATCGCGTGGCCAAAGCCCATGATCTTTTCTTTGCGCTCCAGCTTGCCCAGCATCTCACGCTCAGCTTCTTCCGGAGAAGTCCAGTTTTCAATCATTTCCATGGCTGCTTCATTGGCGCCGCCATGCAATGGGCCGCGCAACGAACCGATTGCGCCGGTAATGCAGGAGTGCATGTCTGAAAGCGTTGATGCGCAAACGCGCGCCGTGAATGTTGAAGCATTGAATTCATGCTCTGCATACAGAATCAGCGAGACATTCATCACCTGTTCATGCAGTTCATTCGGCTTTTCACCGCGCAATAAATGCAGGAACTGCGCGCCGATTGAATCGTCATCGGTGTTTTCTTCAATGCGCACGCCGTCGTGGCTGTAGCGGTACCAGTAGCAGATGATTGCCGGCAATGTCGCTAAAATGCGGTCAGCTATATCCTGCTGTTCGGCAAAAGATTTTTCTGTTTCCAGGTTGCCCAGCATGGATACGCCGGTGCGCATCACATCCATTGGATGCGAATCTGCAGGAATACGTTCCAGCACCTCTTTCAATGCCTGCGGCAATTGACGCAGCGATTTCAATTTTGCCTTATAGGCAGCCAATTCCTCAGCCGTCGGCAATTCACCAAAGAAAATCAGGTAGGCGACTTCTTCGAACTGGCAGTTTTCCGCCAAATCCTGCACGTCATAACCGCGGTAAGTCAAACCTGCACCGCTTTTTCCTACAGTTGACAATGCTGTTTTACCAGCAACCTGTCCGCGCAATCCTGCGCCCGTGAGTACTTTTCCTTCAGCCATTTTTTTAATTCTCCTGTTTAAACAGCTTGTCCAGTGTGTTTTCAAAGGTATGGTAATCTAAAAATTCATACAGCTCTTTGCGCGGCTGCATTTTATCCAGCACATTCACCTGCGTGCCGTCTTTGCGGATTGAATGCATGACTTCCAGCGCGGCTTTCTGCATGGCGCGGGTTGCTGACAGCGGGTACAGCACCATGCTGATGCCCTGCTCCGCCAGCTCATCCGTTGTATAATAAGGGGTATCGCCGAATTCGGTAATATTGGCCAAAACCGGCACGCCGACTGCATCGCATACGGTGCGGTACATGGTGATGTCGGTCATCGCTTCTGCGAAAATCGCATCTGCCCCAGCTTCAACGCAGGCGCAAGCGCGGTCAATCACCGCCTGCAGGCCTTCTTTCTGCAGGGCATCCGTGCGCGCCATCACCACAAAGTTTGAGTCAGTTTTGGCGTCCACCGCTGCTTTAATGCGGTCCACCATTTCCTGCTGGCTCACAATTTCCTTATTCGGGCGGTGGCCGCAGCGCTTTTGCGCAACCTGATCTTCAATGTGCACAGCAGCTGCGCCGGCGGCGATCATCTGCTTCACGCTGCGCGCAATATTGAATGCGCCGCCCCAGCCTGTGTCGATATCGACCAGTAACGGAGTATCTACGCGCTCTGTGATACGGCGGACATCTTCTAAAACGTTATCCAGACTGGTCATGCCTAAATCAGGCAAGCCATAAGAATAGTTGGCGACACCGGCACCCGAAACATAAATGGCTTTGTAACCCACCTGTTTGGCCATCATTGCTGCATAAGCGTTGACTGTACCGATGATTTGTAATGGTTTTTCCACTTCTAGAGCTTGTCTAAATCTTAAACCTGCAGACGTTTGTTGTGTCATATTCCCTTTCCACAGTGATCACTTTATTTATTGAGGCTTGAGTATACCCATAAAAATATGGCCGGCTACGGCCTATTAGAATTTTTGCTCTAAAACTTTAGTCAAATATTTTTGAAATGTATAATATTATTTCGTTACAGCATGATGACCTTCCGGCCGCGAACAGTGCAGCACTTTGTGCAAAGACTTGCTATAATTGCAAGCGTTTTCCACACATTGACAATATTATTTCCAATATGCACGACTTAGCTCAGTTAGAACCTATCGCCCGTGATCTGCCGCAAACCAAGCGCGGCCATGAGCGCTGTGTTGCGCTTTTAGAAAGCGCTGCTGAGCTGTTTCTGGAGCATGGCTATGATGCGGTTTCTCTGGATGATATTGTCAATCATGCCGGCGGCTCCAAAGCCTCAATTTATAAGTATTTCGGCAATAAAGAAGGGCTGTTTACCGCAATTTGGGATTACCGCCGGGAACAGTTTTTTAAAGATATCTGCATGCCTTTTGATTTTGAAAAAGACGATCTGCGCAGCTATCTGATTCAAACGCTTTTAAATTTCAAAACTCACATTGTTCTGCCTGAAAATGCATCTTTTTTACGCTTAATTATTGAACAGGCGCAGCGCAATCCTAAGCTGGCCCTCTATATTCATGAACAAGGCCCAAAGAATATTCAGCATGCGATTGCCTGCGCGCTGGCCAAAGCTGATGAATTCGGCCTGATTCGGTGCAGTCAGCCAATTTACTCCGCGCAATTATATTTCGGCATCATCCGCAATATTGAATGGCGGGTTCTGATGAATATTCAAACTCAGGAAGATGCTCAAGAAACCGGCAAATACATTGAATACGCCGTAGACCGCTTCCTCGAAGGCCATCAAAAGCTTTAGTTTTTTTGCAATTTTTCATGCATATAGTATAGTAGAAAATTCTCTTTTTCTTTTAACCAACCAACAACTAATTGTTGTTTAGTGTTTTGATTCAGCAATTATTGTGGAGTAATCATGGCGCTGCGTCACTTCCTTACTTTACGCGATTTATCGACTTTAGAACTTAACCAGATTTTGCAGCGCGGCATCGAACTCAAGCGCAAACAGCACCGCAATGAAGTTTTTCAGCCATTTCCCGGCAAAGTCATGGGTATGATTTTTGAAAAATCCAGCACCCGGACGCGTGTATCGTTTGAAGCAGGCATGAGCCAGTTCGGCGGCAGCGCGATCTTCCTTTCATCGCGCGATACCCAGCTGGGCCGCGGCGAACCGATTGAAGATTCAGCCCGCGTGATTTCCAGCATGCTGGACATTGTCATGATCCGCACCTTTGGCCATGATATTGTTGAACGTTTTGCCTCTTATTCTACAGTTCCGGTCATTAACGCCTTAACTGACGATCATCATCCTTGCCAGCTTTTGGCGGATATGCAGACCTTTACCGAACACCGCGGCTCAATTCAAGGCAAAACCGTGGCCTGGATCGGCGACGGCAACAATATGTGCAACTCTTATATTGAAGCTGCGCATATGTGGGGCTTTAAATTAAAAATCGCCACGCCTAAAGGCTATGAACCGCAGCAGAAATTCTTAACCGAATTTGCCCACTGTGCAGAACTGGTCGGCTCAGCGGAAGACGCTGCCGTCAATGCTGACCTGATTGTGACTGACGTCTGGGCCAGCATGGGGCAGGAAGAAGAGCAGAAAATCCGTGAAAAGGCCTTTGCAGATTATCAGGTCAATGAGCGCCTGATGGATTTGGCCCACCCAGACTGCTTATTCATGCACTGCCTGCCGGCGCACCGCGGTGAAGAAATCTCTGAAAATATGCTGGATCACAAAAATGCTGTGGTTTGGGATGAAGCGGAAAACCGCCTGCATGCGCAAAAAGCGCTGGTTGAGTTTTTAATTAACGAAAATCTAAAAAAAGACTAAGCATTTAGTAGGATAAAAAAGCGCCTCCGGGTGCTTTTTTTATCTGTAACTGGTTATAATCAAAGGTATAATTTCTATAAGTGATTTTAATATGCCTTTAAAAAAGCTTTCTCTCGGTTTAATCAGCTGTGCTTTTGCAGCCCATCTCCTGGCCGCGCCTACAGAGTTTGATCAGTACCTGATCAACAAAAAAATCTTAGGCAGCGATTTAAAAATTAAAGACACCAAAGCGCTGAATGAAATTTTAGAAGTGATCAGCGAAGAAGACTCGCGCACGCTTCCCTATCAATTCGATCAGAATATGCTGATGGAAAAATATCAAATCCGCTCCAGCCACGTCGATATTGAAGGCATTATCACCACACCGGATTTTTCCCAGTTTGAACAGGCGATCGGCTTAAAGGAGGTTCAAAAGCTGATAAAGAACAATACCCTGCAAAACTGCAATTTGCTATTTGAGCATGAATTCCAGCGCAGGAATCCCTATACTATCAATATGAAATTGACTTCTGAAACGCAAATCTACCAATACAGCATTAAAAACAGTGAATGCAAATTCTGATATCCCTCAAAAGCCTCTGATGCAGCATCAGGGGCTTTTGCAATTGAATTAGCGGACCAAGCCTTGAGGCTGCAGAATAATCAAGGCAGCGCCAGTCAGCACAATCGCTCCGCCAAGCAGATCCCAGCGGCTTAAGGCAACTTGATCGACAAAGCGCAGCCACATCAATGCGGTAAAAATATAAATGCCGCCATAAGCGGCGTAAATCCGGCCCGATGCTGCCGGATGCAAGGTCAGCAGCCAAACAAAGGCTCCTAAAGCCAAAGCCGCAGGAATCCACAGCCAATGGGACCTGCCTTGATTCAAAACCAAATACGGAAAATAGCAGCCTAAAATTTCCATTACTGCGGTAATCAGAAATAAAACAAAAGTCGCCGCCACTTTGCTGATTTGAATATCCATAATCTCTCTAAAACGGTGCTGCCCTTTTCCTTGCTGGAAATAAGGATAAAGTTAAAATAAAAAACCCGTGCGGGCACGGGTTCCTGTACTGCAGCTCCAGCTTAAGCCGGCTCTGCAGTCTGGTCTTCAAACACTTCCAGCTTCAGCCCGACTGCTTTGCCGTTTTCTTTCTTCACAGAAACTGCGACATTGCCACCGTGTTCCGCCAGCTCACCGAACAAAATCATTTCCGCCAGCGGTTTTTTCAAATGTTCCTGAATCAGGCGCTGCATAGGGCGGGCGCCCATTAAGCGGTCATAGCCATTTTCAGCCATCCATTCACGCGCGCTTTGATCCACTTCCAGAATGACTTTTTTATCATCCAGCTGCGCCTGAAGCTCTGTCAGGAATTTATCCACCACATTTTCAATCACGGTAGTCGGCAATGCCTTGAACTGAATCACGCCATCCAAGCGGTTGCGGAACTCCGGAGAAAAGGCCTTTTTCATGGCGTCCTGATTGTCGTTGCTGTTGTCCTGCTCCATAAAGCCAATGCTGACACGCGAAATGCTTTCTGCGCCAATATTGGTGGTCAGCACCAGCACCACATTGCGGAAGTCTGACTTGCGGCCGTTGTTGTCGGTCAATGAACCATGATCCATAATCTGCAGCAGCAGGTTAAATACATCAGGATGCGCTTTTTCAATTTCATCCAGCAGCAGCACGCAGTGCGGATTTTTATGAATCGCATCGGTCAATAAACCGCCCTGATCAAAACCGACATAGCCCGGAGGCGCGCCAATCAGGCGGGATACCGCGTGGCGCTCCATGTATTCAGACATATCGAAACGCACCAGTTCAACACCCAGCAATTTAGCCAGCTGCTTAGTCACTTCTGTCTTGCCCACGCCTGTCGGGCCGGCAAAAACAAAGCTGCCGACCGGCTTATCCGGAGATTTCAGGCCTGCGCGGGAAAGCTTAATCGCTGACGCCAAAGCTTCAATGGCTTCGTCTTGGCCAAAAACCACACGCTTCAAATCACGTTCAAGGTTTTCAAGCACAGACTTGTCATCTTTGGACACGGTTTTAGGCGGAATGCGGGCAATTTTAGACACAATGTCTTCAATATTTTCAACCGTAATCAGGGTGTCATCCTGCTCCGCCTTCAAACGGCGCTGCGCGCCTGCTTCATCAATCACATCAATGGCTTTGTCCGGCAGGAAACGGTCATTAATGAATTTAGCAGACAGCTCAACTGCAGAAACCAAAGCCGGATCATCATATTTCACATGATGAAATTCTTCAAATTTAGATTTTAAACCACGGAGAATATCAATGGTTTCTGAAATAGACGGCTCGTTCACATCAATTTTTTGGAAACGGCGCGATAAAGCATGATCTTTTTCAAAAACTTGGCGGTACTCTTGGAATGTGGTTGAACCAATGCAGCGCAAAGAGCCATTCGCCAATGCCGGCTTGATTAAATTCGATGCATCCATGGTGCTGCCCATGCTGGAACCGGCGCCAATGATCATGTGAATTTCATCAATAAACAGCACTGCCTCTGGTTTCTTTTTCAAGGCATTCAGCAGCTGTTTCAGGCGTTTTTCAAAATCGCCGCGGTATTTCGTGCCGGCAACCAGCGCGCCAATATCCAAGCTGTAGACTTCAGCATTTGCCAAAGGCTTCGGCGCTTTGCCGTTGACAATCAGCCAGGCCAAGCCTTCTGCAATCGAAGTTTTGCCCACGCCCGGATCACCGACCAGCAAGGGATTGTTTTTGCGGCGGCGGCATAGAATCTGCGCGGTGCGCTCAATTTCTTTTTCGCGGCCAATTAACGGATCAGTTTTACCTTTTTGCGCTTCCGCATTCAAATTGGCGGTATACAGCTCCAGTGGCCCTGCATTGGCTGAAGATGCAGTTTCGCCGTCCAATTCTTCAATTTCTTCTTCCTGATGCACTTCTTCTTTGCGGGCGCCGTGGGAAAGATACTGGGTTAAAGTCAGCCGGTTAATCTGATGGCGCTTGAGCAGGTAGACTGCAAAAGAGTCGCGCTCTGAATACATAGCAACCAGAATGTCTGCGCCTTCTACCGTGCGGTCATTACCGCTGGATTGCACATGGAAAATTGCCCGCTGCAGTATGCGGTCAAAACTTTCGGTAGGATGAGGCGCCTGATCGCTGTTTTCGCCAAGCTTAGGGGTATGCTGTTCTACGTATTCTTCAAGCTCTTTGCGAAGCACAATAATATCTGCACCGCAGGCTTTTAATGCATTTACGGCCGAATCATTATCAAGTAAAGCCAATAACAAATGTTCAACTGTTAGGAATTCATGTCTCTTTTGTCGAGCCATACTAACAGCC
>NZ_JAVXCI010000100.1:0-10772 GCF_036659555.1 Acinetobacter sp.
CCCTGACTCTAGCGAGTCAGGGGGCTTTTTTTATGCAGGGAATGCAGGGGAAAAAAAGAAGCACAATAAAAAGATCCATCCGCGCTGAGGATGGATCTTAACTGATGCGGGCGGAAGCCCCTTTATTTAGCCTTCGCAGGGCATTCTCTGAAGCGCGCAAAGCCTACAGCTGCCGGCGCGCATGCTTCAGCGCGGTGCGCAGGCCTTCTTCAAGTGTCGGATGGTAGAATGGCTTATTTAGAACTTCATCTACCGTCAAATCTTCTGCAATCATCCAAGCCAGCAAATGCGCAAGGTGTTCCGCTGACTCAGTGAAAAGTTCAGCGCCTAAAATTTTCCGTGAAATTTTATCCACATAGATTTCAGCAGCGCCTCGGTTTTTGCCCAGAACGATTGCGCGCCCTTGCTTTTCATACGAAGCAGTGCCTGTCACAAACTCGGCATTCCTATCCATCAGCTGTTTAAAGCTTTTTCCGGCAGTTGCCATTTCAGGCGAACTGAACACAATTCCTAAAGGCGTGAGTGTTTTAGTATTCTGAATATTCGGAAAATTTAAGCAGTTCTGGACAGCTGTTCTGCCTTCATGAGCCGCTTCATGCTGGATTGGTGTCGCTGTATGCGCATCGCCGGCAATAAAAATTGGATAACCGGCCAATTGCTTTGTTTCGGCATGAATCGGCAAGTGCCTTATATCAGTGAAAGCAGGATTAATTTTTTCTAATTTGAGCTGTGTCAGGCTGCTGTTTCGCCCTGTTGCTGAAAGAAGATAATCGGCATGCAGGGTTTTATGCTCGCCATTTTCCGTATAGCTGATTTCAACGCCTTTTGCTGTATTTTTAACAGTTTGGGGCAGTATTTTAAATTTAATGTCTAATTCTTTCTGCAATTCATTTTGCGCCAGCTGCTGCAGATCAGGGCTGCTGAGTGTGCCGACTCTGCGGCTGCGCGCGAATATTGCTGTTTTAATGTTTAACCGGTGCATAGCCTGCGCCAATTCAATTGCAATCACGCCGCTGCCGATAACGGCAATAGAGCGGGGCAAGTGTGGCAATTCAAAAATATCATCTGAGGTGATGAACTTGTCCTGCAGTTCAGTTTTCCATTGTGGATTGAACGCGGGGCTGGAACCCACAGCAAGAATAAAGGTTTTAGCTTGGTAGTGCTGCTGATTCACTTCTACTGTATTTGCATTCACAAATGATGCATGGCCAGATATTTTATGCGAAGCTTCCCAGCTATTGACATCTTTAAGCGTTGCTGCGGTGAAGCGGTCGCGCAGGGTTCTGACATGCGCCATAACTTTAGATGCGTCAATTTGAGCAGTGACCTGCAGTGCGGTTTCTGATGCATGCTGAATGTCATGCATGCGGTTTGCCGCTGAAATTAAAACCTTGCTTGGCATGCATCCCACGCGCGCGCAGGTGGTGTCCCATGGGCCAGCATTGATGATCAGAATATTCTGGGTATATTTTACTGCTTCTTTATACGCTGCGATGCCGGCTGTGCCTGCACCTATAATAATAATGTCGTGCATAAAAGCTTGCGCAAATTGAAATATTTAGTATTTAGAGTAGTTTATGTTATTCATTTATTGCAATTGCATAACTAAAAATTGTGTATCTGTATGTAATAGATTGCTTATTTACGTGAATTTGAGTAAATTTTACCTAAAAGCCGTAAAAGTTAGTTTTAGGGCAATCGATATTATTATATAACGTGGGTAAGAAAATGACTTTATTAACTAATTTTAAAAAATTAGGGGTAAATACTGCTGTCTTAGCAACATCAATTTCATTAGTTGCATGCGGTGGCGGTGGCAGTGAGGGTTATTATGATAAGGGAAGCAGCGGTTCATCTGGAACTGATAATTCTGGCGGCAATACGTCAACAGATAATTCATCTCAGGTTGCTGAAAGCATAAGTGTCCCGGAATTAAAAGATGCTTCAGGAAAAGCCATTGTTAATGCAAATGACAGTTCAGTCGTTAAATTTTCTGTACAGGTTTTAAATAAAGATAAAGGCGGTATTTCTGCAAGAGATGTCCGGTTATCGATTACAGATAATGAGAACTTAAACGTAACCAGCAATGCCTCTGTCGTAAAGACGACGGATAGCGGTTTTGCTGAATTTGAGCTGAATATTCCAGCATTGAATGCAAGCTCTGGCAAAGTTCAGCTTACGGCGACTGTTGACGGTACGGAAATTAAACAAGTTTATACGCTGAATATCATCAAGACCAGTACAATCCAAAGTGACTATAATTTAAAAATCCAGCAAGGTGTTGTGCTTAATCTGCCAAATGGCAGTGCGTCCATTACTGCTCAGGTTACTGATAAAAATGGCGGTGTTAAAGCAGGTCAAGATATTATTTTAGCTTTGCCTGCGGATATGCAAGGGAAGTTTTCTATTTCTTCTGGATCAGCTTTAAAAACAGATAAGAATGGCAATGCTGTTTTTACGCTTACTGCAAGCGATGACCTAACTGCTGATGAAATTGAAAAACTGGTGGCTACGTCACAAAGTCTGGACTTTAAATTAACTGATGAACATCAGGCGCAGAAAAGCGTTAAAGCTGCAATTACATTCAAAGACCTTGCTCAAGTTGTCCAAAAGCTTGAAATTATTAAGGCTGACGCGCCAATCGTTGCCCAAGGCGGAAAAACAGTTGTTAAAGTACGCGCTAAAAATAGTAATGACGCCGCTTTGGCAAATAAAAAAGTAAAATTGATTTTCACAGATAAAAGTGATGCTTATGGCGTAACTTTGGATTATGCCGAAGCTATGACTGATGCGAAGGGCTATGCATCATTTACGCTAAATACAAATTCGAGCTATCCGATCGCATTATCTCAACAAGGCATTAACTTAAAAGCAATTTATGCAGATAATGATGCTGTATTTGCGCAAGACACAATCAGTGTGATTACAACAGACTCAAATGCAGCGGATCAACTGGCCCTGCAGCGCCTTGAGATTGCTTCTTCTTACAAAATCAATGCAAAGAACGATCATGTAACCATTACTGTTAAAGGCATTAACAATAAAGGAGATGCTGCCACTAAAGGCAAAGTGACTCTGGAGTTAAATACTGAAGCGCTTTCGAATGGCGTTACTTTTGATGGCAGCGCAGAGCAGGAGTTTAAAAATGGCTATGTGACTTATACGCTGCGTACCAATGCTCAAACCGCAGCTGCTGTAGATGCTTTGGTTAAAGCCGGCATCATCGCATCATTTAAAACAGATAACAATTTAAGCAATAGTATTAAAATTGCAGTTGAAGATGAAGCAAAATCTGAAGAGGCAGTTGGATATTTAGCGATTGATCCAATTAATGCTGCTTTTGATTATACGAAAGATCAAATAATTGATGTAAAGGTTAAGGCGATTGGCGTCAAAGGCAGTGCGCTCAAGGGTGAAACTGTAAGTGTTGCTTTGCCAAGCTTAACAACTGCTGACTTGCAGGCATTAGGCTTGAGTTTAATCGGCCAATCGTCAACGAATACTGATGACAAAGGTTATGCGAACTTCCAATATCAATACAAAGTGAATAATGCCAGCAGCGCCCGCCAAAAAGAGCTGCTTGCAAATGGCATCCGTGTTTTAGCGTCTTCATCTTCAAACCCGAGTGCGCAGCAGGCTGTCACATTAAACTTTAAAGCGCCAACGGACCAAAGCGAGATCGATTTGGATTATTTGGCTGTAGATATGCCGGGCAGTGTTGAATTGCGTTCAGGTGTAGAACACACTTTGCAAGTCGTTGTGAATGCAGCAGGCACAGACGGTCAGCTTTATGCAGGGCAGAAAGTTGCTATTGGCTTAAATGATGCTGCACTAACAAATGGCGTTTCTTTAACAACAGCTTCAGCATTGGCAACGAATAAGAGCGGTCAAGCTGTATTTGGTCTGAAGGTCAAGGCAAATAATGAGACTGAACTGAAGAATCTAATTGCAAATGGCATTACTGTCGCAATTAAGGGGACGCGTAAAGATGGTTCGGCGTATACATTAACGCGTAAAATAGATGTCAGCATGCCTCATGTGCCGCTGCTTGACTTGGCTGGATTGGCAGTTTCTTATGATGTTCAGACCGTTTCTGTCTTAGGCGGTGAAGTAAGGGTCAAGGTTGTTGCGCAGGATACTGCAAAAAATCCGATTGCCAATACGCCTTTAGCAATCGCTTTGTCTGGTTTGGCTGGTTCCCGGGTATCTCTGTCAGATTCTGCTTTAACAACAAACAGCAAAGGTGAAGCTGAATTCACGGTGAAAGTTTCTGAAGGCGCTTATGATGCTAACCTGATTAAGAATGGCATTACTTTTGCGGTAGTGGGCACAAACTTGAATAATGGTGACCGTATCCAGCAGACAGGCACAATTCAAGTTGCTATCCCGAGAGATTCAGTTAATTTGCGTCTTACAGCGGATCAGGAAAATTTAGAATTTGGTAAAACATATCAAGTTCAAGTTGCTGTGAAAGATGAGTTAGGGACGGCTAGTACTGGCTATCCAGTAAGTCTTTCTTTAAATAGCGAGGCAATTGCAGCTGGCGTTAAATTGAGTAAGGATTCAGTTGTAACATCAGCGAACGGTGCTGTGCCGGTTTCTGTGACTATTCCAAAGAATATGCCTGCGAAAGAGAAACAGGCATTATTGAATGCCGGTATTCATATTAAAGGTGTGATCACGAATCCTAAAGGTGAAAAGTTAGAATCAACATTAAGCTTTAATGTTATTGATGCCATAAACCTTAATCATCTAAATATCGACAGCAATAAAATTTCATTGAGTACAGCAGGTGATTCTGCACTGGTTACGGTCAAGCTGCTAGACAGTAATCAAGGTGGTATCACAGATCAGCCAGTGACTTTAACAATTGCTGACCCTAGAAATGTTACGTCTATAAAAGGCGTTTCACAGATTTCAACAAATCAATACGGTGAAGCAGTCTTTACGCTGGATATGAAAGCCACGGCTGATGCTAATACTGCGCCTATTCAGTTAATAGCCTCTCATATCAATGAGCAAGGGGCTATTGTGCAGCAGGTTGCACAAATTGCTGTAAATTCACCGACAGCATTAGCGCCGCAATTAGATCTAAAGCTCAAAGCTTCTAAAGAGAAATTGCATGTGCGCGGTGATGCTGTTGATGTTTCTGTATTGGTAACTGACGTGAATGGATCAAGCCAATCCGGTAAGGCCGTGACATTAGCACTGCCAGATTATCAGCTTAATGGCGCTTATATTCGTGGCGCATCAACGGTAGAAAGTGACGAAAATGGCTGGGTAAAATTCACAGTTGTTGTTGATGAGAGCCTGCGTAATACTGGATATAGCGCTGCTCAGTTTGTTGCGGATGATTTACGTGTAGAAGCGCTGGTAAGAGATGCCAATGGCACAGAACGCCGCCAAAGCTATCTGGCTGATGTTGTCAGCGCAGCTGTGCCTGTTACTCAAGGGTCTATTACTGTCGTGATGAATCCAACGAGGGTCGGTGCAGATGATCCAGCAGGTGTTTATTATAACTGGAGTGCTTCCGCACAAGTTGTAGACTTGGATGGCCGCCCTGTTGCCAATCAAAATGTGACTATGGATGTGCGCGCAGTAGAATTCAAGCGCGGTGCTTGGACTGTAGTAGAAGATGCTATAACTAAGGAAAAATCTTGGGTTCAGTATTTACCGTCAGCTCCGGCAGCGTCACTGGTGGCGCCATTATCATGTGCTGTGTCGGCAGTGGATGACCCGGCAACGCCATATGATGACCGCAATGTAACTATTCATGGTATGCACAAGTATGATCAAACACTTAATGCCTATATTGATGTTTTAACATTGGATCGGAATGGCAATCAAGTGCTGGAAACGCTCAATGCAGTGCGCTTCGTTGGCGCCAGTGAAGCTAACCCTTATACTGCAACTTATACTACAGATAAGGAAGGTAAATTTGACTTCCAGCTGCGTTATCCTAAGGCGCATGCTTCATGGCTATCTGTTCAGATTGGCGCAGCGACAACATTGTCAAGTTTCCCTATTCATGCCTATCGTACGGTTTCTTTACCGCCAGTTGCAGATGACTTTGATAAGACGAATTGGGCATATACACCATCTTTAAACAATACAAGTCCATACGGCACATTGCATGCGTGCAAATAATCTCCTGTGATTTAAATAAAACAAAAGCCTCGAAATGAGGCTTTTGTTTTATTTAGCATTTTGTATTGAAATATACAGTCAATTTTTCATGGCATAATTCTTCAGCCCTAAATTGAAGTCCCCACACTCACGCCAACCGTAGGCCTGACATTCATGGAGCTGCAGCCGCTAAAGGCCAGGGTGCAAACCAGTACAACTAAAAATTTATTCATTCAGCAAGCCTTGCGCTTTCGCCTGATTGAACAATGCTGAAGAGCGCGCGCCGCTTCTGCATACCATCAGGATCGGTTTAGGAAGCTCATTATAATATTTGGCAAACTCAGCCACGTCTGTTTGAGAAACTTTACCGCCTGTTACAGGCTGGTAAATCACGCTGACCTGCGCCTTTTCCGCAATGCTGCGGAGTTGGCCTACCGTCACGCTATTGCCCTGTTCCTGATCAGGCCGGTTCACAATCACCGATTTAAAGCCCTGCTGCTTTAACAGCAGGGTGAACTTGTCAGCAGTCATTTGCCCCGCCGCGCTGACTTTTTCATTCAGGGCAATGCTGCTGTCCTGCGCCATAGCAGGCGCAGTGCAAAAGAAGAATAAACTCAGAAGAAAGCTTTGAATGGAACGCTTAGTCATCCAGCAGATCCATCTGCTTGGCCAGCTGATACAGATTGTTTGAGCGGTTGCCTGTGCGGCAGAACATCAGCACCGGCTTAGGCAGTTCGTTGAAATGATTTGCAAAAGCGCGGACATCGACTTCAGTAATCTGGCCGGCAACGACAGGCTGATAGACATAGTCTAGGCCGGCAGCGCGGGCAGCCTCTTCAATTTGCGCGCTTGTCGGCTGCGCCGGGCCGCCTTCCATGTCCGGGCGGTTATTGATAATCGATTTAAAGCCTTTTTCAACCACTTGCGCCACGTGTTCAGGGCCAATTTGACCTGCAAAGCCGACATTTTCGCTCATTCTGTCACTCCATAATTTAAATAATACAATTATTCTTTATGATAGCATTAAGCATTAATATCAGCTTGATGTATTGAAATTTTTATAAATGACAACAGCCATAAAATAATGCATGGAGTACGTATGCACGCTTATACGGTTGAACCGCTGTATGTGAAAAGCGGCCAGGAAGTGATTGCTGCCGATTTCTACCGCCCGCAGATA
Organism: Acinetobacter sp.; assembly: GCF_036659555.1. Lineage (GTDB taxonomy): Bacteria > Pseudomonadota > Gammaproteobacteria > Pseudomonadales > Moraxellaceae > Acinetobacter. Next base: position 7,307 of record NZ_JAVXCI010000100.1, read on the forward strand.
GAACATAAGCCGGGGGTCATTATTATGGCGCATGGGCTGGCCTGCCTGCGCCAGTTTAAGCTGGTGCAGTTCGCCAAGCGCTTTGCGCAGGCCGGCTATGCGGTCGTGCTGTTTGACTACCGCTACTGGGGCGGCAGCACAGGGCGCCCAAGGGAGCTGGTGTCGCTGAAGTCGCAGCTGGAGGACTGGCGCACTATGCTGATGCATGTGGGGCAGCGCAAGTCGATTGACAGCCGGAAAATCGTGCTGTGGGGCATTTCCTTAAGCGCCGGCTATGCGCTGGACATCGCTTCAGAAAATAAGAACATACAGGCGGTGATTGCGCAGAATCCATTTGTGGATGGGGCGGAGAGCGCCAAGCTGTATCCGCTGCAGCAGCTGACCAAGGCGCTGAAAATCTCCAGCCAGGATTATATGGGGGCGAAAGTCGGCATGTCGCCCCGGACTTTGCCCGTGGCGGATGAGCATGGCCTGAGCTTTGCGCCGTCTGCAGACGCCTGCCAAGGCTATCAGTCCATCATTCATCCGGACTATTACTGGAGCGGTGAAATTCCGGCGCGGGTGTTCTTTAACCTGATCCGCTACCGGCCGATTCAGAACCTGCGGCGCATAGCGGTGCCTGTGCTGTATATCGCATCCAAAAATGATGGCTTGATTCCGATAGAAACCAGCCGTGAAGCGGCCACCAACATTGCGCCTTATGCGGAATACCATGAGTGGGAAATGCAGCATTTCGACATTTATCACGGAAAATGGTTTGAAAAAGCAGTGTCGGTTCAATTAGACTTTTTAAATAAACATATTGGAGTTGGCTAAATGATCGTAGTTTGCCCAGGCTGCAGCGTCAAAAACCGCGTGCCTGAAGAAAAGCTGGCAGCAGGCCCCGCATGCGGGCAATGCCATCAGGCGCTGATTCCGCTGGCTCCGATAGAGCTGAATGAGCGGAATTTCAGCACTTATATTTCCGGCAGCGACTTGCCCATTTTAATTGATTTGTGGGCGGACTGGTGCGGGCCATGCAAAATGATGGCGCCGCATTTTACCCAAGTTGCAAAACAGTACCCGAATGTGATTTTCGCGAAAATCAATACGGAAGAAAGCCCCCGCCTCAGCAGCGCCTTCAATGTCCGCAGCATTCCGACGCTGGTGCTGATGAATAAAACCAGTGAAATTGCTAGAATAAGCGGCGCGCTGCGGTCCAGCGAGCTGCAGCGGTGGCTGGATCAACAATTAACCGCTATGAAATAAGCAAGAGCCCGGAGTTAAAGTGTCAGATTCTTATGTAAAGCCGGAAGGAACCCTTTCCCTGCAAACCATCGCCATGCCGGCGGATACCAACTGGAGCGGCGATGTCTTTGGCGGATGGATTGTGTCGCAGATGGACTTGGCTGGAGCAATTCACGCGGAGCGCTTCAGCAAGGGCCGCTGCGCCACCATTTCCATCAATCAGATGACTTTTCTGGTGCCGGTGAAAGTCGGCGATGTGATCAGCTGCTATACCAAGATTCTGAAAGTCGGTAATACATCTATTCAAATGCAGATTGAAGTGTGGGACAGCCATGACAGCTCGCGCGAGCCGGTGCGCGTCACCGAAGGGGTATTCACCTTTGTGGCTGTAGATGTAAAAGGCGCCAAGCGCCAGATTCCTGACGAAGCCAAACAGCTGTTTGCCGCCCGGCCGGCTTAAGCTGCCGGCTTTGCGCCGGCAAAAATCCCAGCATAATGGCTGGGATTTTTTTATTTGCAGCGCGCAGCCTTCAGAACATGCTGTTGCTGTTGGCGCCGGGTTCCGGCACCGCCTGCTGCACATCCCAATGTTCCACGATTTTTCCGTTTTCTACCCGGAAAATATCCACCACGGCCGTACCCCGGTCTTGGCCATGTTGCATGGAATGCACATGCAGAAAGACCAGATCGCCTTCAGCGGCGGCGCGCTTAATCACGCTTTGCGCTTGCGGATTTTCTTTAAAATACTGGGTGAAAAAGTTCACGAAAGGCGCTTTGCCGTCCGGCACATCCGGATTATGCTGAATATATTCAGCGCCGATATAGCGGTCCGCATAGCGTTTGACCTGATGCTTGAGAAACACGCCTTCATAAAAATCCGTAACAATTTTCTTATTCTGTTGCGCCTGAGAAAAAGCTGCGGATGATGCAGCGGCGGACTGCGCAGGCAGGTGGCTGCAGGCGGAGAACAGCGCCATAGCCAGCAGGGCTGCGGACGCGGGGAGGAGTTTTTTCATTATTCGGCTCAAAGACTGGAATGCGTCATTATCCTGAGCCATTGCCGGCTTGAACAGCAAAATTATGTTATGCGCCGGTGCAGGTTTGGTAACAATAAAACTTACCTAAAGGTAAGTTTTATTTACATTTATTAATTTTTCATGGACTATTTTTTCAGGCGGGATTTGGATACCCAGGCCCAGACCATTTCACACTGCACAGGCTCTGCGCCGGATTCGTCCGTGACCGTGACGGCAACCAGCGTTTCGCCTTTGTCGGTGTTCTGCATCAGCTGCTGCTGTTCCGGCGTCAATGAGGCAACCGCTTTGATTGCGCCTTTGCTCGGGCGCTTATAATCCGCTTTTAAGCTTTTAATCAGCACGACTGCGCTGTCCGGCACATTCATCGCGGCGACAAAGCCGGTTGCGGTTTCCGCAATCAGCGCCATGGCGCAGGCATGCGCTTGCCCAATATGGTTCTGCATGGCTTTATGATTGGCCAGGCTCACCGTTACGCGCGAAGCCGTAACTTCCTCATAGCGGATTTTTGCCGTGCCGACCATCGGCACAATGCGTCCAAAAGCTTTAGACCACAGGGCGGTGCGGATGCCCTGCGGAAGTTTGGATGTGCTTTGAACCAGTTTGGATAAGCGGTTGCGCTGCGCCATGTGTCCCTCTGCTTGGCAGAGTATCTGCCTTAGTCTTTGAAATTGTTAAACTGTAAAGGCACGCCAAATTGCTGTTCCTTTAAAAATGCCATAACTTGCTGCAAGGTATCGCGTTTTTTATCAGTGATGCGGATTTTGTCGCCCTGAATGGAAGATTGCACTTTAATGCCGCTTTCTTTAATGGCTTTATTAATTTTTTTCGCGGTATCTGAGTCAAGGCCGTCTTTCAGCTTGATCACCTGAATGACATTTTTGCCGGAAGCGGTCATTTTTTGCGGATCCAGCGCCTGCACATCGACTTTGCGCTTATAGAAGTGGTTTTCCAGCATGCTGTACACTTGCTCGCATTGGAAATCGCTTTCAGTGCTGATTTTGACTTCCTTGTTTTTTTCATTCAGTTCGATAGAAACATCTTGGCCGCGGAAGTCAAAACGGGTTGCAATTTCTTTTTGCGTGTTTTGAACCGCATGATTTACCTCAAAAATTTCTAATTCTGAAACAATATCAAAAGATGGCATGGATTAGACCTTTACAAATGGAAAGAATATCTGAGATGCTAGGGATGTTTTCTTCATT
>NZ_JAVXCI010000101.1:0-10701 GCF_036659555.1 Acinetobacter sp.
TATAATGGCTAAGTTTTTTTAAACGACTCCGCGAAAATCCCTTCAGCTTCGAGTTTTCTAGACCCTTGCGTCAAATAAATGTTGGATACGCGAGTGCGGCATGGATGCCGCACGTTGCCCATCCTTGCGCTGCATTTTAAAGCAGTGCTTAAAACTGGCTCAGGATGCCGTGTATGGGCAACAAAAGACTTTTGCCGACTTTGGGTCTTTCCAAAGTCGGGACTTGCCTGCGCAAAGGCATCTAAATTTCTAAAGGAAAAATGAGGCAGTGCAAGCGCTATTGTTAATTTCTGAAAATAGTTAATGCGGCTAAAACCTCGTGAAATCATCTTTTATAGGAAATTATTCGTAATACAGACTTTAGAATTTAGCTGTATTAGTTGCAGTAGCCTCTCCGATGTTATTCGCAGCCGATGATTGCTGCGCTTTTAGCAGCAGCTGAGCCACAATTTTCTAAAACTGCCGGTTTAAATCCTGAGGTATTGAATTTTAAGTGATTAGATTTATAGTGATGAACAGGGAATATTCAAATGATAAGAAAATCTTATATTAAGCATTGCGATTGGCGGTGAATCTGATGAAATTTATGGAAAATCTGCACAGTGACAATTTCTTTGACAGTTTTTTAAGCCTGACGGCAGCTTTTATACTGGGGGGCTTAATTGGCTTTGAACGCCAGTACCGGCAGCGTACAGCAGGCTTAAGAACAAATGTTTTAGTGGCTTTGGGTGCGGCAATTTTTGTGGATATTGCGATTACCTTGCACGGCACCGATGGCGCAGTCCGTGTGATTGCCTATGTGGTGTCAGGCATCGGCTTTTTAGGCGCAGGCGTGATTATGCGGGAGGAAGGAAATATACAGGGGCTGAATACAGCTGCGACTTTATGGTGCTCCGCCGCGGTTGGGGCCGCCGCCGGCGCTGATTTAATTATTGAAGCATTCCTTGCCACAGGATTTATTCTGGCTGCGAATACGCTGCTGCGTCCAATTGGTCATGCGATTGACCGCTGGCCCTTAGATGATGATGCGGAAGTCCTCAATGTGATTTATATCATCTGCGGCCGCCAGTTCAGCAAAGAGGTCATGGATAAGTTGCATGAATTGCTGGCTTTATACAACTATCCGCCGCAGGATGTAGATGTCGAGCCTTTTGGCGAAGAGGACGTGGAAATTGCAGCGGCCTTAATTGCAACCTCAATTGATTCTATTCATACCAAGGAAATCATTCAGCTGCTGAATGATATGCCCGAAGTCAGGCATGCCTATTGGGATAAAAACAGCATGGCGTGATGCGTTTGCAGCTCAGGCTAGTAGCGCCACGTTTTCAAGGCGCATCCAGACACTGCGGTATTTTCTGAAATTTCTAAAATCTGCGCTTCATGCTCGCGCCAGTCGCCGAGGACAATTCTCGGCTTGCCATGCACGTCATGAATTTTCGGGCGGTGGGTATGGCCGTGAATCAGTAAATCAGCATTGCTTAATGCGACTTTAACGGCATCTTGATTAACATCCATCACTTCGTAGCTTTTGACCTGATTGGCTTCACGGCTTTTTTTGCGGAAGCCGCTGGCAAGCTTCTGGCGGAAGCTGAGAGGGGTTTTCTTTAACAGGCCTAAAAGCAGCGGATTGCGGATAACTTTGCGGAATTTTTGGTAAGAAACATCATCGGTGCAGAGCAAGTCGCCGTGTTCAAGGCGGATCTTTAAGCTGGCAATGCTTAAGGTTTCAACATCACTCAGCAATATGCCATTGAATTTTTTTAGAAATTTCTGACCGAGGGCAAAGTCGCGGTTGCCTGCTAAAAAGTAAACCTGGCAGCCGGCATCTGTAAACTGCTTTAATGCGCTAATCACTTCATCCAGCCAAGGAGCAGAGTAGTCATCGCCAATCCAGGCATTGAACCAGTCGCCTAAAATATACAGCTGGGTGTTTTTATCTTGATAATGGCGCAATAAATCTAAAAACCCCCGGACAAGCCGAGGGTGATCTGGTGACAAATGTAAATCAGCGATAAACAGATAGGTCACAGAATTATCCACTTTAACTTAATCTCCCTAAATCCCTCTTTAAAAAGAGGGACTTTCCTCCCTTTTCTAAAGGGAGGTTAGGAGGGATTCTTACTCAGAAATGATTTTAGCAGATTCAATCACAACGTTTTCTAAAGGAACATCAGCGTGGTAGCCGCGGTTGCCGGTACGGACGCCTTTAATTTCATTAACGATGTCTAAGCCTTCAGTGACTTTGCCGAATACAGCGTAGCCCCAGCCTTGCGCTGTTTTGCCAGAGTGGTTCAGGAATGCATTGTTGCCCACGTTAATGAAGAATTGAGCAGATGCAGAATGCGGCGCTTGAGTGCGCGCCATTGCAATGGTGCCTAAATCATTTTTTAGGCCGTTGTCTGCTTCATTTTCAATCGCATCGCGTGTAGCTTTTTCTTTGAAGTTTTCATCCATGCCGCCGCCTTGGATCATGAAGCCGTCGATCACGCGGTGGAAAATTACGCCGTCATAGAAACCGTCACGAACGTATTCTAAGAAGTTAGCAACAGTAATTGGCGCTTTTTCACTGTTAAGTTCAAGAACAATACGACCTTTATTGGTGTTTAATTCGACTTGAGGAAAACTCATTGTGTAATCTCCTAATCATGGACATCAAAGCCATGGGTTTTTTGGTTGTGAGAAGCATAAGCAAACTGTAAACTACAAGGCAAGCAAAAACGCTATTTTCTTTGTTAAAAAGGTCAAATAGCGTTTAAAGGGCTGTTAATTATTCATAATCCAACAGCGTTCTAAGCTAAAATTAAGCCGCTTAGACAAGCCCCATTTATCCTGAATTTTTTTGCATAAAAGTGATTTTAGAACTATGAAGCCGAATGATGTTGTTTCAACACTGCCTAAAAACCCGACACCAAGTAACAATGCCCCTGTCGATGCTGCGCAGCAAGAACAACAGCCGGGCTTAGACTTTGTGCGCCAAGTCATTACTGAAGATTTGGCGGCTGGCCGTACACAAAAAGTGGTGACGCGTTTCCCGCCGGAGCCGAATGGCTATCTGCATATTGGTCACGTTAAGGCAATCTGCCTGAACTTTGGCATCGCCAATGAATTTGACGGCTTATGCAACCTGCGTTTTGACGACACAAACCCGGATGCGGAAGAGCAGGAATATGTCGATGGCATTGCCAATGATGTGAAATGGCTGGGCTTCAGCTGGAATGGCGAACCGCGCTATGCATCCAGCTATTTTGACCAGCTGCATGCCTGGGCGATTCAATTGATTAAGCAGGGCGATGCCTATGTCGATTTGCAGACGCCTGAAGAAATCCGCCTGAACCGCGGCAACTTTATTGAGCCGGGCAAAAACTCGCCGCACCGCAATACCTCTATAGAAGAAAACCTTGCGCGCTTTGAAAAAATGAATAATGGCGGTTTTGGCGAAGGTGAAGCTGTGCTTCGCGCTAAAATTGATATGGCGTCTCCAAACGTGCATATGCGTGATCCGATCCTGTACCGCGTGCTGCATTCTGAGCATCACCAGACCGGTGATAAATGGAAGATGTATCCAATGTATGACTATGCGCATCCGCTGTCAGACGCCATTGAAGGCATTACGCATTCTTTATGCACGCTGGAATTTCAGGATCACCGTCCATTCTATGACTGGGTGGTTGAAAAAGTTCATTCGCCAGCTGTGCCGCGCCAGTACGAATCCAGCCGTTTAAATATTGACTACACCATTACTTCTAAGCGCAAACTGCGCAAATTGGTTGAAGGCAATCATGTCAATGGCTGGGATGATCCGCGCATGCCAACCGTAGTCGGCATGCGCCGCCGCGGTTTTACGCCTGAAGGCCTGCGTGATTTCTGCAAGCGTGTCGGCGTATCTAAATCTGACGGCATTGTCGATGTGGCAATGCTGGAATACTGCATCCGCCAGTCATTGGAAAACACCGCAGCCCGCGGCATGGCTGTGCTGAATCCGCTGAAAGTGACTTTAACCAACTTGCCTGAAGCGATGGATCTGGCGCATGCGCGCCATCCAAACGTAGACATGGGCGAGCGGGTGATTCCTTTAACCTCTGAAATCTACATTGACCGCAAGGACTTTGAAGAAGTTGCGCCGAAAGGCTTTAAGCGCCTGATTCCGGATGGCGAAGTGCGCCTGCGCCATGCTTATGTCATTAAGTGTAATGAAGTGGTTAAAGATGCCAGCGGTGAAGTGGTTGAGCTGAAATGTTCAATCGACCCTGAAACTTTAGGCAAAAACCCTGAAGGCCGTAAAGTTAAAGGTGTAATTCACTGGGTGTCTGCGGAAAAAGGCATTGCTGCTGAAGTGCGCATTTACGACCGCTTATTCACTGAGTCTGACCCGGAAGTGGGCGATGACTTCCTGGCGAACTTGAACCCTGAATCATTGCAAGTGCTTCAGGCGGTCATTGAGCCGGCCTTGGCGCAAGCGCAGCCGGAAGACCGCTTCCAGTTTGAGCGTGAAGGTTACTTTGTTGCAGACCAGTACGACCATACGGCAGAAAAACCGGTATTCAACCGCATTTTAGACTTGAAAGACAGCTTTAAGCCGGGCAAATAAAGCCGGCTGAAGCATTGCCTGCTTAATTCAGCAAAATATTGGCATTCAAGCCGAATGCCGTTATGCTGAATTGGGCGCTGAAAGCTCAACTCCGGTTGGGCTTTTTTATGCATATTTAATAAGGGGCCTGCCGTGATTATTCGAGATAAAACCAATAGTTTTGCACTGCTGTTCGCTTGGCGCGGCACTATTCTGCCTAAAGTTTTTCCTGCGCTGATGGTGGTGGTGCTGATTTCAGCGGCGCTGGTGTATATGGCTGCGCGCCACTATGTTTCGGTGCCTGAGGTTCCGGCTATTGGCTTTACCATTTTCGGGGTGATTCTGTCGATCTTCCTGAGCTTTAGGAACACGGCCTGCTATGACCGCTGGTGGGAAGGGCGCAAGCTGTGGGGCGCTTTAATTGCGGATACGCGGCATATCATCCGTGATACGCATGTGCTGGAGGCTGAGCCGCGCCAAGTGATGATGTACCGCGTGATGCTGTTTACGCACCTGCTGCGCGACCGCCTGCGCAAGAAGGCTTATCCTTTTGATCAGTACCGGCCGCATGTGCAGCTGACGGACCAGCAGTGGCAGACTTTGCCGGGGCATATGAATGCGCCGCAGTATCTGCTGGAAATCGTGCAGAAAGATTTGGCCGGCTTGTATAAGCAGGGCCAGATCACTGACATTATCTACAGCGCATTGACCAAGCACACCGTTGCGCTTGGCGATATTCATGCCGGCTGTGACCGGATTTCCTCTACACCGCTGCCATTTTCCTATTCGGTGCTGCTGCACCGCGCCGTGTATTCATTCTGCTTTATTCTGCCGTTCAGCTTGGCGTCCAGCTTAGGCATTTGGACGCCGGTGATTGTCGCGCTGATCGCCTATCTATTTTTAGGCCTGGATGCGCTCAGCGCAGAACTGGAAGAGCCGTTTGGCGTGCAGGAAAATGATTTGGCCTTAGATTCGATTGTGCGCAATATTGAGCGGGAAATGCTGTGCTCATTGGGTGCGGAATTGCCACCGTTGATTGCTGCGCATAAAGGCAACCTTCTCTAAGGCTAAGGCTGGACTCAGCGTCAAAAAGCAATTCCTGCACCGTAGCTCGCGCTGGCTTTTTTTCAGCAATCAGGAAGGGTTCTTGGTGTCCTGCTCACTGAACAGCGGATAGCCGGCCAGGCGCTGCTTGGCTTTATCCCTGAGCTTCTTTTTAATATACAGGGCCAAAGCAAAGCTGGTGGTGGTCACGGTGAGGAAGATGCTGTTCATAAAGCTCATAGCGGAGCTGACATAGCCTATGGTTGTCAGCCGGTTCATCATGCGGAAGACCTGCGGGCTACTTTCAAACCCGGTAATGGCCCATGTGCATAGATGCTCGCAATTATTGATAATCAGATGATAGTTGTTCTCATGCATGCGGGAACGCATCCGGCGGACAGCCTTGCGCCCGGTAAATTTAGGCGATGCGTAATGCTGGATGATAAATTGTTTGCCGCGGCAGAAATTCTGCAAAGAGGTGATTTCAATCGGATGCTTTTTAAATAGATGAGCAAATCCGGAGTAATGAATTACTCGGCCTCGTCCTGCATAAATTCCATGGTGGCTATAAGCGAAATGCTTAATGATTAAATGCGCCCCTAAAGGAATCCGTGGTCTCTGCTGCTGCATGTATACGTTAACCAATAAAGTTACAAATGTATTTTTATAGCCTAGTGTACTGCGTTTCTGTGAATTAATCGACTGTTTGGCCGCTGCCGCTGCGGTGATCTATGCAAAGCCTTGCTGCCCATCCTTGCGCTGCATTTTAAAGCAGCGCTTAAAACAGGCTCAGGGCGCCGTGTATAGTCAGCAAAAGACGTTTTTCCGGTTTTTATGAGCAGTGAATCTTTCCAAAGCAGAGTTTCGCCTGCGCAAAGCGCATTCAAACTTTTCAAGGAAAAATGAGGCAGTGCGAGCGCTAAAGCTTAAGCGCATAAATTTTCTGCCTTTCGGCTGAAATGCTTAACCGCAGCATACAGTTTTCAGCGCTCCGCCATATTCAGGAAAGTGCTTTGCATTGTGCAGGCCTTAATGGCTTCTTCCTTAGACAGGCCCTTAATATTGTCTTCGAACTCTTTTTTATGAATTTTAATCTGATCAGCCGGCATGCCCATCTTTTTAGACAGCTTTTCCATTTTTTCCCAAGATTCGGCGCATTCTTTGGGAACTTGGCTGCAGGCGCTTAATGTTAATGTAAAGATGAATGCTGCCCCTGAAGTTAATAAAATTTTGTTCATTTTCTTGCCTTTAATTATTGAATCATGATGCTGAGATTTTGATTGATCTTCAGCATAGCGGAAATGCTGCTGCTTAAAAATATAAAATACTGTTTTTATTATAAAAAAAGGCATTCAGTTGTCCGAATGCCTTTTTATCTGCTATTGAAGCGGCAGATGCTGAAGTTCATTCAGCTCTCTGCGGCTGTAGCCCCGAGATACGAGAATTTTCTTAATGCCGATAATGACATCTTCATCAGTCGCCTTCGCCAGCGCTTGGAGAAGCTGTTCATTGGTTTTACAAGAGCAATCATTTTCAACGCAAGCAATTTGGTTTTTATGCTCGTTTTCCTGTTCATTTGAGAACAGTTTTTGCCAAAAACTCATAGAGTCTTCATCTGCAGCCTAACATAGAACGAAATATAACCAAACTGCTGAATAATGCAAGCCTGCGAAAGTGATAAAAGCATCAATCAGACTCAAATTTTTCCGATCGAATAGATGCTGATCAGTGGAATAATATGCGCCTGCGGCGCTTGCAAAAATGAAGTTGTTTATTTTCAATTGCTCGTCTTAGGGTAAGTAAAAAGCGCCTTGCTGATCCGTTAATGAATTTTGCAATGAAATCTTTAAGGTTTTTTGGCCATTCAAAGCGGAGTTTTAGCATTTTAAAGACTACCGTTCTGCCTCGCGCTGTAAACAAAACAATATTTTGTTTTTGCAGCTTCGCCTTGCGCTTCGAGCAAAAGCAGTGCTTTTATTTGAAGCTGCTTCGCCTTGCACTGCAAACAAAGCAGTGCTTTGTTTTTGTTCAGGTTGCGGATGACGCTTCTGCGTATCACGCAATATCTAGAATTTAAAAAAGAAAAAGCCAGCCAATTTAGCAATTGACTGGCTTTGGTGTGAAATTCAGCAGGCTGAATCAGCTTTCGGCTTCTTCTTCAACTTCGTCATCGGCGCTGTCCATGCCCAGTTCTTTCAGCTTGCGGGTCAAGGTGTTGCGGCCCCAGCCTAAAAGTTCAGCGGCGTGGCGCTTGCGTCCGCGGGTCTGCTGCAGCGCGGCGTTAATCAGCGTGCGTTCAAACATTGGCGTGGCAATGTCAAGGATCTTCATCTCGCCGTTTTTCAGCTTCTGCACGGCCCATTGGCCCAGCAGCTCATCCCAGTGGTGGCTGGAAATGCGCTCGATGCCGTTTGCTGCCTGCGCATTGTCGCCATTTTGCTGAATTGGAATCTGCTTCAGTTCTGAAGGCAGGTCTTCAGGATAAACTTCACGGCCGGTAATCATCACGGTCAGCCAGCGGCAGGTATTTTCCAGCTGGCGCACGTTGCCTTGCCAAGGCAGCTTCTGCATGTATTCCTGAGTTTCCGGGCGCAGGATTTTCGGGCTGACGCTCAGCTCTTTGCCGGCGCGCGCGAGGAAGTGCTGCGCCAGCATTGGAATGTCTTCGCTGCGGTGCGCCAGCTTAGGAATATGAATGCGGATCACGTTCAGGCGGTGATACAGGTCTTCGCGGAAGCGGCCTTCATGCACCAGCTTTTCCAAGTCCTGATGCGTTGCGGCCACAATGCGCACATCAACCTTGACGGGAATATGGCCGCCTACACGGTAGAACTCGCCATCCGCCAATACGCGCAGCAGGCGGGTCTGGGTTTCAAACGGCATATCGCCAATTTCATCCAGAAACAGCGTGCCGCCGTTGGCCTGTTCAAAACGGCCCTGGCGCTGAGTGTTGGCGCCGGTAAATGCGCCTTTTTCATGCCCGAACAGTTCGGTTTCAATCAGGTCTTTGGGGATGGCAGCCATATTCAGCGCAATAAACGGCTTGCTGCTGCGCGGCGAATGGCGGTGCAGGGCGTGCGCAACCAGTTCTTTGCCGGTGCCGGATTCGCCGTTAATCAGCACGGTAATGTGCGACTGCGACAGGCGGCCAATGGCGCGGAAAACTTCCTGCATGGCAGGAGATTCGCCAATGATTTCTGTGGACTGAATCGGCATCGCGGTTTTGGCGGATTCCTGCTGCTGCAGTTTGGTAATATGCAGAATCGCGCGGTTTACCAAAGCCAGCGCTTCATCAATATCAAACGGTTTAGGCAGATATTCAAATGCGCCAGTCTGATAGCTGGAAACAGCAGACTCCAGATCTGAATGCGCTGTCATAATAATGACAGGCAGGTCTGGATAATTGCCTTTGACTTTGCCTAAGAACGTCAGGCCATCAATGCCCGGCATGCGGATGTCGGTTAAAATGACATCCGGCGCATCGGTGCTGAGCTGATCCAGCGCGGATTGGGCTTCTTCAAAACTGGTGACATCGAAACCTTCTTCTTTGAAGGTTTTTTCCAGCACCCATCGCATGGCGCGGTCATCATCAATGACCCATATTTTATTTCGCGGCATGGTCTGACTCCCAAGGTAAATATAAGCTGAATACTGTTTTTCCGGGAACTGACTGGCATACAATCATTCCGTTATGCTGATGCATAATATTTTGCGCAATGCTTAATCCTAAGCCTGTGCCTTTGGCGCGGCCCGTCACCAGCGGATAGAATATTGATTCCAGAATGTCTTCCGGCACGCCGGGGCCATTGTCCTCTATTTCAATGCGGACGGCAGAGCGCTGCAGCACGCCATTAATGGTGACTAAGCGCTGAATGCGGGTTCTTAAAATAAGTTCCGGCTGATGCTCGCTGAAGAATTCTTTATTCTCGGTCATGGCCTGCACGGCGTTGACGCTGATGTTCAGCATGACTTGAATCAGCTGGTCGCGGTCCGCCATGACGTCGGGCAGGGACAGGTCATAGTCGCGGGTAATTTTAATTTTCTTTTTGGTTTGATTGACAATCAGCGCTCGGACGCGTTCCAGCGGCTCATGCACATTGACCGGCTCATAGCTTGGCAGCTGGCGCGAACCGAGCATGGTATCGGCTAAATTGCGCAGGCGGTCGACTTCACTGATGATAATGTCGGTAAATTCGCTGTATTTCGGGTCATTCAGGCTGCGCGCCAAAAGCTGCGTGGCGCCGCGGATGCCGCCAAGCGGGTTTTTGATTTCATGCGCAACGCCGCGGATCAGCTGGCGCGCCACTTGGTGCTGCTGAATCAGGTTTTCTTCTTTGGAGATTTTCAGCATGCGGTCAATCTGATTCAGCTCAATCAGCAGCAGCGGGTGATAGGGCTTGCCTGAATTCAGCTGCGAGGCGGTGTAATCGACATGAATGTCTTTAAAGTTGACGTTGATTGTAGCTTCGCGGCGCGTATAGTGCTGTCCAGAGAGCAGGGTGTTTTTCAGCGCTTCTTCGGTGTTGAATTCATCATCCGGCATATGCAGCAGGTTTAAAACCGGCATGCCTGAGGCGCGGAGCAGGCTGATGTCAAATAAGGCTTCACAGGCTGAGTTAAGGTAGAAAATATTCAAATCACTATCGACCAGTAAAATGGCAGTGGTTAAATTGTCAACCAGTAAGCGGTAATCGATAGTCATAGGATGATCCATTAGCGGTGCTTCCCTGTATTAAAATAGCGCAATGGCATCTGCATAAAGCGGTCTGTTTAATGTAATAAGGCCTGATATGATGCAAAATGCACGCCAACTCTTGGGAAAAGCACTCAGTTCTGATGCTGGTTAAATAAAGTGCGCTGAAAGTGGTCTTTGTTAAACGTGTATAGCCGATTCAGGGCAGCCTGTAAACAGCAAATGTTCTAAAATGGTGCAGCGGTAATTTTCTGGATGAATTTATAGCGTTATTTTAGTGCGTTATGCAAAGAGTGGCTTTGCCACCTGTTTTTATGAATCGAAAAGACATACAATACGCGGATTCTAGTGGAGCGCAGATTCATGAAGTCCCCCAAAGTCGGTTTTGTTTCTTTAG
>NZ_JAVXCI010000102.1:0-10660 GCF_036659555.1 Acinetobacter sp.
CTTGCGCTTCGAATAAAAGCAGTGCTTTTATTCTTGCTCAGGTTGCGGATGACACCTCCGCGTATCAAATAATATCTTGGGTTTCAAAAAGAAAAAGCCAGTCAATTTCTTAATTGACTGGCATTAGGCCGAAGCCCGTTTTTTCAGTACCATTCTGTCAGCATTCAGCGCTTACCAGTAGTAGCTTAGGCCCACTTTGCCGACCGGCATCCATTGGTATTTGTCATCATTGCGGATTTTTTGCTCTTCCGCCCGCAATGCTTCCTGAAAGTCCTGACCGCCAGTTATCGCATCGCCGCTGCCAGTCAAAGTGACTGTAGGATTGCCTGTGTAGTAGGCGCCGACTTCACCGAAGACGCCCCAGTTTTTGCTGATTTTCGGCGCAAAGCCGAAACCGAGGTACGGCGCAATATCGTTTTTATATTCCATCTTGCCGTTGATATTCACGCCAGAGCCATTCTGATCCGCAATAAAGTTCGTGTTGTTGACTTTAAATGCTTCACCAGGATTAACCCGGCGGTCCAGCCCGTAGTCATTGTCCAAATAAGCTGCGCCGGCTGCCACATAAACGCCTTGCGCCCAGCGGTTTGCGCTGGCGCCCCACGGACGGATTTCAGCGTTTAAGTAGACATTGTTATTGTCCATGTCTAAATCATAGGTTGAACCGTTGACTTTCACATCATCAGACCATGAAACATTGCCGCCGTTATAGCCTAAAGCCAAGCCGACATAAGGGTTTGCAGTCCACAGCAGCGCACCGCCGTAGCCGGTAGTGCCGGCTTCAGCGCGCACGCCTGTTGGCATCAATTGATTCTGCTCAAAAACGTAACCATCCTTAACCACAGCTGTATCCGCCATTGCCGCGCCGGATGCTGCCAACACAGATGCGGCTAAAACTGTACGTAGCATTTTCATTGGGTTTCTCCTCAAGTCAAAGATTAAATTGTTGAATTATTCATGTTCTGTATGATGTGAAATATACAATATAAATCGATCATATTTTATTCAAAATTTGCTTAGTTTTTGTTATTTTTTGATACATTTTCAGCTGTACTGTTGATTATTAAAAAAATTATCCGCTGTTTTATTCGCCAACCCCGGCGCTTGAAAGGAGGTTCTCCGGCTTTTAATGATTAATTCCGATCTATTGCTCATTTTCCATCTATTCTTAGCTCAATATAGTGTAAAATCTTGGAAAATTTTTTTCTGGAAGGAAGATCATGACTCAGCTTTCTGCAATTATCGAGCAAGCGTTTGAAGACCGTGCGAATTTCACAGCAGCAGACTGTTCTGCTGAAATCCGTCAGGCAGTTGAAACCGCAATCGCGGGCTTAGACAACGGCACTCTTCGCGTAGCTGAAAAAATCGATGGTGAATGGGTTGTTCACCAATGGCTGAAAAAAGCGGTGCTGCTGTCGTTCAAGCTGAATGACAACAAGCCTATCGAGTCATGCGATCTCCGCTTCTATGACAAAGTGGATACTAAGTTCAAAGGCTGGACTGAAGAGCAGTTTAAAGCTTCCGGCGTGCGCGTTGTGCCGCCTGCGGTTGCCCGCAAAGGCTCTTTCCAGGCTAAAAACGTGGTGCTGATGCCGTCTTATGTCAACATTGGCGCTTATGTAGATGAAGGTACAATGGTCGACACATGGGCAACTGTAGGCTCATGCGCGCAAATCGGCAAAAACGTGCATTTGTCCGGCGGCGTAGGCATTGGCGGCGTGCTTGAACCGCTTCAGGCGAACCCGACGATTATTGAAGACAGCTGCTTTATCGGCGCGCGTTCTGAAATTGTTGAAGGCGTGATTGTAGAAGAAGGCTCTGTCATCTCTATGGGCGTGTTCATTGGCCAGTCGACCAAGATTTATGACCGCGCTACCGGTGAAGTCCATTACGGCCGCGTGCCTGCCGGTTCTGTAGTTGTTGCCGGCAGCCTGCCGTCTAAATGCGGCACTTACAGCTTGTACGCTGCCATCATCGTGAAAAAAGTTGATGCGAAAACCCGCGCCAAAACCAGCCTGAACGATTTATTGCGCGAAGACTGATTTTTTTATTCATTTTTTGCGGAACTTTAACCGTTCCTCATCTCTACGGCCAGCAATGGCCGTAGGGATTTTTGTTTTTCTATACTGTGGTTTAATTTTGCTATGACATCCCTCCGCTCTTCCGCTATTCCTGTTTCCGATCCGTCTGCGGGGTTACGCATTACGGAGATTTTCTATTCATTGCAAGGTGAAGCCAATACAGCGGGCCTGCCGACGGTTTTCATCCGGCTGACAGGCTGCCCGCTGCGCTGCACGTATTGCGATACCACCTATTCTTTTGAAGGCGGCGAACGCCGGTCTTTGGATGACATTATTCAAACCGCGCTGGACTTTAAAACCCCGCATATCTGCGTGACCGGCGGCGAACCGCTGGCGCAGCCGAATGCCCTGCCCTTGATGCAGCGCCTGGCGGATCTGGGCTGCGAAGTATCGCTGGAAACCAGCGGCGCGCTGGATGTGTCCAAAGTGGATGCGCGGGTATCTAAAGTTTTAGACTTAAAGACGCCGGCTTCCGGCGAGTCTGCGCGGAACCTGCTGAGCAACCTTGAGCATTTAACCGCGCACGATCAGATCAAATTTGTGATCTGCAATCGTGAAGACTATGAATGGTCCAGGCAGCAGGTGGAACTTCATAAATTGAATGAAAAAGCCGGCACGGTATGGTTCTCGCCGGCATTTGCGGTTGAAAAAGGCGCAGCCCGCCTGCCGCAGCTGGCGCGTGACCTTGCCCAGTGGATTTTAGAAGACCGCCTCCCTGTCCGCTTCCAGCTGCAGCTGCACAAGCTGCTGTGGAATGATGAAACCGGCCGTTAAGTGTATTAAAGATTATCTGGAGAATTGAACATGCGCCCTCGCGCTATTGTGCTGCTATCTGGCGGCTTAGACTCTACAACCTGCCTGGCATGGGCTCAGGCGCGCTATGAATGCATCGCGATCAGCTTTATGTATGGCCAGCGTTCAGCCACTGAATTGGCGGCGGCGCAGGCGCTGACGCAAAAAGCTGGCGTAGCGCACCGTGTAATCAACATTGATTTGGGCAGCTTAGGCGGCTCTGCGCTGACTGACCACAGCATTGATGTGCCGGATCATGAGTCTGACGGCATTCCTGTAACTTATGTTCCAGCGCGTAACACCATTTTCCTGTCTTATGCTTTAGCCGCGGCTGAAGTTTTTGATGCGCAGGCGATTGTTATCGGCATCAATGCCGTTGATTATTCAGGCTATCCTGACTGCCGCCCGGAATTTATTGAGGCGTTTGCCAACATGGCGAAACTTGCAACCAAGGTTGGCGTAGAAGGAAAACCGCTTAAATTCGAAACACCTTTGTTACATTTATCCAAAGCAAATATCATTCGCCTAGGTGTGGAACATGGCGTAGACTATAGTCAAACAGTGTCTTGCTATCAGGCAGATGACCAAGGGCGCGCTTGTGGTAAATGCGACAGCTGCCGCCTCCGCAAACAAGGTTTTGCAGACGCAGGTGTCGAAGACCCAACCCGTTATATACCGAAATAACAAGGTAGAGTTTATGAAAATTTTGAAATCAAACATTATTCTTTCCGCTGCAGTTTCTGCAGCTGCATTGTTTGCATCGGCTGCTCACGCAGACAATGACAAGCTGCAGCAGGCGTATAAGAGCACCAACGTAAAATCGGCGCTAATTAATGTTTGTAAAGAAGAAACGGGCAAAAGCAAAAAACTGTCCGCTGCTGAAGTCAGCAAATACTGTTCTTGCGCTGTAGAAGCGGATGGCCGCTTGACCAATGCGCAAAAATGGGAAATTCAAAGCGCCATCAATCAGAAGAAAAGCCCGGCAACTTTAGCTTTTGTGCAAAAGCAGAATAAAGACCTGCAGGCATGCTTTGGCCCGCAGCTGACAGGCAAGCTGAAAACTTTGACTGAAGAAGCCATGAAATCTGCGCAGCAGCCAAAAAAATAAGCTGACTGACTGTGAGAAAGCCTGCTTTTGCAGGCTTTTTTATTGACTGCCTTTTTATCAACGGAATTTGGAAAAAACAATGAGTGAATCGTGGAAGACCATGGCGCCGGGGCAGAAATTTGTTGCCTCCTACAGCGGCGGCAAAGACAGTACGCTGGCGCTGTATCATGCCTTACAGGTGGGGCAAGCCGCAGGCCTGATCGCCATGCTGGAAGAGCACGGCCAGCGCTCACGCTCGCATGCCATGCCCTTGGAAATCATTCATGCGCAGGCGCAGGCTTTGGGGCTGCCGGTTTTACTGGCCAGCGCCAGCTGGCAGAGCTATGAAGCAGAGTTTTTGAAAATGCTCTCCGAAGCCCGGCAGCTGGGCGCCGAAGTTCTGGTCAATGGCGACTTGGATATGCCTGAGCATGGCTGCTGGCATGAAAAAGTCGCAGCGCAGGCCGGCCTGCAGCTGTGCATGCCTTTATGGCAGCGCCCGCATCTTGAAGTCATTCAGGAATTTATTCAGCTGGGCTTTCAAACCATGCTGGTCACGGTCAACTTAAAGCTGGGCATGACTGCTGCCGATTTAGGCAGAATCATGACGCTGGACTATGTCAATGAACTGCTGCGCAGAGGCATAGACCCCTGCGGTGAAGGCGGCGAATTTCATAGCACTGTGCTGGACGGCCCGCTTTTTAAAAAGCCGATTCCTGTACGCCAGGGCGAAATTCTGTATCATGGCGACTATGCCTTTTTAACGCTTGAATTAGAACATCATTGACTATTTTGAAGGAGCATCTCATGTCTGACCTTAGCCTGCCGAATCAATCTTTCCCTGCCACTGCCGGCGAAGTGAATTTAGCGGAAGCGCCTGCTGAATGGCTGATTGTTTATTTTTACCCTAAGGATTCCACACCGGGCTGCACCACGCAGGCCATCGGCTTTTCCTGCCTGAAAGATCAATTTGATGCGCTGAATGCCGCTGTTGTCGGCATTTCACGCGACTCAGTCAAAACACATCAGAATTTTACTGAAAAGCAGAATCTGAGCATCAACTTAATCAGCGACAAAGAAGAAGTGCTGTGCAAGCACTTTGATGTGATTAAAGAAAAAAATATGTACGGCAAAAAAGTCATGGGTATTGAACGCTCAACCTTTATTTTCCATAATGGCAAACTGGTGAAAGAATACCGCAAGGTAAAAGCTGCCGGCCATGCGGAACAAGTGCTGGAAGACCTTAAAGCACTGCAGGCTTAAAATAGATTTTGTGCAGGCAAGGTCAGTTGAGCAGCTCAACTGACCTTGCTCTCGGACATCGGTTAAATGATTTTATCTAATCGTATAACCATGCGGATTTCGCCAAGAAATCACTTTAAATTTTTTATTGATTTCCCCCAGCTCAACATAATATCTGACCAGCTCTTCAGGACTCCAATCCCTTCCACTTGAAAATAGCGCGCCCAGTTCAATTAAAATATCTATAACTGACAGCCGATGATCTTCATCACGGATTGCTAAATTAAAAGTTGAACTTTCATTGATTCTAAATCCTATTGATATCAATTGAGCCGCAAGAAATAAATTTTCAGTTTTAACTGCCACCCTATCTCCGGCAAGTTCTGTAACAATCGCAAATTCCAGCTCCGGGTTCATCAGCTCAATCCTAACACTTTAAAATTTAAGCGCTCACAGCAAGTGAAAGCGCAATTCCCCACATGACCAGAGCAATCGCCCCATCCAGAATATTCCATGCTTTGGGCTTTTCAAACACAGGAATCAGAATGCGCGCACCATAGCCCAAGCTGAAGAAAAACAGCCATGACGCCGTAATGGCGCCTAAGGCAAAATACAGCCGGGTCTGCTCAAATTGGGTAGAGATGGAGCCTAATAATATGACGGTATCCAAATACACATGCGGGTTCAGCCAGGTCAGCGCCAGACACAGCAGAATGATTTGAGCCAAACGGTTTTCCTCCGTCTGGCTGGCCTGCAAAAACTGCTGGGATTTGACCGCTTGCACAGCATGCTGAAAACCATACCAGCATAAAAATGCCGCACCGCCCCATTTTGCAAACTGAATGATTTCAGGATAGCGCTGCAGCACCGCCGAAAAACCGGCGACGCCAAAGGCAATTAGAATAGAATCTGAAAGCGCGCAGGCAAAGCATACCCAAAAAACCGACTGCTTTTTCAGCCCCTGCTTCAGCACAAAGGCATTTTGCGCGCCAATGGCAATAATCAGGCTCAGGCTAACCGCAAATCCCTGCAAATAAGTATTCAGCATGGCAATACAACATATGAAATATCTTCAGCGCATTATCTGTTTATTTGCCTTAAATTGAGTATTATTTAGAAAATATCAGCCTGGCTAAATTATTTTTAGCTGGATAATGGACGGAAAATGCTTAACCATAAACAGTGCGATGCCTTTTTTGCCGTGGCGGAAACCGGCAGTTTTGATCTGGCCGCGGCGTGCCTCTGCATCACCGCATCCGCAGTGACCCTGCGCGTGCAAAGCCTGGAAAAAACCTTAGGGCATCTGCTGATTGTGCGCGAGCGCCCCTGCCGCGTCACCCAAGCTGGCCAATCGCTGCTGCACTATCTGCAGCATGCGCGCCTGCTGGAGCAGTCGCTTATTCAGGACTTAACCGGCAAAGCTTCCGCCTCGGATTTCTATCAGCTGCATATTGCCAGCAATGACGACTCCCTGGCGACATGGCTGCTGCCGGCGCTGCGGCAGACCCTGCTGGAAGAAAAAATTGCGCTGCATTTGCAGGTCGATGATCAGAGCCAGACCCATCACCTGCTGGAAGCCGGCTTAGTGAATGCCTGCATTTCAACAGAAGTGAGCGCCATGAACGGCTGCCTTGCCCTGCCTTTAGGCGCCATGACCTACCGCATGGTGGCTACGCCTGAATTTAGCCGGCAGTGGTTTGCCAAGGGCATCGGCAGAGAAGCTTTAAGGCAGGCGCCTGCGGTGATTTACAATAAAAAAGACCGCCTGCATACCGATATTATTTTAAAGAGATTTGGCCTGAGCGCCGAAAGCTATCCGCACCATTACATTCCGTCTTCCACCGCCTTTACCGAAGCGGTTTTCTTAGGGCTGGGCTTTGGCATGGTGCCGGATTACCAAATTGCAGGCCGGCTTGAAACGGGCCGGCTGATTGAAGTTATGCCTGAAGCGCGCTGCGACATTCAGCTGTACTGGCACCACTGGAAGCAACAGTCTGCGCCACTGCAGAAGCTGACCGCAGCCTTGCTTCACCATGCGCATCAGCACATGAATTAAACGGCAGATGGCTATTTTTCAGCATTTTTTTTGAACAGTTCGAGTTCAGCATGGCCGCGCGTGAATCATTTCGCCAGCCATTGGCCGGAGAGCTGAATATTCACTTTGTCTCCAACGCCGCCCAGCACCCTTTTCATGCCGAAATCGCTGCGGTTAATCACCGTGGATGACTGCACATCCAGCAGTTTAGGGTTGGATGGATTCGGCTTTAAATGCATATCAAAGGTGACTTCTTTAGTGACGCCGCGCAGGGTCAAATCGCCTTTTACGCTATAGCGGCCATCGCCCAGCGGCTGAAACTCCGTGCTTTTAAAAGTTGCAGTTTTATATTGCGCCGCATTGAAAAAATCTTCCCCTAAAAACATATTCCTTAATGCCGGCTTGCTGAATGTCAGGCTGTTGGCAGCCAGAATCAGTTCAGCCGATGCAGTTTTGGGCGCGCTGGCATCAAAAAACATGCGGGAATGCTGCTGATTGAAGGTTCCCTTCACCACCGACAGCCCGACCGCTTTAATATCAAAACTGACATGGCTGGCAGCCGTCAGCGTCCAGCCCTGCGCCAGCACAGGCAGGCTTAAAGCCGCGAGGCTGGCCAGCAGGCACTGTGTTATCCGTATTTTAATCCCCATGCTTTGCTCCTTTACCCGAAGCAGATTTGCTGTCCGAATAACAACAGCTTAACCAAAGCTCAGGGCAAATTGCTCTTGTCTTGGGTCAGGAATTTGTCTTGCAATTGTTGATATATAGAGGTGTTTTGAAAACTCTGTAAAAAATTGATCGTGCCTGCCGGAAAGGCATCGGCCTGAATGTCGCCGCGGTAATAGGCTTCGCGCACCGGCGTTGCCGATATGGCATCCTGCAGGCTGGTCAGCTCCACCATTTCCCATTCCGGAAAAAACTTTAAGTAATAGGATGAATCATCCTTAAAATGGCCAATCAGGCCAATGCGCTCATTTGGCAGCGTAATTCCAGCCACTAAGGACTTTACCAGTTTCTGCCATTTTTCATCGTTATAGACATCAATCACCTCCACAAACTTGATGCGCTGCTGATCAGCCTCGGAAAAATTCGATAAAATCATCTGCTCGCGCTCGCCGGCGGTGAACGGATTTTTAATATTGCGCTCATTCTGCGCGGAGCCTAAAGCTAAAATAACGTAATGGCTTTGCTGCAGCGCAATTTGAATGGTTTGCATATGCGCCAAATGAAAGGGCTGAAAGCGGCCAATGAAAACTAAATAATCAAATGCATATTTCATAGCGGATCATCGTTTTTTTATGAACTCACCAGTTGCGCCGGCACGGAAAAAATGCGACATAATGAGCCCATAAAAATTGAATTAAGTTTAAAGCAAGGATAGTACGATGACACTTAGTTGTATTCAACAACCTCATCAACATTTGAATGCGAATTTAGACAATGGCGTGCTGACCTTAGCCATTAACCGCCCGGAAGCCAAGAATGCCTTATATGGCGAACTGTATTTGAAAATTGCAGAAGCTTTGGATCAGGCCGATCAGGATACAGCTGTCCGCGCAGTGATTTTGCGCGGTGAAGATGCAGACTTCAGCGCCGGCAATGACATGCAGGACTTCATGAAGTTCATTCAAGCCCCGCTTGCAGGCAAAGCCGGCGATGCGCCGCCGTTTGTGGTGCTGAAATCCGCAGCCAGATTTTCCAAGCCCCTCATCTGCGCGGTGCGCGGCGTAGCGATTGGCATTGGCGTAACGATTCTGCTGCATGCGGACTTGGTTTACAGCGACAGCACCGCCCTGTTCCAGATTCCATTTGTCAGCCTGGGCCTGTCACCGGAAGGCGCTTCCAGCAAGCTGCTGATTCAGCAGGCGGGCTACCATAAAGCGGCGGAGCTGCTGTTCACAGCGCAAAAATTTGACAGTGAAAAAGCGCTCAGCGCCGGAATTATCAACAGCATTGAAGAAGACGCCTATGCGAAAGCCTTGAAGCAGGCGCAGACTTTAGCCGCCTTGCCGCTGGCATCATTGCGCCAGACCAAAGCGCTGATGAAGCATAATCTGCAGGAAATTGTTGACTGCATTGATGATGAAGCGGAAATCTTTATGAAGCGCGTGTCTTCGCCGGAAATGGCTGAAGCGGTCGCGGCCTTTATGCAGAAGCGCAAGCCGGACTTTACCCAGTTCAATTAATTTCAGCATTGAGTGGATAATGAAAACCGCCTGGTTCACGCAGCCAGGTGGTTTTTTTATTTTCCGCCCCAACATGAATTTTAACTCAGCCTGGAAGATGCCAATCTCATGACAAACCAAAACACAACTGAAAAGAAACGCTATTTTGAGCCTGCGCCGCAGGACATTGATGTGGAAAATTTCCGCAAAGTCATTGAAAGCCGGCGCTCTGTGCGCAAATTTACCGGCAAGGCCATTCCAAATGAAGTGCTGGACGCCTGCCTGGATTTGGCGCTACTGGCGCCGAACTCCTCGAATTTGCAGCCGTGGAGCTTTTATGTAGTGCAAAGCACAGCCAAGAAAAAGCAGCTGGTGAAAGCCTGCCTGAGCCAATTGGCGGCCAAAACAGCGCAGGAATTGATTGTTTGCGTTGCGCGCACCGACCGCTTGGACGAAATGGCAAAAATGAACATCAGCGAGTTTCCATTTCCGGAAGCGCCAGCTGCCGTGCAAAAGTATTACCGCATTATTCCGTACAACTATAAGACAGGTTACTTTAATTCACTGGGTAACTTTAAGAAAGTTGCTTTCAAGCTTGCCCGCTCACTGGACAAGCAATTGCCTGTTACCGCATTCAGCCCTGCGGATGCCAAGCTTTGGGCGACAAAAACCACTGCGCTGGCCTGTGAAAACTTAGTGCTGGCTTTGCGCGCTTACGGTTTTGACAGCTGCATGATGGAAGGCTTTGATGAGCCGCTGGTGCGCAAAATCTTGAACCTGAATGATCAGCAGTATCCGGTCATGGTGATTGGCGCTGGTGAGCGTGCGGAAGACGGCGTGTTCTTCCCGCAGTACCGTTTTGACCGTGAGCTGTTCATTCAGAAGGTTTAATTTATCAAGAGCAAAGCCACAGTCTCAAATTTCAGCTGTAACAGGATCTGCTTAGGTGCAGGCATCCGTTACTTTGAAGGTGGGGAATATATTCCATAAGGTAACCAAAATCCTCTGTCTATAGCTAATTACCAAAATAGCTATTACACACAAAACCTAATGAAAGCATATTTTATGGGAGATTATGTGTGATACGGATTTCAAAACTCAGCTATATAATGGCTAAGTTTTTTTAAACGACTCCGCGGAAATCCCTTCGGCTTCGAGTTCTATAGACCCTTGTGTCAAATAAAATTTGGATACACGAGTGCGGGCATGGATGCCGCACGTTGCCCATCACGGCAAGGATGCCGTGTATGGGCAACAA
>NZ_JAVXCI010000103.1:0-10593 GCF_036659555.1 Acinetobacter sp.
GATGGTATCTACCGTGGTCGTCAATTATTCGCTAAAGCATCTGCTGAATAATTGATGATGTATTAAGCGTCAAGCTTAGTAGAAAAAATGGGAGCGTAAGCTCCCTTTTTTTGTCCGCGTTTTTTGTTGTATTTGGCAATTACTAAAAGCAAAATTAAATGCTAAATTTCCGCACCATATACGGGCTTATATGAGAGCTTGCTGGAGTATTGGGCGTCTATCATGCTTCAGCATATCTTAATTAAAGGATTTTTTTATGTCTGCTAAACAACTTGGGCAAGCGTCTTTGGCAACCAAAACTGCATTTTTGTTCCCCGGTCAAGGCTCGCAGAAAGCCGGCATGCTCGCAGAGCTTGCAGAACAGTTTAGCGGTGTGCAGGCGACGTTTGCTGAAGCATCGGAAGCGGTTGGCTTTGACTTGTGGCACATTGCGCAAAGCGGCGAAGGCCTGGATCAGACTGAATTTACCCAGCCGGTGCTGCTGACCGCCAGTATTGCGCTATGGCGCGTATGGCTGGAATTGGGCGGCGTGGTGCCGAAATGCATGGCTGGCCATTCTCTGGGGGAATACAGCGCATTGGTGGCTGCCGGAGCGATGAGCCTGGGCGATGCGGTAAAATTGGTGCACCTGCGCGGCAAGCTGATGCAGAGCGCAGTGCCTCAGGGGCAGGGCGCGATGGCGGCGATTCTAGGCTTGGACGACGCCAAGGTGTTGGAGCTGTGCGAGCAGGCCAATATGCAGGGGCGCGGCTCGGTTGAAGCGGCCAACTACAATGCCAATGGCCAGGTGGTGATTGCCGGCGACAAGACTTTGGTTGAAGCGGTCATGGCTTCAGCTAAGGAAAACGGCGGCAAAGCGATTGCGCTGCCGGTGTCTGTGCCGTCGCACTGTTCACTGATGAAGCCGGCTGCTGAGCAGTTTGCGCAAGCTTTGGAACAAACTGCCATTGAGCTGCCGCGCATTCCTGTAATACAAAATGTCAACGCAGAAGCTGCCGCTGATGTGGCGCAATTGCGCCAGGCATTGACTGCGCAATTGTATCAATCGGTGCAATGGACCAAGACCATGCAGCTCATTCAGGATCAGGGCATTCAGTATGTGGCTGAATGCGGTCCGGGCAATGTTCTGGCGAATCTTGCGAAACGTTTGCCGAATATCGAAAAAGCATTTCCGCTCGACACCAAGAGTCGTTTGGAAGACGCATTAAACGCCATCTTAGTGGCTGAAGGGAAAATTGCATGACACAAGAACGCAAAGTCGCACTGGTGACAGGCGCGAGCCGGGGGATTGGCGCAGCCATCGCTCAGCAGCTGATTCAAGACGGTTATTTTGTTGTAGGCACGGCAACTTCTGAATCCGGCGCAGAAAAGCTTTCCGCCGCCTTTGGCGAAAATGGCGCCGGCAAAGCGCTGGATGTGCGCGACGGCGCGGCGATTGACGCTTTGGTTTCAGAGATTGAGCAGAATTACGGCCCGGTGCTTGCATTAGTCAATAATGCCGGCATTACCAAAGACAACCTGCTGCTGCGCATGTCTGAAGATGACTGGGATGATATTCTGAATATTCATTTGAAAGCGGTTTACCGCCTGTCCAAGCGCGTGCTGAAAGGCATGACTAAGGCGCGTTTCGGCCGTATCATTAATATCAGTTCTGTGGTTGCGCATTTCGCCAACCCGGGCCAGGCCAACTATTCAGCGGCTAAAGCCGGCATTGAAGCGTTCAGCCGTAGCCTTGCCAAAGAAATGGGCAGCCGCCAGATCACGGTAAACTGTGTGGCGCCGGGCTTTATTGCGACAGAAATGACTGAAAAGTTGAGCGAAGAGATTCGCAAGAAAATGAGCGATCAGGTGGCTTTAGGCCGTTTGGGTGAGCCTCAGGATATTGCCAATGCCGTCAGCTTTTTGGCTTCAGGCAAGGCAAGCTACATTACTGGCACTGTAATGCATGTAAATGGCGGTTTATACATGAGTTAAGCTCAAGTATAAACTTCCCAAACTTTTTATATTCAATTAAACTAACGGCATTAAAAACGCCACAAGCAATGAGGAGAATTCCTGTGAGCGATATCGAACAACGCGTTAAACAAGCGGTTGCTGAGCAACTTGGCCTTAAAGTTGACGAGATTAAAAACGAAGCATCTTTTATGGATGACTTAGGTGCTGACTCTCTTGACCTGGTTGAGCTGGTTATGTCTTTCGAAAACGACTTCGACATCACAATTCCGGATGAAGATTCTAACGAAATCACAACAGTGCAATCAGCTATTGACTATGTTTCTAAGAAACTGGGTTAATTCCTGATTTTCAGCTTTGCTGAATAAAAAAAGCCGCCAGTTTTGGCGGCTTTTTTTATTGCGCGCAGGCCTGCGTGAACTTCAGCGCTAAACGTCCAGATCCAGATACAGGCCTTCCTTGACTTCCTCCATCACCACATAGCTGTGCGAAGAGGCGGAGGCCGGCAGTTTTTTCAGCAGGTTGCCCAGCAGCTTGCGGTAAGTGCTCATTTCCTTTAAGCGCGCTTTCACCAGATAGTCAAAGTCGCCTGAAATCAGGTGGCATTCCAGCACTTCGGGAATCTCGGACAGATCGCGCGCCACCTGCTCAAATACATCGCCCGACTTGGCGGAAAGCTTGATTTCAAGGAACACCAGCAGGCGCTTATCCACCAGTTCCGGGTTCAGCCGGGCGTAATAGCCCATAATGATGCCGTCGCGCTCCAGGCGCTTGACCCGCTCTGAGCAGGGGGTGGTAGACAGGTTGACTTTGGCCGCCAGCTCGCTGATGGCGATGCGTCCATTCTTCTGCAGAATGTCCAAAATCATGCGGTCGATACGGTCTAATTTACGCATTTATAATTCCCTGTGTTTTGAGTAAAACCGCGACAAAACGAGTGAATTCACTGAAAGAAAGCCCTAAAAACAGCAAATTCAACTATTGATCCAAAAATATACTAGTTAAATAAACTAGGGACAGGGTCGAGGTCAAGGCTATGCGTGTAATTGTTTTAGGCAGTGGTGTTATTGGCGTAGCCAGCGCTTATTATTTGGCGAAGCAAGGCGCGGAAGTGACTGTGCTGGACCGCCAGGCTGGGCCTGCGGAAGAAACCAGTTTCGGCAATGCCGGCCAGATCTCTCCCGGCTATTCGACGCCTTGGGCTGCCCCCGGTATTCCTTTTAAAGCGGTGAAGTGGATGTTCCAGCATCATGCGCCTTTAGCGATCAATATCGACGGCAGCATGTGGCAGCTGAACTGGATGGCGCAGATGCTGAAAAACTGCAATCCGCAAAGCTATGCCATCAACAAAGAGCGCATGACCCGTGTTGCTGAGTACAGCCGCGACTGTTTGCGTGAACTGCGCAAAGAGACAGGCATCAGTTATGAAAACCGTGCGAAAGGAACATTGCAGGTTTTCCGTAATGATGCGCAGCTTGATGCGGTGCAGCGTGATATCCAGGTTTTAAAAGAATGCGGTGTTGACTACGAACTGCTGCTGAAAGATGATTTGGCGAAAGTCGAGCCGGCTTTAGCATATGCAAAAGATAAGCTTGTCGGCGGCTTGCATCTGCCAAATGATGAAACGGGTGACTGTTATTTATTTACCAATGCTTTGGCGAACTTGGCTAAAGGCATGGGCGTGGATTTTAAATTTAACCAAAATGTTGAAAAGCTTGTGGTTGAAGGCAATGAAATCAAAGGGGTGGTGGTTGATGGCCAGGTGCTGACAGCAGACCGTTATGTGCTGGCTTTCGGCAGCTATTCACGCGATTTCTTAAAGCCGCTGAATCTGAATTTGCCTGTGTATCCGGTAAAAGGCTACTCACTGACGATTCCAATTGTAGATCCGGCATTTGCGCCGCAGTCTACGGTTTTAGATGAAACCTATAAAATTGCCATTACGCGTTTTGATGAGCGCATCCGTGTTGGCGGCATGGCGGAACTGAGCGGTTTCAACCACGGTTTAAACCAAGACCGCCGCGCAACTTTGGAAATGGTCACTCAAGATTTGTTCCCGGGCGGAAACTTGGCTGAAGCAAGCTTCTGGACCGGCCTGCGTCCAATGACGCCGGACAGCACGCCGATTATCGGCGCTACGCAGTACAAAAATCTGTTCCTGAATACCGGCCACGGCACATTAGGCTGGACCATGGCCTGCGGTTCAGGAAAGCTGATCAGTGACCTGGTGCTGGGCCATTCCGCTGACATCAGCACCGACGGCCTGTCGCTGCAGCGCTACGCGCATGCGACCGCTGCTTAAATTCAAATGTCCCTTATGCAATATGTTCAAGGAAGAACCCGATGCCGCGCCCGATTCAAGCCATTATCCACTTAAGCGCCTTGGCGCATAATCTGCAGATTGCCAAGCGCAGCGCTGCCGGGTCGCAAGTGTATGCCGTGGTCAAAGCCAATGCCTACGGCCATGGCATAGAGCGGGTATATGACGCCTTTAAGCAGGCGGACGGCTTCGCGCTGCTGGATATCGCTGAGGCTGAGCGCCTGCGCGCGCTGGGCTGGCAGGGCGATATTCTGCTGCTGGAAGGCATTTTCTCGATGCAGGATCTGGCGGATTGCCAGCGCCTGCAGCTGAGCTTCAGCATTCACAGTGCTTGCCAGATTGAATGGCTGCGCCAGTATCAGCATAGCCATCCTGAAGCGCAATTCAATATTTTTGTCAAAATGAACTCAGGCATGAACCGCCTAGGCTTCACGCCTGAAGCCTACCGCAGCGCCTGGAGCGAACTGCAGCAGCTGCAGACTGTCCGCAGCCTGACGCATATGATGCATTTTTCAGATGCGGACGGCGAGCGCTTCGGTGAATGCGGCATTCAGTACCAGTACGCCTTATTCAAGCAGATCATTCAGGACTTTCCTGCGCCTGCCACAGTCAGCAACAGCGCGGCGATTTTGCGCCATAGCCCTGAACTGCAGTCGGATATTGCCCGCAGCGGCATCATGCTGTACGGCAGCTCGCCGGACTATCCGGTGCACAGCATTCAGGACTGGCAGCTGCAGCCGGCCATGACCCTGCGCACGGAAATCATTGCCGTGCAGCAGCTGCAGGCCGGGCAAAGCGTGGGCTACGGCTCCAGCTTTGTTGCAGACCGGCCGATGCGCATCGGCATTGCGGCCTGCGGCTACGCCGACGGCTATCAGCGCATCTCGCCGACCGGCACGCCGGCGCTGGTTAATGGCCAGCGCACGCAGCTGATTGGCCGGGTCAGCATGGATATGCTGGCGGTTGACCTCAGCGCTATTGCAGATGCCGATATCGGCGCGGAAGTGGTGCTGTGGGGCAAGTCGTCCTGCGGCGCGGTGCTGCCGATTGATGAGGTCGCGCGCGCATCCGGCACGGTCGGCTATGAGCTGATGTGCGCGGTGACGCAGCGCGTGCCGTTTGCGGTTCATCCGCATTGAATTTTCAGGAAATCCCAGTTTACAAGAAACCCAACTTTTACAAGGAAGCATAACCATGTCAGAGCAAATTCAAAGAATCAGCAGCAATGATTTTATGAGCGCTGTCACTGTCTTTAATCAGGTGGTCTATCTTTCAGGCCAGGTGCCGAAAAACCCTGAAGGCAGCATTGAAGCGCAGACCAAAGATGTGCTGCAGACTATTGATGACCTGCTGGCGCAGGCCGGCAGCGATAAATCCCGCATGCTGTCCGCGCAGCTGTTTCTGAAAAACCTTGCGGATTTTAAAACCGTTAATGCCATTTGGGCTGAATGGCTGAAAGACAGCCCGAAGCCGGCGCGCGCCACGATTCAGGCCGAGCTGGTTAATCCGGACTGGCTGATTGAAATTGCAGTCACTGCTGCGCAGCCTTAAGGCCGCGCAGTTTTTGTATTGAATCTTCCATGCTTTTAACGGCAGTTTGCGCTCAATAGGATATTGAGCTGCGCAGGCAGGCACTGGCACAGTGGCTGCCCGCGCCGTTGGAGGCATTAAATAAGGATATTAAAATGAGCCAAATGCATCAAGATGACGTGCAATCGTCGCCTCCTGAGCTGCAGCGCAAGCTGTCCAACCGCCATTTGCAGCTGATCGCCATCGGCGGCGCCATTGGCACGGGCCTGTTTATGGGCTCAGGCAAAACCATTTCCCTTGCAGGGCCATCCATTCTGTTCATTTACATGATTATTGGCCTGATGTTTTTCTTTTTAATGCGCGCGCTGGGCGAAATCCTGCTGTCCAATCTGCATTACAAATCCTTTATTGATATGGCGCATGACCTGATTGGGCCGGGCGCCGGATACTATATCGGCTGGTCATACTGGCTGGGCTGGATTCTGGTCGGCATTGCGGACTTGGCGGCCATTATCAACTATCTCAGCTTCTGGCTGCCGCCGGATATGGCTTTTACCCCCATGGGGCAGGCCTTAATCAGCGCCGGCTGCGTGCTGTTTGTGCTGGGGCTGAACCTGCTGACCGTCAAGCTGTTTGGCGAAATTGAATTTTGGTTTGCATTAATCAAAATTTTAGCCATTTTAGGGCTGATTTTTATCGGCGGCTTCATGGTATTCAACCATTTCCATGCGCCGGACGGCACAGTTTCGGGCTTCAGCAATGTCTGGGCGCATGGCGGCATGTTCCCTAAAGGCCTTGACGGCTTCTTGGCCGGCTTCCAGATTGCGCTGTTCGCCTTTGTCGGCGTGGAGCTGCTGGGCACCATGGCGGCTGAAACCAAAGACCCTGAAAAGAACCTGCCTAAGGCGGTCAATGCCATTCCAACGCGCATTATCCTGTTCTATGTGCTGTCTCTGTTTGTGGTGATGTCGGTAACGCCGTGGGATAAAATTCCAGCGGATCAAAGCCCGTTTGTATCGCTGTTCCTGCATGCCGGCATTCCGACTTCTGCCATCATTATGAATCTGGTGGTGCTGTCTTCGGTGATGTCTTCGATGAACAGCGGCGTGTTCTCGACCAGCCGCATGCTGTTCGGCTTGGCGCGCGGCGGCCAGGCGCCACAGGCGCTGGCGCGTTTGTCTAAGCGCGCGGTTCCTGCGCAAGGCCTAATCTTCTCCTGCCTGTTCATTATGGCGGGCGCCGGCCTGCAGTACTTTGTGCCGAATACGGTGGAAGCCTTTACGCTGGCCAGTTCCCTGTGCGTGATTCTGTTTATCAGCATCTGGGGCCTGATCATGGTGTGCTACCTGCGCTACCGCAAGCTGCAGCCGCAGAAGCATGTGCATTCGACCTTTAAAATGCCGGGAGGCGTGTGGATGAGCTATATCGTTCTGGCTTTTCTACTGTTCGCATTGGTCATTTTAAGCTTGGAGCCGGATACCTTAAAAGCCCTGAAAATCAGTCCATTGTGGCTGGTGATTCTGGCGGTGACTTACCGGGTGCTGTACCTGCCGAGAGTGAAAAAGCGCCCGCTGGAACAGCCGTAATTTTTTAATCCGCTTTTCAAAAGCCCGCTTGCCTAAGCGGGCTTTTTTATGCGCGCCAGCTGCTGGAGGAGCGCTTATTTGCCCTAAAAGGATTTTTAAAATATGATGAAAATCAACAGCTCATTCTGCTGGACTGAAGTCATGGCGATGATTTGAATGTGAAAAGCTTGCATCAGCGGCATTGAGTGGGCTTCTTTAAAAACTTATAAATGAACAAGCGGTGTATGCGAAATTATAAAATAGACGTTCTCCGCGGCATCTGCATTCTTTTGGTGCTGCTTCACCACTTCAATATTCCCTATAAGCTGCATGATACTTTTTTAGGCGTGCAGGTTTTTGGTGAAAGCCTCAGCACGCTGCTGGCGCGCAATGGCAATTACGGCGTGACCATGTTTTTTGTCATTTCCGGTTTTCTGATTACCCGGCACACCCTGCAGAGAAGCGGCTCGCTGGCGCAGATCCGGCTGAAGGATTTTTATATCCGCCGTATTGCCCGAATTATGCCTTGTTTAGCGCTTTTGGCGGTGATGGTGACCGCGCTTGGCGCTTTGGGCCTTAAGCCCTTTATGAATCAGGCGCCGAACGGCATAGAGGTGCCTTATGGCCTGACGCTGGCGGCGGCCTTCACATTCTGGATGAATATCCTGATTATTGAATACGGCTGGGTCAATTACGCGCTGGGCGTGCTGTGGTCTTTATCGGTCGAAGAAGTATTTTATTTGGCTTTCCCGCTCCTTTGCGTGCTGCTGGGCCGGGGCAAAGGCTTTGCTGCCTTGCTGCTGGCGGTGATTTGCTATGCGCCGTATTTCCGCGCCATGCATTCCGGCGCAGAGAGCGGCGCCTATCTGTATCATTATTTTTCCAGCTTTGACGGCATCGCCATCGGCTGCTTCACGGCTTTGGCTGCGCAAAAGTTTCAAGGCGCAATGCCTTATCCGAAGCTGACGGCTGCTGCGGTTTCCGCCTTGATGGCGGCTTTATATCTTTATGCGCCGATTAAAGACGTCAGCACCTGGGGCATCAGTGTTTTTGCCCTGCTCGCGGCCATTTTAATTTTCTGTTTTGCGCAGGATGCAACAACAGAAGCCAATTCGGCATCCGCAAAAGCTTTGGCCTGGATTGGCCAGCGCAGCTATGAAATGTATTTGTTTCATTTAATTATTTTGGGGCTGATGAAAGCGGTGTATTTCCCAAAGGAAACGCTGCCTGCTGAAAAGCTGATGCTGCTGCCGCTGTATTTTGCTGCGGTGTTTATTTTCAGCTGGGCGGTTGAAAAATATTATTCAGCGCCGCTGAATCTGAAGATCCGCAGAAAATGGCTGAAGCCTTAAGGCGTCCGCTGTGAATTTCATCCGCAAGGCACAGCGTTTTGGCTCTTTGCTTGCTTTTGGGGGCGGATAGGATGATGGCGCAAAAGGCGCCGCATTGAATTCTGCCTGCGCAGCTTGGCATATTCTTAATGTTGCTTTGCTGTGGCGCATTTTCTTCTTTGGGGGGAGTGCTGGAGAGGGGACTTGGCGGATATAAAAAAGCCCCGAATGAATCGGGGCTTTTATTGGGTGTTTTTTAGAAGCTTGGCTTCACTACCACTAAAATCACGACGGCCAATAAAATCACGGTTGGCATTTCATTGAAAAAGCGCCAGAACTTATGCGATTTATAATGCGCATGGCCAATCAGCTTTTTGCGGTAGTAGCCGCAGGCAAAGTGGTAAATCACCAGCAAGCCAACCAAGCCGACTTTCAGGTAGAACCACAGCGCCTCATGATAATGGCGGGTGGCATCGCCCCAGTCCACCAGAAAATGCGCGGTGATCAGCGTCGCGATCATTGCCGGCCACATAATGCCGCGGTACAGCTTGCGTTCCATTACTTCAAAACGCTGATGGCTGACCGCGTCATCGCTCATGGCATGGTAAACATAAAGCCGCGGCAGGTAAAACAGTGCTGCAAACCAGCACACCACGGCAATAATATGTAATGCTTTTACCCAGAGGAAAGCATCAGAAGGAGCATCCATCAAGTCACCCTAAAATGGGCGGCTTAGCCTTCCCATTTTTTGAAAATGAGGCAGGCGTTTACGCCGCCAAAACCGAAACTGTTACTCATCACAGTATTCAGTTTTGCGTCGCGTTTTTCAAGTACGATGTCAAAGCCTTTCGCGCCCTCATCCAGCTCGGTCACGTTGATGTTCGGCGCAATAAAGTCATTCTGCATCATCAGGACGGAGTAGATGGCTTCCTGCACGCCGGCTGCGCCTAGGCTGTGGCCTGTCATTGACTTGGTTGAGCTGAGCGGCGGCACTTGGCCTTCGCCGAAAGCGCGCTCCATGGCTTTCAGTTCTGTCACATCGCCCGCCGGGGTGGATGTGCCATGGGTATTTACATAGTCAATTGTGTCTGCGCCGTGCTGTTTGGCTTCTTCCAAAGCCATCAGGATGCAGCGTGTCGCGCCTTCACCGGATGGCGCAACCATATCCGCGCCGTCAGAGTTGGCAGCATAGCCGACCACTTCAGCTAGGATGTTCGCGCCGCGCGCCTGTGCATGCTCCAAAGATTCCAGCACCACAAAACCGCCGCCGCCGGCAATCACAAAACCGTCACGGTCAGCAGAGTAAGGGCGTGACGCTGTTTCCGGCGTATCGTTGTATTTCGAGCAAAGCGCGCCCATGGCATCAAACAGCAGGCTTTGCGACCAGTGGTCTTCTTCGCCGCCGCCGGCCAGCATTAAGTCCTGCTTGCCGAGTTGAATCAGGTTGTAGGCATAGCCGATCGCATCTGCGGAAGTTGCGCAGGCGCTGGTGATGGTGTGCGCAATGCCCTGCATTTTAAAGGCAACGCCGACGTTGGCGGTAATGGTGTTGGACATGTTGCGCGGCACAAAGAACGGGCCGACTTTGCGCGCGCCTTTGGTGTCCAGCAGCTCTTTCATTTCGATTACAGACGCTGTAGAACCGCCGCCTGAACCGCCGGCAATGCCGTAGCGAGGGTTGCCGCCAATCTGTTCTGCGGTCAGGCCTGCATGTTCAACCGCTGCCACTGCTGCATTGTAGGCATACATTGCACATACGCCCATAAAGCGCTTCAAGCGGCGGTCAATGCCGTCAAAGTCCTGTTCAGCGGCTGCGCTGACATGGCTTTTAAAATTCATGTCCGCATAAATGGGGTTAAAACGTGTTCCCGAAATCCCGTTTTGCAAAGAGTGA
>NZ_JAVXCI010000104.1:0-10351 GCF_036659555.1 Acinetobacter sp.
AACGGTACATGAAAAAACCTTAAAAGATGCCTTGGACAAATGGGACATCATCCGCACTGAAGATGCAGGCGTGTATGAGTTCTTCCGTTCAGCGCCGGGCGGTGTGCCAACGCAAACTGCATTTTCACAAAACCGTTATTACCAAACTTTAGATGGCAACCGTGAATCAGGTGTGATTCGTAACGCAGCCAATGCTTTCTCACAGGATGGCGGCCTGGCGGTACTTTACGGCAACATCGCACTGGACGGCTGCATTGTCAAAACCGCAGGCGTAGATGATTCAATCTTGAAATTCAACGGCACAGCGCGGGTCTTTGAAAGCCAGGATGCTGCGGTTGATTCGATTTTAAGCGGCGGTATTCAAGCCGGCGATGTGGTGGTGATCCGCTACGAAGGCCCGCGCGGCGGGCCGGGCATGCAGGAAATGCTCTATCCAACCAGCTACCTGAAATCGAAAGGCTTAGGTAAAGACTGCGCTTTGCTGACCGACGGCCGTTTCTCCGGCGGTTCATCCGGCCTGTCCATTGGCCATGTTTCACCTGAAGCGGCTGAAGGCGGCGCAATTGGCCTGGTGGAAGACGGTGACCGCATTGAAATTGATATTCCAAACCGCACGATTCATTTAGCCGTTGATGAAGCCACGATGGCTGCGCGCCGTGAAGTGCAGGAAGCCAAAGGCTGGCACCCGGCGGAAGCGCGCCCGCGCAAAATTTCCAAGGCGCTGAAAGCCTATGCCAAGCACACCACCAGCGCGGCGAAAGGCGCGGTGCGGGAAATTTAATCCGCAGCTGGCAGCGCCGCTCAATTAAGTCATGCTGATCAGTTAAGGAGCTTTGCAGAAAGCTCCTTAATTTTTGCGTATGCGTTTTATTTGCTGTGCAGGCCAGCGTGCATCTCATTGCAAACAAGATCATGCCTTCTAAAAAAAATGCCAGTCAGTTTTTTTAACTGACTGGCATTATTGCGCATGCGGCGCTTTGACTGCCCAGCGCGGCGGCTAGGCCATTCGGCTGCTTCAGCCGTTGAAGCGCATGGATAAATCCACCGCTTTCAGGTCTTTGGTCAGCGCGCCCATAGAGATGTAATCGACGCCTGTAGACGCCACTTCGCGCAGATTGGCAATGGTGATATTGCCGGAAGCTTCCAGCTTGCAGCGCCCGGCTGCATGCTTCACCGCATCAATCATCTGCTGCTGGCTGAAATTATCCAGCATCACAATATCCGCCTGGGCGGCCAGCGCCTGATCCAGCTCATCCCAGGTTTCCACTTCCACTTCTACCGGCTTGCCCGGCGCAATGCTGCGCGCCTTAGCCACCGCCTGCGCAATGCCGCCGGCTGCCATAATGTGGTTTTCTTTAATTAAAAAGGCATCGAACAGGCCTAAGCGGTGGTTTTGGCCGCCGCCGACCGCTACTGCATATTTCTGCGCAATGCGCAGGCCCGGCAAAGTTTTGCGGGTATCCAGCAGCCTAGTGTGCCGGCCATTCAGCTGCGCCGCATATTCGGCAGTTTTGGTCGCAACCGCAGACAGGGTCTGCACAAAATTCAGCGCAGGGCGCTCAACCGTCAGCAGGCTGCGGGCTGAACCGGCTAGCTTTAAAAACACTTCGTTCGGCGCCACGCGCTCGCCGTCATTTTTCAGCCAAGTCACCTGCACCGCCGGATCATAGGCCTGAATCAGCGCATTGACCCAAGGCTGGCCCGCCAGCACCATGCTGTCGCGGCTGATGACGGTGGCTGCAGCCTGTTCATCTTCAGGGGTTAACAGGGCGGTGATGTCGCCCGCGCCGATATCTTCCTGCAGCGCCTGCTGAATATTGATCTGGATGGATTGTTCAAGCAAAGATTGAGGTATGCTCATAAAAGTTCCGTCTCTGTTAACCCAAGAAAATTTGCGCGTTATATTAGCACTGTTCCTGAAAAATGAGCGGTTTTTCATACAGCGCGATTGGATGAATTGAGATTTATCCCTGAAAGTTTTAGCATGAGGGCCCATATGTTTTTTGCCTGCCGGCGCAGCGCAGCAGCAATCAGGATCAGACGATGCCGCAAACCGTGAAATTTCAGATCCGTGACGGAGCGCTGGCCGGCGCCCGCCAGGTTCCGTCACCGAATTATAATCCGCGCCCGGCGCAGGCTGAAATCCAGCTGGCGGTGGTGCATAACATCAGCCTGCCGCCGTCGCAGTTCGGCGGCGGCTATATTGAGCAGTTCTTTCAGAACCAGCTGGATTGGTCGCTGCATCCTTATTTTCAAAGCATTGAAGGCATGCAGGTCTCTGCGCATCTGCTGATCTTAAGAAGCGGCGAGGCGCTGCAGTTCGTCAATTTCAACGACCGCGCATGGCATGCGGGCCGCTCCAGCTATCTGGGGCTGAAAGAATGCAATGACTATTCGGTGGGCATTGAGCTGGAAGGCAGCGACGACTTGCCCTTTACTGATGCGCAGTATGAGGCGCTGGCTGCCGTCACCGCCTGCCTGCAGCAGGCCTATCCTAAACTGCAGCATCTGGCCGGGCATTCCGATATTGCGCCGGGGCGCAAGACCGACCCCGGCCCGCATTTCGACTGGGCCCGCTTCCGCCAGCAGCTGCATCATTTTAAAAACAAATGAATAACAACATTAGCTCTAAATTAACCAATGAAAATTGGGGCGGAGTTTCATTACAATAGCGGCAATTTAAACATTAGGTGAATGCGATGGCGCTTTGGCGATCGACGGTCATAGTCAGTGCAATGACCATGCTGTCACGGGTCTTGGGTTTAGTCCGGGATATTGTGCTGCTGAATGTATTTGGCGCAGGCAGGGACTTCGATACCTTTGTGGTGGCGTTCCGCATACCGAACTTTTTCCGGCGGCTATTTGCCGAAGGCGCCTTTTCGCAGGCCTTCATTCCGGTATTAACCGAATACAAGACCAGCCGCACCCATGCCGAGGTGCAGATTCTGATCAGCCGGGTCTTCGGCTGCCTGGCGACCTTCATGAGCGCGCTGACTTTTCTCGCCATGGTGGCCGCGCCGGCGATTATTTACATCTATGCGCCGGGCTTCCATGATGATCCGGAGAAGTTTGCGCTGGCGGCCGATATGTTCCGCCTGACGATTCCCTATCTGCTGTTCATGTCCTTAACGGCCTTTGCCAGCAGCATTCTGAACAGCTACGGCTCATTTACCTCGCCGGCGTTTTCACCGGTGCTGCTGAATCTGGCGATGATTGCCGGCGCGGTGTGGCTGACGCCGCATATGGCCGAGCCGGTTATGGCGCTGGGCTGGGCGGTGCTGATTGCCGGCGCGCTGCAGCTGGCGATCCAAATTCCGGAGCTGTGGCATAAAAAGCTGCTGATACCGCCCAAAGTCGATTTCAAGCATGAAGGCGTCGACCGCATCATGAAGCTGATGCTGCCGGCGCTATTCGGGGTATCGGTCACCCAGATTAACCTGCTGCTGAATACCATTTGGGCATCGTTCATGCAGGACGGTTCGGTATCCTGGCTGTACAGCGCCGAGCGCATGACCGAGCTGCCGCTGGGCCTGATTGGCGTGGCCATCGGCACAGTCATCTTGCCGTCACTGTCTGAGCGCCATGCAGAGCAGGATCAGGCCAAGTTCCGCGGCATGATTGACTGGGCTGCCCGGGTGATTGTGCTGGTCGGCGTGCCCGCCAGCATCGCCCTGTTCATGCTGTCTACCCCGATTATTCAGGCGCTGTTCCAGCGCGGCCAGTTCACCCTGCAGGATACGCAGATGACGGCGCTGGCGCTGCAGTGCATGAGCGCCGGGGTGATTTCCTTCATGCTGATTAAAGTCTTTGCGCCGGGCTTTTATGCGCAGCAGGACACCAGAACGCCGGTGCGCGTCGGCCTGATGGCTGTTGCCGCCAATGCCATTTTAAACGTGGTGTTTATCGGCCTGTTCAAGCTGATTGACTGGCATGCGGAGCACATGGCGCTGGCGCTGGCTTCTTCCGGCTCGGCTCTGGTCAATGCCGGCATGCTGTATTTCTACCTGCATAAGCGTGATATTTTCCGTTTTGGCGCGCACTGGAAAAAGCTTGGCCTGCAGTACGCCGCGGCCAACGCCGCCATGATTGCGGCGCTGTGGTATGCGCTGACCTGGTACAATGGCGACGCTGCGCAGTGGATCCGCATTGCGCAAGTGGCTGGACTCTGCGCCGTGGGCGCGGCCGCTTACGGCGCCGCCTTATTGGCGTCAGGCTTCAGAATCTGGCATTTAAAGCCTTAACTGGACTGTTATATGCAGAATAAGCGCCTTCAGGGGCGCTTATTTTTTTACCGGTAAAGCAGCTCAGGGCAGCGGGCGCTACATCTTGCCGCGGGAAAGAAAACCGACAATGGCGAGAATCAGCGCGATCACCAGCAGGATAATTGCAAAATCTTTTGACAGGCCTGCAACGCCGCCAAAACCCAGCAAACTTGCAATCAGCGCAATTACAGCAAAAATGATAGCCCAGCGGAACATTGTCTTTCTCCATGCGCTTTTTATTTTGAATTTCAGTATAGGACTATGAATTTCAATGCATTGTTATTCTTTTGTTGAAAAGGCTGGGTGAAATTGTGAGCAGAATGCGGGCGGCGGCGCTGCTGCGCAAATTCATGAAAATGCGCTGAACACTGCTATAATTAAGCCGTTCAACCGCGACTGAAAGATGAATGATGACCGAACAGCTCCGCCCGCAATTCTGGAAGCGCCATGCTTTATCTGAACTGAATCATACCGAATGGGAAGCGCTGTGCGACGGCTGCGGCCTGTGCTGCCTGATTAAGCTGGAAGATGAGGAAACGCTGGAGGTGGCCTATACCAAAGTGGCCTGCAAGCTGCTGGACTGCAAAACCGGGCACTGCTCGGACTATGCCCGCCGTGTCCAGTTTGTGCCCGACTGCATTCAGCTGACGCCGGAAAAGCTGCAGCAGATCCGCTGGCTGCCGCCGAGCTGCGCTTACCGCCGGCTGCATGAGGGCAAAAGCCTGCCGTCATGGCATTATCTGAATACCGGCACCCGCAGCAGCGTGATTAAAGCCAGGAAATCGGCAGCGGGGCGCTGCGTCAGCGAAACTGCCGTGAATGAAGATGAAATCGAAGACTATATCGTGCGCTGGGTGCGCTAGCCCTGCAGCGCCAAACGCGCAAAAAAATCCTGTTCCGACAGCACTGCAAAGCCATGCTGCAGCAGAAGCGCGGCGGCCACCCCGGCGCCCGGCTGTTTTGCCGCCCTGAAACTGCCGTCATAGATGAAATGCCGCCCGCAGGACGGGCTATTTTCCTTTAATACAGCCGCAGTCACCTGATGGCGCAGCGCCAGCTCCAGCGCCTTATAGGCGCCGGAAATAAATGCCTGCGTGACATCTCCGCCCTGCCGGGTCAGGACGCGGGCTTTTCCCGCAAGCGCGTCCAGCGCCGAACCGCCGCAAATTTCCGCAGGCTCGCGCGGGCAGGCTAGTCCGCCCAGCATTTCCGGACAGGCGGTGATGGCCAGCTGCTGCGCAATGAGCTGCTGAATGGCATCATAATGATAGGCTTTTGCGTCATAGCGCACCGGCTTGCCTGCAAGGCAGGCGCTGATTAAATACATCAGCAACTTCTCGCATTAAACCAATCAGGCCGCGCGTCAGCCGCCTTTGCGCGGCAAAAGCAGGGCGGTGGCGTCAGCATAGCTCATCGGCCGGTAAAAATAGAAGCCTTGGCCTTTCAGGCAGTGGCATGCCCTCAAAACCTCCAGCTGTTCCGCAGTTTCGATGCCTTCCACCAGAATATCCAGCGAGATGCTGTCGCCGAGCTGGGTAATGGCTTTCACAATCGCTAAGGCTGAGCGGTCCAGCGTCATGCGCTCGACAAAATTTCTGTCAATTTTTATGCAGTCTACCGGATAGTCCTTGAGGCGGGTCAGGGAGGAATGCCCGGTGCCGAAATCATCCAGTGAAATCTGGATGCCGGACTGCTTCAGCAGGTTCAGCGCGCGCCGGACATAGTTGGCGCCGCGCTCAGACAGGCTCTGTTCGGTAATTTCCAGCTCCACCGTATGGTGGGGAATGCCGTATTGCTGTATGCGCTGCAGCAGCTTTTCGGCATAGTCATCGCGCAGAAATTCCACTGGGGCGGCGTTGATGGAAATCGGCAAAACCTCCAGTCCGGCCGCCATCCACTGCCGGATGTCCTGAAAAATTTTCGCCTGCATGACTTCGCTGATGCCGGAGGCCAGCTCATAGTCATGGAAAGCCGCGTAAATATTGGACGGCAGCTGCAGCCTGCCGTTCTGATCATGCCAGCGCAGCAGCGCTTCAAAGCCGATCACCTGAGCGCTGCTCAGCAGTACTTTGGGCTGGTAAAAAGGCGCAATGCGGTCTGATTTCAGAATGCTGCGCGCCAAGGTCAGCTGCCTGGTGGTGATTTCCAAAGCTTCAAACATGGCCTGATTGAACATGCGGATGCCGCCGCGCCCGCTGGACTTCAGGTCATTCAGCGCGATGTCGGCGCATTTCAGCAGATTGGAGGCGCTTTGCGCATCGCGCGGGAACATCGAGCAGCCAATGCTCATGCCGCCATTGATGTACTGGCCGGCATAGCTGATCGGCAGCTCCATCTGCATCCAGGCCAGCTGCGCGACCTCCATCAGCTGCGCCTGATCCTGCAGCTCAGGCACCAGAATGGCAAATTCATCGCCGCCTAAGCGCGCGACAGTGATATTGGCCGCAAAGCAGCTTTGAAAGCGCTGCCCCAGCGTCTGCAGCAGGTGATCCCCCGCGCTGTGGCCAAGGGTATCATTGACATGCTTGAAATAGTCCAGGTCAATCAGCAGCAGGCCAACCAGCTGGCCCTGCGCCTGCGCATCCTGCAGGCTGGCTCTGAAAATCTGGTTAAAGGCGCGCCGGTTCAGCAGCCCGGTCAGCTCATCTTCTTCGGTGGCCTGCTGCAGCCGGCTTTCGGCGATTTTCTGCTGGCTGATGTCGCGCGAAACGCAGAGAATATGCTGTGTCGCGCCATGCTCATCAAGGACCGGGGTTAAAATATTGTCCCAGTACTGGGGCGCCTGCCCGGCAACCGCGCTGTTTCCCGCAAAGCGCGCATTTTTTCCCTGAGCGGCCTGGGTCAGGGCGCAAGCGCCGCAAGCGCGGACTTCTTCAGGCAGCAGCTCCAGCCAGGGCATGCCGAATTTCTGCTCAGCAACAGGCACGCCAAGCGCCAGGCAGCCGGAACGGTTCATATAGGTGACTTTGCCGTCCGGGGTTAAAATTTTGATGCTGTCCGCGCTGGCGTCCAGCATTTTATTCTGCGCCGTGACCTGCCGGGTTAATTGCTGCTGCTGCTCATAGCAGTCATGAATATCGGTCCAGCTCAGCAGCCATTGAAACGGCGGCTGCGCATCGGGCGGGAAGTCAACCTGCACCGCGCACATGCGGTAGCCCAGCTGGCTGTGCCTGATGCGGCAGGATTTTTTAAAGCTTTGCCCGTTCAGCTGGGCTGCGCGCCACAGCGCCATAAAGCAGCCGATATCTTCGGGATGAATGAAATTGAGCCACTGCTCATTATCCTGCTGGGCTAGATCTGACCCTACAAATTGCGCCATGGCGCGGTTCAAATACGGAATATCCTGCCGGGTTTTCAGCCAGACCGGCAGATTCAGATGATTAATCAGATGATGCAGCTGCGCAAAGTCAGAAGGCGCCGGAAAAAGCGGCGGAGTCTGAAACTGTGCAGGAATTTCAGATGGATGCTGCGCGCCTGGAGCCTGCTTTTCTTTTGATGATAATTTCATAACGCCCGCCAATTCAGCATTTATATTTTTATGCAATAAAGTACGACATTAATAATCACATTCCGGCTGTACTCATAAAAAAGTCTTATTGACTGTTTTTTCAATTTTGCAATTTATAATTAAGCATATTTATGCGGTTTTGCATAGTGAACTTAGACTAAGTCGCTAAGATGTAAAATAAAAGATGCAGCATAAAATAGATGCAATGAATAATGCTCCGGGATTTAAAATCCTAGTGCTAGAATACGGC
Organism: Acinetobacter sp.; assembly: GCF_036659555.1. Classification (GTDB taxonomy): domain Bacteria; phylum Pseudomonadota; class Gammaproteobacteria; order Pseudomonadales; family Moraxellaceae; genus Acinetobacter. The sequence goes on from NZ_JAVXCI010000104.1 coordinate 8,021, forward strand.
TAGACTTATTTTTAGCCCGCAATGAAATTATCAGATGCCAGACAGCCATATTCCGCTTCCAGAACGACTCAGACCCCGTGACTTGTCGCAAATTATTGGACAGGATCACCTCTTGGGCCATCAGGCGCCGCTGCGTCAAATGATTGATCAGGGGCATTTGCCGTCGATTATTTTCTGGGGGCCTCCGGGGGTCGGCAAAACCACCATTGCGCTGCTGCTGGCGCAGGCGGTCGACCGGCCTTTCGTCAGCCTGTCTGCGCTGAATGCCGGGGTGAAGGAGCTGCGTGAAGTGATCGCCGACGGCGGCGACCTGCTGGCGCCGGTGGTGTTTATTGATGAAATTCACCGCTTCAACAAGTCGCAGCAGGACGCGCTGCTGAATGCTGTGGAAAAAGGCAAAATCACCCTGATTGGCGCCACTACGGAAAACCCATCCTTTGAGGTCAACAGCGCGCTGTTGTCGCGCTGCCAGGTCTATAGCCTGAATGCGCTGTCTGCCGAAGCGGTGCAAACCCTGCTGACGCAGGCCGTGCAGCAGGACAGTTTCCTGCAGGCGCGCCATATCCAGATCGACGAATTTGACGCGCTGCTGCAGTTCGCTGCCGGTGATGCGCGCAAGGCGCTGAACCTGCTGGACTTGATTGCCAGCACATTTGAGCCGGATGTGGAAAACATCATCACCAATGCGGTGACCGTGCGGGTCGCGCAGCAGAATATCGCCCGCTATGACAAATCCGGCGAACAGCATTATGACCTGGTTTCGGCCTTTATTAAGTCAATCCGCGGCAGCGATCCGGACGCCGCGCTGTACTGGATGGCGCGCATGCTGAAAGGCGGCGAAGATCCGGTGTTTATTGCCCGGCGCATGCTGATTTCCGCCTCAGAAGATATCGGCAATTCCAATCCGAATGCGCTGCTGCTGGCCGGCGAATGCTTCCGCTCCGTGCAGGCCGTCGGCATGCCTGAAGCGCGGATTATCCTTGGCCAGTGCGCGGTGTATTTGGCCACCAGCGCCAAAAGCAACAGCACTTATTTAGCCATTAACAAAGCCATGAGCCTGGCGGAAAAAACCGCCAGCCTGCCGGTGCCGCTGCATTTGCGCAACGCGCCAACCAAGCTGATGAAAGCGCAGGGCTACGGCGTAGACTACCTGTATCCGCACAATTATCCGGAGCATTTTGTGCAGCAGGACTATCTGCCGCCCGAGCTGAAAGGCACGAAACTGTATGAATCCGCCCGCAATAAGCGCGAAGTGGAAGGCGAGCGCCTGCAGCAGCGGCGCTGGATGCAGGAACAGCAGCAGCAGTAAGGCTCTGTTGAAATGCAAAGGCTTCCACTGTGCGCAAGGCCGGCCGCTTAAGCAATGGGCTGGCTTTTTTGCCTTGGAAAAAATGCCGCAGGACGAAGCCGCGGAAAACTGAAGATCAGCAGCACTGGTGGCGGAGCTGGAAGATTAAAAGGCGCGCTATGTTTTTATGCGGCGTTGCGGTTCTTGCGGATCAGCAGAATAGCTTTAAATAAAATCAATAGAATAAAAAACCGGGCTAAATGCCCGGTTTTCCGCTTTGAAGCTTCAGTACAGATCAGATGTCTGAAAGGTCGATGCCGATGCGGGCAGCCACTTCTTCATAAGCTTCAACCACGCCGCCTAAGCCTTGGCGGAAACGGTCTTTATCCAGTTTTTTCTTGGTGTCTTTGTCCCACAGGCGGCAGCCGTCCGGAGAGAATTCGTCACCCAGAACAATGCGGTCATGGAACACGCCGAATTCAAGCTTAAAGTCGACCAGAAGCATGCCGCCGGCAGCGAATAGCTCTTTCAGCACTTCGTTGACTTTATAAGTCAGCTCTTTCATTTGAACCAGCTGCTCAGCAGTCGCCCAGCCCAGGGAAATCGCCTGAGATTCGTTGACCATCGGGTCGCCCAGCGCATCGTCTTTAAAGAACAGTTCAAAAGTCGGCGGCGTCAGCTCTTTGCCTTCTTCCACGCCCAGGCGGCGGCACAGTGAGCCTGCTGCATAGTTGCGGACAACGCATTCAACCGGAATCATCTGCAGTTTTTTAACTAAAACTTCAGTCGGAGAAAGCAGTTTTTCAAAGTGGGTTTCAATGCCGGCAGCTGCCAGTTTTTCCATGATGAAGGCGTTAAAACGGTTGTTCACCTTGCCTTTGCGGTCCAGCTGTTCAATTTTTTCGCCATTGAATGCAGAAGCATCATCACGGAAGACTAGGATGAGGTGGTCTGCACTGTCTGTTTCATAAACAGATTTCGCTTTACCGGTATAGAGCAAGGTTTGTTTTAACATGAGGGAACCTTTTTCAAAAAAAAATGCC
>NZ_JAVXCI010000105.1:0-9975 GCF_036659555.1 Acinetobacter sp.
TTAGACCTTTACAAATGGAAAGAATATCTGAGATGCTAGGGATGTTTTCTTCATTTGCCAAGTGTTGTTTACATCAAAGGAGTGCACAATGATCCGTAAGCAAGAAATTACAACATTTGAGTTCCCAGAAAATGCCGTTATCTGGGATGTACGCGATTCAAGCGCTTATGCGGAAGCGCACGTTAAAGGCGCTGTCAACCAGCCCATTAATGACCTTTCTGCAGGCAGCTTAACTCAGGTGTCAACGGATCAGCCCATTTACATTTTATGCGGCGGCGGAAGCAAAGCGCCGCGCGCAGCTGAGAAATTAGAGGGCTTCGACAGCTCGCGCGAATATGTAATTCTGATGGGCGGCACACGCGCCGCCCGCGATGCCGGCTTGCCTTTAGTAGAACAAGGCTGCTGAGCTGAAAGAGGAAAAAGCGCCGCAAGGCGCTTTTTTATGGCCGGTTTTTATGCGCAGTCCTCCGCGCGGCCCTGATCAAAGGCGGGTCGCGCCTGCCGGTTCAGCATCCGGGCTGAAGCGGCGAATCAGCGCTTTTCTTCAGATAAGGCTTTTTCGGCTTGACTTTTTTCTGAAAGCGCTTGGCGCTGAGCCTGTTCAGCAGCGCAGCCGGAGCCGGGCAGGCTTCGCCCAGAATCAGCGCTGCCAGCACTTCGCTGCACAGCGGCGCATATAAAAAGCCTTTTGAGCCTAAGCCGGCAAAGCTGTAAATTTCCTGCTCATCCTGCAGTTTGCCCAGCAGCGGAAAATAGTCCTGGCTCTGCGCGCGCACAGACGCGCGGCCCTGCCAGCTTTCCACTGGGGCCAAGGACTGCGCGTACTGGGGAAAGGCGCTGTGGATAAGCTGATAGTTATGCACATGGTCTTCCTGCAGCACCTCATCATCCTCCCGGCTGGGATGGAATGATGCGCCGAGAATCAAATGGCCCGCATCCAGCTGCATGCAGTAGCCGCCGTAGCTGTAGGCCTGCTCCGCATCTAAAGGGTTTTCAGGGTTTTCAGCCCAGCTGACCTGGCCGCGGATCGGCTTCAGCAGCGGATAATCGGCAAAAAACCGGCCGCTGTGCCGCGCTGCGCAAACCACTGCATGGTCATATTCCGCCAGCAGCTGATTCTGGCTGAAAACCTGCACTGCGCCTGCCTGCTGAATTTGCGTAATTTCAGCCTGCTGAAACCGAATCAGCGGATGCTGCAGAATCTGATCGCGCAATTGATGCGGCGAGACCGCGCCGGCCTGCAGCAGATTCAGGCTTGAAAACTCTGTGGCGATGTCACTGCCGGCGGCGCTTTCAGCGCGCAGCACGGCTTCAGGATACTGTGCGGCCAAGTCCGGCAGCGCTTCCGCATGCTTTAGCGCCAGCTGGCGCACGCGGATTGGGCGGAAGGCGCTGAATTGCGCATAGTGCGCAATGGCATGCCGCCAGGACAGGCTCATCAGATGGGAATGGCTTTGCCCGATGGCGGGCAGTTTGGGATTCAGCAGCGCCAGCGGGTTGCCGGAACCGCCCGCCAAAGGCGCTGACTGGTCGTAAACGGTAACTTGATGCCCGCGCTGCGCGAATGCCCATGCGCAGCTCAAGCCGGCAATACCTGCGCCAATCACGGCAATCTGGCGTTGCTTTAAGGCGGGCTGTGGGCCGGGCGCTGAGTTTTGCGCAGCTTCATCCGCCGGGGCAGCGGGCTTCCAGATACCTTTCAGCATTTCGCGCTTATGGCCAAAGCCGCGCGGGCGGCTGACGGTGATGCCATGCTGCCTTAAGCCGCGCTTTAGAACCCCAGCCACGCTGAATGAGGCAAAGCTGGTGCCATAGCCGGACAGGCGCGCAATATGGCTTAAAATATGCTCTTCCCACAAATCGGGATTGCAGGCGGGCGCAAAGCCGTCCAGAAACCAGGCGTCAACCTGCCGGGTTCTGTGCATCATTGGAAACACATCGTGCGCATCGCCCAGCCACAGGTCCAAAGAGAAGCGTTCATCCGGGAAAGACAGGCGGTGGCATCCGGCCAGCGGCAGCGGATACTGTGCAATCAGCTGCTGCGCCAAGGGCTGCAGTTCCGGCCAGGCCTGCAGCGCGCGGATTAAATCAGGCTTAGACAGCGGAAATTTTTCGACGGAAACGGCATGCAGCCGGCTGCGGTTGTCCGGCCGGACCTGCCGCCACAGCTGCCACAGGGCCAAAATGTTCAGCCCGGTGCCAAAGCCGGTTTCGCCCACGCAGAAATAGTCAAAGTCCTGCAGCTGCGCAAGGCGCTCCGGCAAGTCATTGCCATTTAAAAAAACATGGCGGGTTTCCAGCAGGCCGTTGTCTTTGGAAAAGTATACATCGCCGAATTGCCTGGAAACGGGAACATCTATTCCGTCCACAGATTGCCAATCAAGATCGGCCGTTTGGATTGCGTCAGACACAGCTCAGCCTTTCACAGAAAATTGAAGAGGGCGCCTACCACTGGCGGCGGCGCTTGGTATGCACATAGCCTGCAATCAGGAAGCCCAGCAGCACGCCGGCAGCAATAGTGGCTGCGCCGTACAGGAACATTTGCGCGCTGCGTTCGCTTTGCAGGACCTGCACCTGCACGCCTAAGCTGTCATTTTTCAGCTGCAGTTCCTGATTTTGCGCCAAGGCTTCCAAATTGGCTTTTTCCAGCTGCTGCAGGCGCGAATGCTGGTCTTTGACCAGCGCCTTGATTTTAGCTTCCTGCAGGGCTTTGTTCTGAGCCTGCTGCTCTGCAGTCAGCGCTTTATTTTCCAGAACAGGCGCATTCGGATTGGCTGCCGCCGGCGCAGCTTTAGGCTTGCTGGCCGGCAGGGTTTGCGGCGCAGGCGCTGCGGCCGCTGCCGGAGCAGGTGCAGTTTCGACTGCCCATGCGGAAGTGCAAAGTATGGAGAGGCCCAGCAAGCTGGAAACGGCAGCGCGCATGAACTTATCCTTTAGGGAAAGCTTTGTTGAAAGGCTTTACGTCAATATGGCCGTACACGCCTTCTTTAAGGAAAGGCTCTTCCTGCAGCCAGGCGTCCAGCGCCTCGCGGGAGTCAAAATCGGCAATAATCGTGCTGCCGTAAAAACCCGCCTGCGGATTGCCCGGGTCTTTCGGCATTGCGCCGGCTGCGATCAGGCGGCCTTCAGCATCTAATTTTTCCAGGCGTGCAAGGTGCTGAGGGCGCACCGCAAGGCGCTTTTCTACTGTACCTTCATTATCTGTACAGGTCACAACGAATAATGGCATGTGATTTCTCGAATTTTAAAGCGGAGGAGCTATTCAGAGGTCTTAAAGTATTTGCGCAATACAATAAACTGAATAATGATAAAGGAAAACATGACGATCATGTCGCCAAATGCGGTGAATTCACCCCAGTATTTTCCGCCCATGTACAAATAGGCAAAGAAAATATGCAGGCAGGACATCACCACAAACATGCAGGCCCAGGCGAAATTGAGCTTCTTCCAGCCGTTTTCTGTCAGGCTCAGCACCGGGCCGAACAGGCGCTCAATCAGCGGCTTGCGCTCTTTGCTGAACCAGGGGGAAAGCAGGAATGCGCCGGCAAAGACCAGATTCAGCAGCACCGCCTTTAAGCGGATATAAAAGTCATCGCTGAGCATTAGGGTGATGCCGCCGAAGATTACCGTCATGAACAGCACAATCCACTGCTGCTTGTCCAGGCGGAACTTCTGCATGACAAACATGGCGCCGTATACCGCCAACATGGAAATAATCAGACCTGTGGTTGCCGCCAGAATATTATTATTGTCGATGCCGCCGGCGGAGCCGATCAGCTGCAGGAGGGGATGCTCGGTATCTTTCGGGTCTACAGTTTTATACAAATAAAAGAAAATAATGAGCGGCACAAAGTCTAAAAGTGCTTTCATGTTAGAGTATCTAATCTCTGATCAAATTAAACGGCATAGTATAATTGATGCGCGGCGTAGATTTACATACACACAGTAATATTTCTGATGGAACTTTGTCACCGGAACAGCTGGTGCAGGCTGCCTCAGCCATAGGCATTCATACGCTGGCGCTGACTGATCATGATACGATGGATGGCTTAAATGCAGCTGAAGAAGCTGCGGGAAAATCAGGCATTACTTTAATTTCCGGCGTGGAAATTTCCAGCCAATGGTCGCGCCCGGCCACGAAAAAGAGCTACGGCGTGCATATTGTGGCGCTGAATATGCAGCATCCGGCGCCGCTGCTGGCGGTGCTGGAGCAGCAGAAGCAGATCCGCGCGGCGCGCGCCCGGCAGATTTGCGGTTTGCTGACGCCATTGATTGGCCAGGATATTTATGCCGATGTGATCGCCAAAGTGGACGGCATTGCGGACCGGATTACCCGCACCCATATTGCCAAAACCCTGGTGGAGAAAGGCCTGGTCAGCCGGCCGCAGCAGGCCTTTGACAAATACATCAAGGAAGGCAAGAAAGCCTATGTCAAATTTGACGGTCTGGGGCTGCAGGAAACCATTCAGGCGATTCACGCCAGCGGCGGCTTTGCGGTGCTGGCGCATCCGACCCGCTATGACCTGTCGGCCACCAATATCCGCTATTTAATTGAAATTTTCGCGCAGTTCGGCGGCGATGCGGTGGAGCTGCCGCCCGCAGTTGAGCCTTTGTCCACGCGCCAGATGGTGGATCGCATGATTGCGGCGCATGGCTTGAAAGTGTCTGTAGGCAGCGATTTTCATGGCGATAACATGCCGTGGATTAAGCTGGGCAATATTCCGCAAATTAAGGAAGGGCAGGCGGGCATTTGGGAGAATTTCCGTTAATTTTTAATCCCTCTGAGCCCCCTTTGGGGAAAGAGGGATTTGCGCCTTTTTTTCTTAGAGAAACATTGTGCAGCAAGGGAGGGATTTTAATTAAAGCAGATTATTATCCTGCGCCTGAATCGGTGGCGGGGTCGGCTTGCCCAGCGTTCCCAGCAGCTCAATTTCGATGGTGCGCACCATCGAGTCCAGCGGCAGGTCATTGCTCTGCGTGCCGAAAGGCTCTTCAATTTCCGAGCTGAGCGCATCCAGGCCGAGGAAAGTATAAGCCAAAATTCCCACCAGAAGCGGGGTGGCCAAGCCCAGCGTTGAGCCGAGGCTGAACGGCAGGATAAAGCAGAAAAAATACACGGTGCGGTTCAGCAGCACGGAATAGGCGAAAGGCAGCGGCGTGGTGGCAATCCGGTCACAGCCGGTCAGCACCGTGCTCAGCTCCATGACATGCTGATTCATCTGGGTATACAGAATGTCTGAAATTTCCCCCTCTTTCATCGCCTGCATCAGCTCCCACTGGATCAGGCTCAGCGTGTACTGCGGCGCATTGGCCTGCTGATACAGCTGCGAAATGGCCTGAGGGCTCATGCCGCTGGTTTCCACCAGTTCAGTCGGATTGGCGGTCTGGTGGCGCAGGCGGTCCCGCAGCACATTAGCAAATACAATCACATGCTGAATCACGCGTTCGCGGCGGCCTTGGCTGAGCACGCGGCAGTCGCGGTCAAAATGCCGCGCATTGGCAATTAAAATGCCCCAGAGCTTGCGCGCTTCCCACCAGCGGTCATAGCAGGCCGAGTTTTTAAAGCCCAGAAAAATCGACAGCACTACGCCGATTAAGGTGAAGCCGACCAAAGGCAATTCAGGAAAATGAAACAGGCCGACGTAGGACAGGCCGCCGATAATCGCGGACAGCAGCATGACCACGCCCAAAGGCGGCAGCACTTTCGGCAAAATTGTGCCGCGCCAGGAAAAGAGCAGCTTAAATACACTGGGTTGGTCACGCACAATCATGTTATTAGAATCTTCACGGATTTGGACTGATCTTCATATGCGCCCAAGCCTTTGTCAATATGTGTTTTATGCCGATTTTTCCGGGCTGATCAGGCGGTGCTCGGCAAAGGAAAAGCAGCCTTCGGCGGAAACAATGCAGTGGTCGATGAGGCGGATTTCCAGCAGGCTGCAGGCCTGCTGTATGTGCCGGGTCAGCTGCAGATCCGCCGGCGAAGGTTCCGGCTTGCCAAAGGGATGATTATGCGCAATCACAATGGATGTGGCGCGCTGTGAAATGGCGTGGCGCAGCAGCTGGTTGATGGAAATTTCGCAGGCATTCAGCGAGCCGAAGAATAGCTTTTTAAAGCTGATTTTCCTTAAATGCGCATCCAGGCACAGCACACCGAACACTTCCTGCGCTTCGCCTAAAAACTCAAAGCGCAGAAAGTCCAGCAGCTGCCGGGAAGTGCCGAGCGGCAGCGCGGTCTGCTTCAGCTGCTGCGTGACATAGCGCCGGCCCAGCTCTTTCACCGCCATCAGCTGCGCATATTTGCTTGCGCCGATGCCGTGAAACTGGCTTAAGTCCTCCAGCCGCGCATCTAAAATCGGATTCAGGCTGCCGAAATGCTGAATCAGCAGGCGGCCCAGTTCAACTGCGGAATGCTGCTGCGAGCCTGAACGCAGAAAAATCGCCAGCAGCTCAGCGTCAGACAGGCTTTGCGCGCCCTGCGACAGCAGGCGTTCGCGCGGCCGTTCCTGTTCCGGCCAGTTTTTGATTGAAAAATTCATTATTTTTAGGCTTTTTTATTATAGCAGCGTTTGGTTTTCCCAAGCTGAATCTTGGGTCTGGCCATATTTAATGCTATTGTGAGCGCCACTGCAACAGATAGGTAGCCTGTTCGTGAGTTTTGATTTAAGTGTAATTCCAAACAAAAACATTATTTTGGGTGTTTCCGGCGGCATTGCGGCCTATAAAAGCGCGATTCTGGTCCGGCGCCTGAAAGATGCCGGATTCAATGTGCGGGTGGTGATGACGGAAGGCGCGCAAGCCTTTGTTACCCCGCTGACTTTTCAGGCGCTTTCAGGCAACCCGGTGCATACCAAACTGCTTGACCCGGAAGCGGAAGCCGGCATGGGGCATATTGAGCTGGCGCGCTGGGCAGACCTGGTGCTGGTGGCTCCTGCGACTTGCGATACTTTGGCCAAGTTTGCGGCTGGTTTGGCGGATGATTTATTGTCAACGCTGTATCTGGCGGCGAAGGCGCCGGTTTGGGTGGCGCCCGCCATGAATCAGCAGATGTGGGCCGCCAAAGCCACGCAGCGCAATTTGAACACGCTGGTGGAAGACGGCGTGCATGTGATTATGCCGGATGCCGGGGTGCAGGCCTGCGGCGATGTCGGCCTGGGGCGGATGCCGGAGCCGGAAGACTTAGCCATTCAGGTCACGCAGTATTTCCACCGCGCGCAGCGCGCGATCGCGGAAAAATTTGGCCTGCTGGCCGGCAAGCATGTGGTGATTACCGCAGGCCCAACCCGCGAAGCGATTGACCCTGTGCGCTATATTTCCAACCACAGCACCGGCAAGATGGGCTTTGCCCTGGCTGCAGCCTGTTACGCCGCTGGCGCAAAAGTCACTTTAATTGCCGGGCCGGTCAGCCTGGAAACGCCAAATGGCGTGCGCCGCATCAATGTGCAGTCTGCAGTGCAGATGCTGGATCAAAGCATGGCGCTGCTGGATCAGGGCTGCGACATTTTCATTGCCACGGCGGCCGTTGCCGACTACCGCGTGGCGCAGGTGGCGGAGCATAAGATTAAGAAAGCCGGCGATGAGCTGAATGTCGCTTTGGTGAAGAATCCGGATATTGTGGCCACCATTGCGCAGCAGGCCAAGCGCCCGTTTATGGTCGGCTTCGCCGCCGAAACCCGCAATGTTGAAGAATACGCAGCCGGCAAGCTGGTGGCGAAAAAGCTCGACATGATTGCCTGCAATGATGTGTCGCGCGCAGATATCGGCTTTGCTTCTGATGAAAACGCCATGATTGTGTTCTTTGCAGAGCAGTATCAGATGCAGAAGCGGGATCTGGATAAAGCCCCGAAGCAGGAGATTGCGCAGCAGCTGGTGGAGGCGATTCACGATGCCCTGCATCATGAAATGGCGCCTGTTTAAAAAAAATCTGTTCCCCGGTCATTAAAATGCAGCGGATCCGTTGCATTTTTTATAGGATTTACACTATGTTTAATGCGTAAAATTAAAATTTCAGCGCAATTAAACCGCAGCAATAGCCACAGTTTTTAAATGGATCTTTAAAAGGACAGCAGCATGATCAAAAAAACTTTAGCCACCGTTATCTTTTCCGCAGCTTTGTCGTTCAGCAGCCTGAGCTTTGCAGGCAATCTTGAACATAATATGGAAACCCTGGCCAAAAACTTTAAAGCCTTCAACAAGGCGGAGAACCAGAAAGACGCGCTGAAAGCGCTGGACAATATGAAGGCAGCGGCTTTAGACGCCAAAAAAATCAAGCTGAAAACCAAAGATCCAAAAGCGCCGACCTCAGACGCTTTATATGACCAGCTGACGGCGCAGATTGACAGCACCCGGGCGCTGGTTCAGGCCGGAAAGCTGGATCAGGCCAAAGTGGAAGGCAAAAAAATCGCTGCGGTGAAAGAACGTGGCCATGCGGTTTATAATCATCACTGAGGCTATGCGCAGCCTGCTGAGCTGTAAAGGCGCAGCTCAAGCCGGAACATAAAGAAAAGCCAGCCAGTGAAGCAATCGGCTGGCTTTTTTATTGCCAATACGCAACGCTGCTGACTGAGCGGAAGCGCAAGGCTAAGGTTCATCAGCAGAGCGCTGTGCGCATCAGTGCGAAGCCTGATATTCCCGGGCTTCGTCTTCAGTGCGCTGCATGGCGCCCTTGATCTGCTGAATCGCGCTTTCAAGATCGGCAAAAGTCTTGGCATTGCCGCCGCTGAGCGCCTGGCGCCATTTGCGCGCGCCCGGCAGGTTTTGAAACAGGCCTAAAATATGCCGGGTGATAATCGACAATGGCGCGCCTTCCGCCATGCGCCGGGCAATATACGGCAGCATCTGCTCGATAATTTCAAAACGGTCAGGATGCCCTAAATCCCACAATTGACCCAGTTCAGCCAGCAGGTAAGGGTTGTGATAGGCTTCGCGGCCAATCATCACGCCATCGGTATGCTGCAAATGCGCCTGAGTTTCAGCAAATGTTTTTACGCCGCCGTTGATTTCAATCAGCAGATTCGGGCGCTCCTGCTTTAAGCGGTAAACATCCTCATAGCGCAGCGGCGGCACATCGCGGTTTTCTTTAGGCGATAAGCCTTTCAGCAGGGCAATCCGCGCATGCACAATAAAGTTATCGCAGCCTGTTTTCGCCACAGTATCCACAAAATGCAGCATCTGTTCATAAGACTGCATGTCGTCAATGCCGATGCGGTGCTTCACCGTCACTGGAATATCCACCGCATTGCGCATTTCGGCAATGCATTCCGCCACTAAATCCGGCTCAGCCATCAGGCAGGCGCCGATTTTATTATTCTGCACGCGGTCGCTTGGGCAGCCGACATTTAAATTGACTTCGTCATAGCCCCAGTCCTGCGCCATTTTGCTGCACAGCGCCAAGTCTTTGGGATTGGAGCCGCCCAGCTGCAATACGATGGGATGCTCTTCCTGATTGAAATCCAGATGGCGCTTGGCGTCGCCGAATAAAATCGCGCCGGTCGTGACCATTTCGGTATATAAGATCACATTTGGGTTAAACAGGCGGGCAAAGAAACGGTAGTCTTTGGTGGTCCAGTCCATCATCGGCGCAACACTGATTCGCGGAGATTGAGTGTTTTCAATGTTTTTGTTAATAGTCATTAAAAATCATACCTTTAATCTATGTTTCGCAACCTGCGCGAATCTGTTTTAACCTGTGTTTAGGTGGGCTAATCGGTTTGCATTTACACCAAATTTTACACCATAATCAAAAAAACAGGTTGTGGTGTAAATTATGGGGTCAATTACAGCAAGGAAAGGTGCAGATGGTAAAGTTAACTATCGTGCTGCGATTCGAATCAATCGAAAGGGCTTTCCTACTTTCTCTGAAAGTAAAACATTTCACTCAAAGAAGTTAGCTGAAAACTGGGTTAAGAAACGAGAAGTCGAAATTCAAGAAAATCCTGATATTTTGCTTGGCAAAGAAAAGCTGATTGATCTGAC
>NZ_JAVXCI010000106.1:0-9770 GCF_036659555.1 Acinetobacter sp.
CAGCGGATTTTGAGTCCGCCGCGTCTACCAATTTCACCACCTCGGGAGTGGATGACGGCTATATTACCCTGTTTCATCAGCTTGTCAACGCATGAAATACACATTTGATTACTTTTAAGTCATCTCAAGTTTTTTCCGCTTCATAAATAGCCAAATTCAGCCATCAAAGCTAAAAAAGCATATACTAGGCGCAATTTTATCCCCTGCTTTATACATTCCTCATGCAACTTTCAGATTTCAGTTTTGATCTCCCCGATGAACTCATTGCCCGCTATCCGCTGCAGAACCGCAGCGCCTCCCGCCTGCTGCATCTAGACAGCCAAGGCCAGCATCATGACGGCCATTTCACTGACATTTTAGATTTGCTTGAGCCGGGCGACCTGCTGCTCTTGAACGACACCAAAGTCATGAAGGCGCGCTTAAAAGGCAAGCGCGCCAGCGGCGGCGCCGTTGAAGTGCTGGTCGAACGCATGATGGACCAATTCACCGCCCACTGCCACATCAAAGCCAGCAACTCGCCGAAAGCCGGCGCAGAACTGTTTATTGGCCCGGATGAAGTGCCGGTGACGGTCAAAGGCCGGCATGAAAACCTGTTCATCGTTGAGTTTTCACAGCCGGTTTTAGAGGTTCTGGAGCAATACGGCGCCCTGCCGATTCCGCCGTATTTCAACCGCGAAGCCGAAGCCATTGACACCGAGCGCTATCAAACCGTTTTCAACGATCCGGCCAAGCTGGCAAGCGTGGCGGCGCCAACCGCCAGCCTGCACTTTGACCAGGAGCTGCTGGAAAAATTAGAGGCCAAAGGCATCGGCAAGGCCTTTGTCACCCTGCATGTCGGCGCCGGCACCTTCCTGCCTGTGCGCGCAGCGGACATTGCCAGCCACATTATGCACAGCGAATGGTGCGATGTGCCGGAACAGACCGTTGAGCTGATCCGGCAGGCCAAAGCCCGCGGCAATAAAGTGATTGCCGTCGGCACCACCGCAACCCGCGCGGCTGAAAGCGCAGCGCAGGCGCATGGCGGCGCGCTGCAGGCCTGGAGCGGCGATACCCAGATTTTCATCTATCCCGGCTATGAGTTTAAAGTGGTTGACCGCCTGATCACCAACTTCCACCTGCCTGAGTCCACGCTGCTGATGCTGGTGTCCGCCCTGTCCAGCCGCGACAATATCCTGAACGCCTACCGCTATGCCGTAGACAGCCGATACCGCTTTTTCAGCTATGGCGACGCCATGCTGATTGACAGCATCCGCCTGTAGCAGCCGGAAGCCCGCCCCATGCCCGTCGATTCCGTTAAGCGCTCCATCCATATCCGGCGCAGGAAAAATGAAGTGATTTTCCGGAATATCGCCCGGCTGTGGGACTTGGGCCGCAGCGCGCATTCGCATCAGGATATTCTGGATGGCCTGCATCCCTGGAACGCGCCGATTTCCCTGCACTTTGAAAACCTGCTGCCGCGCCTGCTGGCGGCGGCCGGCGCCTTGACGGCTTTGCCGGTTTTTTTTCAGCCTGCGCATTTCTGGGCGCAGCTGTGCCTGCTGGCCGGCCTGCTGATGATCTTCTGGGCCTATATCAGCTATGAAAATGATGATCCGGTGCAGGAAGCCATCGCCTTTCTGGAAAGGGAAAGCATTGCCAAAAAATATCAGCTGGCCTTTGGCCGGCAGCCGCAGCATCTTTCCATCCCGCTGAATCCGCTGCATTTCGCTGCCCATCTCAAGCGCTTATTTCCTGTGTTCAATCAGGGCTCGCTTTCCAACGACATCAGCAACTACGCCAGCACGGTCTGGGAAGATGAAAATGGCCAGCAACATCAGGTGCTGGTGTTTCAATATCACTATGTTGATGAAATTAAAGCACATGGCAAGGACGGCGAGGAAATCAAGCTCAAAGAGGTGCACAAAGACTTATGGGGAATCTTTGTTTTTGATGCGGCTATTCAGGGCATCGCGGTGTCCAGCGTCAATACCGCATTTTACTATCCTTACAGCTTTCCGTGGCACAGCAGCGACATTCAGATCAATCAGCGCCTGAAATTCTACGGCAGCGATGAAATGCAGACTGCCAGGCTGATGAGCCCCGGCTTCGTGCTGCGCCTGGCGGATTTTTTTGCGCAGCGCCAGGGCGACCTGATGTTTCATCCGTCCAGCAATATCCTGTGCTTTTTAGGGGCGCAGGATCTGTTCAAAGCGTCCAGCAAAGCGGAGAAGATTGAGGATATTTCGGCATTGCGCGGACACTTGAGAACGTTTAAATTAACCGCATTAGAAAATTTAAAGCATGACCTGACGCAGCTCTTGAAATAAGGCTGCCTGCAGGCTTTAGGGGAATTGAGATGATGGCGCTGCTGCTGTTTTTATTACTGATCATTGCTGCGGTTTTGGCCTGCATCATGATCCGCAACACTATTGTGCGCCACCATAACGCCACTATCCGGGCATGGGCGGATGTCGCCAGCTATGAGCGCCAGAAAATCAAGATTCTGGACGGCCTGCAGCCGCTGGTGGAGCAGTATTCCAGCTTTGAAAAAGGCACGCTGGAAAAAGTGACGGAACTGCGCCAGAACATTCTGAACCTGAATCTGAACAATACCGATGTGTCGCAGCTGCAGCGCATTGAGTCGCTGAACAAAGAGCTGATGCACAGCCTGAATGTGGTGGTGGAAAACTATCCTGAACTGAAAGCCAATGAAATTTATCTGAAAATGATGCATGAAATTGAAGAGCAGAACGAAAACGTCGGCGCGGCCATTAGCATCTTCAACCGCAACGTCGAGCTGTTCAACAACCACATCCAGATTTTCCCGAACAATATCGTCAACACCATGACCTTAGGCAAAAAAGCCATCCGCCCATTCCGCGACAGCGCAGCAGCGCAGAATTTCGATTACCGCCCGAATTTCTAGCCCGATGTCAAATTCAAGCATCCGCTGCCGGATGCCTGGATTCCAAATCCCCCCACTTAGGCTTTTGATTTGCAGGCGGATGCGGCTGAATTCTTCAGCCCGCCAGCAGCTTTGCCCTTTCCAATAAAGCGCAGCAATGAACACTATTGCGGCATATGCATTCTTTCCTTACATAAACCCGCAGCCGCAGCATACCGTTTCAGCAATAAACAATTCCGATATGCAGGATTCGCCTGAGGGCTGCCCGCAGCCGCGCATTTTTATATTCGAAATAAACAATTTAGTTAAAATTGGCTGCGCAATGCATCACAAAACTGGCGTTTAAGGCCAGAATCAAGGAAAATAGCGTACTTTTAGCACTAATGATCAGCGAACTGTTTTTCGCCTTGATTTGGACTCTGTATGAAGTTTGAAAAATTAGGCCAGTCGGGGCGCGCCCGCCGCGGCCGCCTGACCCTTGCGCACGGCGTGGTTGAAACGCCGGTATTCATGCCTGTCGGCACTTACGGCACGGTTAAAGGCATGCTCCCGCGCGACATCGAAGAGATTAAAGCGCAAATTATTTTGGGCAATACCTTCCATCTGTATCTGCGCCCGGGCCTTGAAGTGATTGAACAGCACGGCGGCCTGCATGAATTCATGAAATGGGACAAGCCGATTCTGACCGATTCCGGCGGCTTCCAGGTCTTCAGCCTTGGCGCCATGCGCAAAATCAAGGAAGAAGGCGTGACTTTCCGCTCGCCGATTGACGGCTCCAAAGTCTTTTTATCGCCTGAAATTTCCATGGAAATTCAAAAGACTTTAAATTCAGACATCGTGATGATTTTTGATGAATGCACGCCTTATCCGGCCACGCATGAAGAAGCGCAAAAATCCCTGCAGCTGTCGCTGCGCTGGGCCAAGCGCTGCAAAACCCATCACCATGATGAGCTGAAAAACAGCAATGCGCTGTTCGGCATCATTCAGGGCGGCATGTACGAAGACCTGCGCGACGAATCGCTGAATGGCCTGCTTGAAGTCGGCTTTGACGGCTACGCGATCGGCGGCCTGTCGGTCGGCGAGCCGAAAGAAGAAATGATCAAGGTGCTGGACTACCTGCCGGCGAAAATGCCGGAAGACAAGCCGCGCTACCTGATGGGCGTGGGCAAGCCTGAAGACATCGTTGAAGGCATCCGCCGCGGTGTGGACATGTTTGACTGCGTCATGCCTTCGCGCAACGCGCGCAACGGCCATTATTTTGTCTCTGACGGCCTGGTGCGCATCCGCAACGCCAAATACCGCTACGACCAGGGCCCGCTGGACGCTGACTGCGACTGCTATACCTGCAGCAATTTCACCCGCGCCTACCTGTTCCATCTGGAAAAATGCGGCGAAATGCTGGGCTCAATGCTGGGCACGATTCACAACCTGCGCTATTACCAGCGCTTTACTCAGGACATCCGCGACGCCTTGGACAACGGCACATTTGACGCGTTTGTTCAGGACTTTTATGCCCGCCGCGGTTTAGAAGTGCCACCTTGCCCGCAAGATTAATCTTTCAGCATTTGCGCTGAAGAAAAAGACAGGGTAAATTGCAGAACAATCCAGTTTATTATCATGTCATTGATATACAGTTTTATTAGTTTAGGAAATTTAAATGAGCCTTTTTATTTCTACCGCTCACGCGGCGGGTGAAGCAGCACAGCAGCCAAGCCTTATGGCAAATATTTTAATGGTTGCGGTTTTTGTCGCAATCTTCTACTTCCTGATTTGGCGCCCGCAAGCCAAGCGCACAAAAGAGCACCGCGCGCTGGTTGAAAGCCTGGGCGTGGGCAGCGAAGTGGTTTTTGCCGGCGGCCTGATGGGCAAAATCACTAAAATCGACGGCGATTTTGCAGTGGTTGAGCTGAGCCGCGGCGTAGAGGTAAAAGTCCAGCGCGCCAGCGTAATTTCAGTTCTTCCTGAAGGCACGCTAAACAACCTTTAATCAAAAAACAGTCGCGCATCCGCGCGGCTTTTTTCATTTTAAGAAGAAAACGAATGCGTTACCCAGCATGGAAATATCTGCTGATCCTAGTGGTTTTAGCGGTCAGCACATTATATGCCCTGCCAAGTTTGTATCCAGATGAACCTGCTGTTCAGATTTCGGGTGCCAAAGCCGGTACTCAAATTGACCAGAGCATCGTGCAAAAAGCAGAGCAAATATTAAAAAGTGAAAAAATTGCGTCACATGACAACAGCTTCACCAATAATGCTGCCTTATTGCGCGTAGATTCAAGCGAGGCGCAATTAAAAGCCAAAGATGCGCTGCGCCGCGGCTTAGGCGATGACTATGTTGTTGCGCTGAACCTTGCGCCGACCACGCCTGAATGGCTGCAGAAAATCGGCGCCAAGCCGATGAAGCTTGGCCTGGACCTGCGCGGCGGCGTGCACTTCCTGCTTGAAGTGGACATGGATAAAGCCATTGCGCAGCGCATGGAAACATCGGCTGCCGACCTGCGCCGCCAGCTGCGCGACAACAAACTGAAATTCAACAGCCTTTCGCTGAGCAGCAACACCATTACGGTGCAGTTCGCCAATAATGACGACCGTTCAGCGGCCATGGATTTCCTGCGCCGCAGCGGCAATGAATTTACCCAGCAGGCGGTTGCAACCGACAGCGGCTCAACCCTGCGCTTAAATTATACTGACGTGCGCAAGCAGGAAATTGAATCCTACGCGGTGAACCAGAACTTAACCACATTGCGCAACCGGATTAACGAGCTGGGCGTGGCTGAGGCGCTGGTGCAGACTCAGGGCAGCAACCGCATTGTGGTTGAGCTTCCGGGCGTGCAGGATACTGCCGAAGCGAAGCGCGTGCTTGGCCGCACCGCCAACCTCGAATTCCGCTTAGTTTCCGACCTGAATGATCAGTACATTGACTCGTATACCGGCCAGGTGAAAGGCTCGCTGCCTCCGGGCACCGAAGCATTCGCCTATGAATCTCTGGACAGCGGGCGCCAGCTGCTGCTGAACCGCAGCCGCATCTTGACCGGCGAACGCGTGCAGAACGCTTCTTCCGGCTTCAGCCAGGACACTGGCGGCGCCGAAGTGAACATTACGCTGGACACTGCCGGCGGCAAGCTGATGGCTGAAGCCACGCGCAATGCCGTAGGCAAGCGCATGGCGGTGCTGTTTATTGAAAACAAGCAGAAAATCAGCTATGTGGCTGACCCTGAAACAGGCAAGCAAACTGAAGTGCGCACGCCGTATACCGAATCTGTGGTCATTAACGCCGCAACCATTCAGGCGGTATTAGGCTCGCAGTTCCGCATTACCGGCTTAGATTCGCCGCAGGAAGCCTCTGAACTGGCCCTGATGCTGCGCGCCGGCGCTTTGGCTGCGCCAATGTACTTCGTTGAAGAGCGCGTCATTGGCCCAAGCTTAGGCCAGGAAAATATCGATAAAGGCGTATTGTCTACGCAAATCGGCTTCCTGCTGGTGGCAATCTGGATGGTGGTGTTCTTCCGCCTGTTCGGCTTAATCGCCAACTTCGCCCTGGTGTTCAACCTGGCCATGATCTTAACAGTCATGTCCTGGATCGGCGCCTCGCTCACCCTGCCGGGCATTGCCGGCATCGTGATCACTATCGGCATGGCGGTCGACGCCAACGTGCTGATCTGCGAACGGATCAGGGAAGAAATGAAATGGGGGGCATCGCCCAAGCAGGCCATTGTGGCCGGCTATGAGCGGGCTTACAACACCATTTTCGACTCGAACTTAACCACGTTCTTAGTCGCGTTCATTCTGTTCGCGATTGGCACCGGCCCGATTAAAGGCTTCGCCGTAACCCTGATGATTGGCATTATCTGCTCAATGTTTACTGCCATTACAGTAACCCGCGCGGTCGTCCAGCTCATTTACGGCAAAAAACGCAACCTGCATAAGTTGAGCATTTAAGGAGATCGAAGATGACTGAAAATACTCAACTGAATCCGAAGCAGTACGGCCGTCCGGACGGCGAACGCGTCATTCCGTTCATGAAGGTGGCCCTGCCGGCGGCGGTGATTTCACTCCTGCTCACGCTTGCCAGCCTTTTCTTCATTGCCACCAAAGGCCTGAACCTCGGCTTAGACTTTACCGGCGGCGTGGCAGCCGAGCTGAACTATGCGCAGCCGGTCAAAGCCTCTGAGGTAACGGCAGCTTTAGCCAAAGCCGGCTTCCATGACCCGGTGGTGCAGACCTTAGGCTCGAACCGCGACCTGATGATCCGCATGCCGGTGCAGGAAGATGCAGAAGCAGCCGATTTAAGCAAGGCCATCACGGCCGCAGCGCAGCTTCCGGGCAACGCAGCCGAAGTGCATAAAGTGGATGTGGTCGGCGGCCAAGTCGGCAATGAGCTGTATGTCCGCTCCGGCGGCGCTGTGGCGCTGGCCCTGCTGCTGATGCTGGTCTATGTCACCATCCGCTTTGAGTTCAAGCTGGCTTTAGGCGCTGTGCTTTCCCTGTTCCACGATGTCATTGTCACCGTGGGCATTTTCGCCATGATGCAGTGGCCGTTTGACTTGACCGTCTTGGCTGCGATTCTGGCGCTTTTAGGCTTCTCGCTGAACGACAACATTGTGGTTTCTGACCGTATCCGTGAAAACTTCCGTAAAATCCGCGGCGCGGAACCTGTGGAAATCGTCAATATTGCCCTGACTGAAACCTTGCGCCGCACCGTGCATACCTCAATGACGTTAATGCTGGTGGTGCTGGCGATGATGTTCCTGGGCGGCGAAGGCCTGCACTGGTTCTCTGTCGCGATGTTTGTCGGGGTCTTTGTCGGCACTTACTCTTCAATTTACATCGGCACGGCATTTGCGCTGTGGCGCGGCCTGAACCGCCAGGACTTCATTGTGCAGGTCAAGCCGGAATTTGAAGAAGAAGATGAAATTCCGCGCTGATTCCATGCATTGAACTGAATAAAAAAACCCATCTCAGGATGGGTTTTTTTAGCGCTGTAAAAAGGCGTTTTTCAATGCTGCAGCAGCTGAATCTCCGGAAAAGCAAAGCCTTTGCAGGACAGCCCAGAACGCCAGGCCACGGTCAGCATGACATGCGCCAGCTGAAAGTTCTGATAGGCGAAAACGCCTAGGCTTGGATGGCTGCAGACGCCGCCGTTCTGCTCCGGATGCGCTTGAGTATCCAGTTCATTCAGGCTCATCCGAATGCCTAAGCCTGCGGCTTTCAGCACTGCCTCTTTGGCCGTCCAGACTTTAAACCAGTACTCCGGCTGCTGGCCTGAAGCGTTCCATCTGTCCAGCTCCCGCGGATGAAAGGCATGGCGCGCCAAGGCCTCAAAGCGCACTTTGCGCTCCAAGTCTTCCACATCGATGCCGATATCCTGCATGCCGGCGCTGAGCGCCAAAGCATAGTTTTTCTGACTGTGCGAATGGTTGAATGCAATTTCAGGCTGCGGCAAAAAAGGCTTGCCGTATGCGCTGAGCGCAATATCGGCATCGGCAATTTCTGTTCCGGCAAATGCGCTGAGATGGGCATTGCGCTGCGCGTAAATCTGCTGCTTTTTATAGCGGTTATACTGGCGCAGATCGGCAAAGCCGGCCTTTTCCAAAGGCGCGAGCTGAGCCAAGGCATGCACATGAATCTGAATCTTTCCGGGCTTCATCCTTTGCTCAACTCAGCTGCATAAAAGCTTAAAACTTAACAATATCGCCTTTTAAAGCGACGCCCGCCATCGCTGTCCCTTTAGCGCACTGGTAGGTGGTCGCGCTGCGGGTTTCATTCGACTTATAGAAGCTCACCAAGTTGGTTACGGCATTGGCGCCCTTGGCTTTGGCGGTATTCTGGAACTGAATCAGTGCAGAACGCAGCACATGGTCGCAGGAGCTTTCCGCAGACTTGGCAAAGCCATTGGTCTTTTTATTAGTGACCAAGCCTTTTTGAATGACCTTGCCGCCGGACTTGGTGCCCGCCAGATAAAACTTCACCGAACCGTCCAATGCGCCGTCAGCAACAGCGCGGTCTACGGCATCCTTAAAATTAAAGTCATGCATTTTGTCTGCAGCTTGAGCCGATGCAATCGCACCTAAAGACAGCACAGCGGCTGCACAGATTTTTTTGAATAACATGGTTCTACCCTTATCTTATTAGACACGTTTAAAAATCAAGGAGGTATTAATCCCCCCAAAAGCAAAATTGTTGCTCATCATCATTTGCGTTTCTGCTGAACGCATATCTGAAACAATATAATCCAGATCACCACAAGCACTGTCAATCTGATCTAAATTCAGCGTAGGCACCAACTGATTACGTCGCATCATTTCAATACTCAGCCATGCCTCAATGGCGCCGCACGCCCCGAGCGTATGCCCAAAATAACTTTTTAATGAGCTGATCGGTTTTTTACCCAAGATCCGCGCAGTGGCTTGTGATTCGGCAATATCTCCCTGATCGGTCGAAGTGCCGTGTGCATTGACATAATCAATATCCGCAGCAGTGAGCTGTGCATCTTTCAGTGCCAACTGCATACAACGGCCCATCATTTCAGAATCAGGTCGAGTCACATGCTGACCATCGGTATTGCTGCCATAACCAACGATCTCGGCATAAATGGTCGCCCCGCGCGCTTGAGCATGTTCATATTCTTCTAAAATCAAACAGCCTGCGCCTTCACCGACCACCAAACCATCCCGGTCTGCATCAAACGGACGCGGGGTTGTCTCTGGATGGTCATTTTGCACACTGGTCGCCAACAGCACATCGAACACGGCTGAACCCGCGGCACTGAGCTCTTCTGCCCCACCTGCGATCATCACAGTTTGTTTGCCATATTTAATCGCTTCATAGGCTTGACCAATGGCCATGGAACCTGAAGTACAGGCACTTGAGGTCGGCAGCGTTAAAC
>NZ_JAVXCI010000107.1:0-9392 GCF_036659555.1 Acinetobacter sp.
CTGAGCAAGAATAAAAGCACTGCTTTTATTCGAAGCGCAAGGCGAAGCGGCAAAACAAAGCACTGCTTTATTCGAAGCGCAAGGCGAAGCGGTGGTCTTTGAAATGGATTTTTTTTGCAAAAGAAATTTTTAAGCGCAGAAAGTGAACAGGTTTCGCGGTGAGGCGCACTGCGCCGCAAGATGCTTTCCTTGCGAAGCTTCGCTTCTCATTTGGCAAATGAGAAACACTGTTTCGCAAGGAACAAAACGAGCTCCAAAAAATCGATTTAAAAACGGTAAGACTCCGCCGTGAATGGCTCAAAAGTTAAGGAGCTTATTGTAGAACTCCTTAACTGATCAGCATTACCGCGTAAATGCGGGGCTTTTTTATGCCGGCAGCAGTCAGCTGGCCATAGCATCTATAGAAAGCTGCGCGGCATTCGGCTTGGCTTTTTCCGCAACCAGTCCTAATTTCTGGAACAGCTGCTTGTCTTTGCCTTCGCCGGCATTTGGCGTTGTCAGCAGTTTCTCGCCGGAGAACAGCGAATTTGCGCCCGCCATAAAGGCCAGCGCCTGATCTGAGTCAGACAGCGATTCACGGCCGGCAGACAGGCGGATATAGCTGTGCGGCATGATGATGCGCGCAACGGCAATGGTGCGGATCCATTCGGTGACATCCAGTTTCTCCACATCCGCCAGCGGCGTGCCGTCAATCGGCACCAGCATGTTGATTGGCACAGATTCCGGATGAATCGGCAAAGTCGCCAGTTCCTGCAGCAGGCCGATGCGGTCTTGGCGGTTTTCGCCAAGGCCGACAATGCCGCCGCTGCAGACTTTCATGCCGGCTTGGCGCACATGATCAAGCGTATTCAGGCGGTCATCAAAAGTGCGCGTGCTGATGATATGTGAATAATATTCGCGGGAAGTGTCCAGATTATGGTTGTAGTAATCCAGGCCGGCGTCTTTCAGGCGCTCCGCCTGAGACTGATTCAGCATGCCTAAAGTCATGCAGGTTTCCAAGCCGAGTGACTTGACTTCGCGCACCATTTCCAGCACATAAGGCATATCGCGCTCGTGCGGATTGCGCCAGGCTGCGCCCATGCAGAAGCGTGAAGAGCCTGATTCTAAGGCTTCTTTTGCCTCTGAAATGACTTTATCAACGGCAATGCGCTTTTCCGCTTCAAGGTTGGAATCGTAGCGCGCCGACTGCGAGCAGTATTTACAGTCTTCCGGGCATTTGCCGGTTTTAATCGACAGCAGCGTGCTGACCTGAATGGCATTGGCGGTAAAATGTTCGCGGTGCACGCGCTGCGCTTCAAAAACTAAATCTAAAAAAGGCTGTTCGTACAGGGCCTGAATCTCTTCGCGCGTCCAGTCATTACGTAAAGTCATGATTGCTTCCATCATCATTGTTGTTTCATGCTATTTATCATACAGAAATCATGGCAAAGCCAAAGGCATAAAATGTCAATATTGATAGTATCTCTCGATTAAAGCCCTAAATGATTTAAAAATATAAGATCGTAATTTAGTTGCAAACTCGCCTATTTTTTCTGAATAATGCCTGCAAAGTTGTTTGAGTGAATATTAACTTTGCTGTGAATAGGCGGGCTTCTATGTGAAATCTTGCAAACTTGACCAAGAACTGGAATAGGCTGCGGAAATGCGCCGAAAACGCCGGATTATTTTATCTTGCTTAATTGTTCCGCAACCGCCCAGTCAATATGGACTTGCACAATCTCATCATGCCGCGCGCGGTTCTGCTGCAGGGCCTGCATAATTTGCGCTGAATAGCCGGCATTGCCCAGGCCGATGGCGATATTGCGCATAAAGCTTTGATAGCCGGTGCGCCGGATTGGACTGCCTTCTGTGCAGGCTAAAAAAGCGGCTTCATCCCACTGCCATAAATCCAGCAGGGTGATATTGTCCAAATTATGCCGTGGATTGAAGTCTTCAATGGCGGTTTTTTTAGCAAAGCCGTTCCACGGGCAAATCAGCTGGCAGTCGTCGCAGCCGAAGACGCGGTTGCCGATGCCCCGGCGCAGCTCTTCCGGAATGATGCCTTTATATTCAATGGTTAGGTAGGCGATGCATTTGCGCGCATCCAGCATGTAAGGCTCAACAATCGCCTGCGTTGGGCAAATGTCAATGCAGGCCGTGCATGAGCCGCAATGCTTGGTAGCGGGGCTGTCAAAGGGCAGCTCCAAAGAGGTGAACAGCTCACCCAAGACAAAAAAGGAGCCGGATTTTTTATGAATCAGCAGAGTGTGCTTGCCTGTCCAGCCCATGCCGGCATTTTCCGCCAGGGATTTTTCAAAAACCGGAGCAGAGTCGGCGAATGGGCGCGATTCAAACTGGCCCACTTTTTCACGTATTTTGGCCGCCAGCGTTTTTAGGCGTCCGCGCATGGTTTTATGGTAATCGCGGCCGCGGGCGTAGCGGGCAATAATGGCGGCGTCCGGCTCAAAGGGCACATAGCGCGGCTTGGGCGTTTCAACCAGATAGTCCATGCGCACGCAAATAATGCTTTTGGTGCCGGGAATGAGCAAAGTCGGGTCAGCGCGCTTGTCTAAATTTTCTTCCAGAAACTTCATGTCGCCGTGATAGCCGCGCTTTAAATATTCCTTAAAGCGCGGCAATTCCGCTTGAGCATCCGGTTTGGCAATGACACAATCAGCAAAACCCAAAGCCAAAGCTTGAGCTTTGATCCATGCCTTAAGGGCCTCAGGATCGTCTTGATTGAGCTGAATTTTTGCTTGATCGGGTGTTGCCATAAAACATTGGAAGGAACAGGAATGCAGCAGCCAGTTTATCATAGCCGCGATATTCAAGCATGGGAACAGCGCTGGTTTAGCCAGCAAAACAGCGCTTATGGCCTGATGAAGCAGGCTGCATGGGCAATTGCCCAGCGCCTGATTGCCATGTTCAAGCAGCAAGGCATAGATAAAATTGCGCTGTGCTGCGGGCAGGGCAATAACGCCGGTGATGGCTATCTGGCGGCGAAATACCTCAGCCAGGCGGGCTTTCAGGTGGATGTTTATGCGGCCGAATTGGGCGCTTCGCAGGATCTGCGCCGCGCGGAACAGGAAGCCCGGCAGGCGGGCGTACAGATCAGATCCGGCTTTGCATTCCAGAAAAAATATGATGCATATATAGATGCGCTGTTTGGCATCGGCTTAAACCGCGGGCTGAATGCGGAATGGCAGGCGGTGATTGAAAGCATCAACGTGCAGCCCGGCCTGAAAATCGCCATCGATATTCCCAGCGGCCTGAATGCTAATACGGGCCAGCCTTTGCCCAGCGCGGTCAAGGCGGATCACACCTTGACGGTTTTAGGCCTGAAAGCCGGCTTGTTTACCGGACAGGGCAAGGAGTTCTGCGGCCAGCTTCAGCTTATTGACTGCATTCCCGCGGATGCTGAACTGCAGCCGATGGCGCAGCTTTCGCCCGCTGCAGTTTCTTTGCCCAAGCGCCAGGCGTTTGGCCATAAAGGCAGCTATGGCCATGTGCTGATTGCCGGCGGCCATGCCGAAATGGGCGGCGCGGTGATTATGGCGGCGGAAGCGGCCTTTCATGCCGGCGCCGGAAAAGTCACCGTGGCTTGCGACGCCAGGCACCACACCGCGATATTGTCCCGTGCGCCGAACATCATGCTGCGCGACATCAATGCGCTGTCACTGCAGGAAATTCAGGCTTTAATTGAGCATGTCGATGCCGTCAGTTTCGGCATGGGCTTAGGGCGAGATGACTGGGCAGAGCAGCAGTTTCAGCACTGGTTTCCTCTAATTCAGCAGTCTGCCTTGGAAACTGTGCTGGATGCGGATGCGCTATGGTTTCTGGCGCAGCAGCCGGAAACTTTAAAAGCACAGACTTATGCGACACCGCATCCCGGCGAGGCGGCAAAACTCCTGAATATTGCTGTGCAGGAGGTGGAAGCAGACCGCGTGCAGGCGGTTCAGCAGCTGCAGCAGAAATATGCCGGGCAATGGGTGCTGAAAGGCGCAGGCAGCCTGATTCTGGAAGACCGGCTGTGGATCTGCACTGCGGGCAATGCCGGCATGGGCACAGGCGGCATGGGCGATGTGCTGGCCGGGATGATTGCCAGCTTAAAGGGCCAGTTTCATCAAGCGATCCATCTGCATGAAATTGTCACGCTGCATGCGCTGGCGGGCGACTATCTGGCGCAGAACGGCATGCGCGGCCTGCAGGCGCAGGATATGGCGCAGGCTGTATATCATGCGGTCAATCAGTAAAACCGCCGCTATGCTGAAGATTGAGCAAACGGCCTTGGATTGGCTGGAACTGAATTTAACCGGCTTTCAAATACCGCTGAGCGTTGCTTTCCCGCAGCGCCGGCTGTGCGAATCTGCCTGACCTGAAGATGGGGCGCATTTAAAATAAATCCGCATTAGCCCGAAACACATCACATTAAATAAGTTTTTTGCAAAATAATTAAATTAAAAAACAATTGGTTATATTAAAAATACAGCTCGCATTCATTTCTTTCAGCTTTATAATCTCGGCATATTATTTACGGCATCTGCAACAGAATGCCGTTGTTTTTTGACTTTGTATTGGGGAATCATTGTGACTGCACGCGCTTCAGCATTCAGAAATGCGCTATTGACGGTGTCATTATCAATAGGACTTGTTGCCTGCGGGGGCGGCGGTGGCGGAGGCGGGGAATCCGCCAGTGATTCATGGACGGAAGCCGTTCCGCCCGCCTCAAAGCCTGAAGATCTCATCAATGCCCGCATCAGCGCGGCCTTAAGCACAGGCAGCGCAGCCAGCCTGACGCAGCAGGATCAGGCGGCGCTGCTTAAATGGGCGCTCAGTACGGCAGAACAGCAGCGCTATTGGCAGAAAAATCTGTTAGGCGCTCTGTATCGCAATGCCGCCGGTGAGATGCTGCAGCCATCTTTACAGGCGCCGCCGCGCGCATCATTGAATCTTTATCCTACCGATTTAAGCGCCGGCATGCCATTTGCCATGGCGGATGGCGCCTGCGGCTCGCCTTCCAGCCTGCAGGCCGGCAAAGGCTGCGGTTTGGGCGTTGCAGCCAAAATTGGCCAAGGGCGCGCTTTGGCTTACGGCCAGGAGATGTTTGGCAAAATTTTAAGCAATGACGCCGGCTTCACGCAATTTACTGAAGTGATGAATAACAGCCTGCGCTGGCTGATTGCCGGCGATGCGCATCAAGAGCTGAAGAAGTCACTGAATGTCGCGGTGAAAGGCACAAACGCTGCGAACGCGAAGCGCTATCTTGAAGAAAAATTAGGCGCTGCAGTCAACATCTCATCCTGCAATGTGCTGGATTCTGCCAATAGCTGCTGGCAAGATATTGATTTGATTGTTCTTGGTCAGAGCATTGAGTCTGAAAAGTTTGATCAGGAACTTATTGATCAATACTTAAGCGCAGGCAAGCCGCTTTACTTTCAGGCCTCTTACTGGGATGTTGGAAGCAATACGCAGAAAGTTTTCAATGCGATAGGCATTCAGTCAGATCACAACTATTTCCGTGATCCAAATACGCTGCTGATTGCAAATTCCATGAGTATTGAGGAGCGCTGGAAGCGGATAAATCAGGTGGATGACTTGATTCAAACCCTGCAGTACTTTATTGATCCTGCATCGGCGGCTTTGGGCGAACTCAGCAGCAGCAATGCCCTCATTCAAAGCATCCGCACCCATTCAAGCGCGCTGCAGGGCTTGAACGCTCAGGGGCGGTCTGCATTCAGCGCAGATAATGCCAACACGGTATTAAAGGCATTGGTGCTCATTGCAGACTTATGGCGCCCATCCGTAAACTACACGGGTTTAAGTAAAAACAGCAATCCGCTCACCTTTATGCAGACCTATGCTTCAGATGCTTGGCTGGATTACAGCCGCAGTACAGCCACAGCATCTAAAACAGGGGCTGGCGATTATATGCCCGCCACTGCGCAAGGCATGGCAGTCAGCGGTGATTGGGAAACCATCACGGTGACAATTCCGCAAAGCAGCGGCGTAACCGCAATTGGCCGCGCCAGCATTCCTGCAAAAGCCGTGGATATTCAGATTGCGGATGCGCAGGGCGCAAGCATGGCGGTGCAGACCAGCCATATCCGCACTTGGGGCAGCCCATTTGATGACAGCGGCTATAAGCGCCCGCTGCGCCCAAACAGTTTCAGCGTAAAGCTGAATGCGGGGGCGGATAATAAATTCATCAGCCCATTTGGCGGGCCGCTGATGCTGAATTACAGCAATGCGACGGCGGGCAGCACCGTCACCTTGAAAATCAAAGGCAGCGCAAAATACGCGCATTTTGACTTTACCCAACCGATGACCGCTGCCGATATGAATGCGGCCAGCGCAAGCCTGCAAAGCCGGGAATTTGGCTGGAATACCTTTAAGTTTACCGGCGGTGAAATTCAGCAGATTACGCCTTATGCGCTCAAAGCGATGGGCAGTTTAACGCCGGATGCGTATATTGAAAGAATTAAGACAGTTATTTTTGACAGCAACCATATGGCCAACGGCTACCGCAATATGCCGCTGGACAGCAGCACCCAGCAGTCCTGCAGCGCTTTAGGCTGGGACTGCACAGGTGAGGTTCACCGCGCGCCGAATGTGCAGCATTTTGTCGGCTGGCTGGCAGCCTGCGGTTTCCTGTGCTCAGGCAACCCTTCTGACGGCGCGGCCGGGCTGGATATCGGCTGGGGCTGGGCACATGAGCTTGGGCACAACACGGTTCAAGGCGTGCTGACCATGACATTCCCGTCGGCTGAGAGCGGGAACACCATCGGCTGCGGCACCGAATGCAATAACAATATTTTGGCAGGCTTAAGCATGCTGCGCAAATATGAAATTTACGCTTTAGACAGCAATGGTGCTAACTTCCACCATCCGCGGCTATACGGCAATATTAAAGATAACCGCAATACTGGATTGAGCGGAGAAGCGCTGCGCACCGAGATGGAAAAACGCCTATGGCAAGGCGATGACAACGTCAAGCAGGCGTTTCACATGCAGCTGGCTTATAATTATACCCGGCTGCATCAAGGCAAATCACAGCCGGACCTGCAAGGCGTGTATGAGTTTATGCGCTTGCTGAATATTTCGCAGCGCCTTTACAATCAAATGGATTTTGCTAAACCGACAGCTGCAGAAGACAAATATAAATTAGGCTTAGGCGCATTCACAGCGAAAAACCTGAGCCGTCCGGACATGATTTATGTGCTCAGCTCAAAAATTATGGGCTATGACTTAAAAGAAATGTTCAGGCTTTACGGCGTGCCTGTGACAGAAACTGCGCATGCATCGGTTGCGATGCTGCAATTGCCGATGGCGCCCTTGAATTTCTATGCTCAGCCGGTCAACAGGTCAAATCATTTGAATGAGGGGACTTGGCTAACGCTTCCAGCGGCCGGCCCGGTGGCTGCCTATCCTTATTGAGTTTTTCTGGCTTAGCCGTAAATGCAAAAGGCAGCTTTTAATAAAGCTGCCTTTTTACTGGGAAATTCAAGCCTTGAGGGCTTAGCGCCGCCGTGAACTGGCCCGGCTGCGTCCGCGCGCCATGCCGCCCAAGGCATTCAGCACAGCCAGTTTGCTCATGCTGCCGGAAGCATGCGCGTGGCAAATGGCCGCCGCTAAGGCATCGGCAGCATCCGCCTGCGGGCGGATGCTTAAATTCAGCAGCTTCATCACCATCATCTGCACCTGCTCTTTATCGGCAGCGCCGTAGCCGACCACAGACTGCTTAATCTGGCGCGCGGTATATTCAGCCACCTGCAAATCCAAATTGGTTAAAGCGGCAATCGCTGCCCCGCGGGCCTGCCCCAGCTTTAGGGCTGAATCCGGGTTTTGCGCCATAAACACCTGTTCAACCGCGGCCTGAGTCGGGCCGTGAAACTTAACAATGCGTTCAACCCCCGCAAAAATACGCTTTAAGCGCTCAGGCATTTCTGCAGTTTCGGTGCGGATGGTTCCTGCGTCGACAAAACGCAGCTTAGAGCCTTCATGTTCAATAATGCCGTAGCCTGTAAGGCGGGAACCCGGGTCGATACCGATAATTAATGACATGACAGCACTTTGAAAATTATAAACAGATCTAATTATATGATTTTATTATTATTTTGTGTGTAAAATTTTGCATTTTCAGCAGCGTGAAATAGATTTTAAGAAGATATAGAAAACAATGACTTAAACGTGAATTTTTCAGCGCCTGCTGATGCGGTTCAGTCAAATCGCAGGAAAGCGCCCGCGCCAGCTTCATTCTACAGCTAAATTCTAAAGTCTGTATTACGAATAATTTCCTATAAAAGATGATTTCACGAGGTTTTAGCCGCATTAACTATTTTCAGAAATTAACAATAGCGCTTGCACTGCCTCATTTTTCCTTTAGAAATTTAGATGCCTTTGCGCAGGCAAGTCCCGACTTTGGAAAGACCCAAAGTCGGCAAAAGTCTTTTGTTGCCCATACACGGCATCCTGAGCCAGTTTTAAGCACTGCTTTAAAATGCAGCGCAAGGGATGGGCAACGTGCGGCATCCATGCCGCACTCATGTATCCAAATTTTATTTGACACAAGGGTCTATGGAACTCGAAGCTGAAGGGATTTTCGCGGAGTCGTTTAAAAAAACTTAGCCATTATATAGCTGAGTTTTGAAATCCGTATCACACATAATCTCCCATAAAATATGCTTTCATTATATGTAATAGCTATTTAGGCAATTAGCTATATGCAGCATTTCCGGGCTGGGCATTTGCTGCGGCCGCTGCTGAAAGTTTAAAAACAAAAGCAAATCATTCAATGAAGTCTTATACACTCAACAGGCTTAAGCGGAGGGCTTGCTCATGCCTTAGCCTATGCGCAGGGTAATGATAATTAATGAAAGACGTCTATTTTAGATGTGAAATAAATGGGGCGGTATGAATAATCTTCTGTATGTATATGCATTATGTGTTGTGGCGCTTTTTATTAAAATGTTCGCAATATCCTGCTATCAAGGGTTTTACCGGATTAAAAATAAAGCTTTTAAAAATATTGAAGATGCTGATTTTGTGAGCGTGGCTGCGCAGGCGGCAGAGCTTCCGCAAGTTGCCCGAGCGGGGCAGGCATGGGCAAATGATTTGGAGAATATTCCTCTATTTTGGGTGCTGGGCGGGCTTTGCGTGGCTTTAAATGCCGCTCCGGAGCTTACGCTATGGCTGTTCTGCATTTTTACAGTTGCCCGAATTCTGCATACGGCTGCTTATCTCCGCGCGATTCAGCCGTGGCGTACAGTTTTTTATACAGTTGGAATAATCTGTTTATTGGTTATGGCCATTAATGCCACAATGCCAGCCTGGCAGCATTTATAAATGCTGGGGCAGGCTTTAATGCTGATCAGTTAAGGGATTTTACAATAAATTCCTTAACTTTTTGGCCATTC
>NZ_JAVXCI010000108.1:0-9200 GCF_036659555.1 Acinetobacter sp.
GCCGACATTCTGCTTGTAAGGCAGACGCTCTACCAACTGAGCTAAGCGCCCTTTCAAAACGTCTTCATCGTTTGATGAGGTGCATTATAGAGAATCCTCACCGGGTGTCAAACGCTTTTCTGCGAGTTTTCCACTTTTTGCGCCCGAGTGATTAAAAAATAGGTGATCTGCGCTAAAAACCGGCATTTTTGTTTAGTTTTTAAGTGCATAACTTATTTCAGCGCGATTTTTCAGGCGCATTTCAGCGCTACCTGATCCTTTTTCAGCAGCGATTGCCGCGGCTGCAGCTGAATTCTCAAGCCTGTATTGCGCATAGCCTCCTAAATCTATTTCCTATACAGCAGGATTTCATTAGGCTTCAAGCATGCCAGCTATTCAGATAAAGAAGCTGAGCAGGCTAAAAAATGGGCGCATTGGCAGCGCCCGCCTGCAGGCAGCCTACGCTGCAATATAAACCAATGCATTTTCAGGCACCAATTCAAACAGCTCCGCCACGTCCGCATTGCGCATGCGGATGCAGCCGTGCGACATCGGAATTCCCATCGGCTCGGTATCCGGCGTGCCGTGAATATAGATGTAGCGCTGATAGGTGTCGCAGCCTTCGCCCTGATTAAAGCCGCATTCCAGGCCGCTGAGCCATAAAATCCGCGACAGAATCCAGTCACGTTCAGGATACTGGGCCGCCAGCTGGGCGCTGTAAACCTCGCCGGTCGGCTGGCGCGCAATAAAAACCGCATTCAATGGCGCGTTCTGGCCAAATTTTTCTGCAACCTTATGCCAGCCGCGCGGGGTTTTGCCGCTGTTTTCAGTTTCGCCAATGCCGTTTTTTCCGCTAGAAATCACGTAAAGCTTATCCAGCTTGTTCAGGCTGAGGGTCTGGCGCTTTAAATCAATAATGATGTCTGCCTGATCCAGCGCATATTGGGTCATGATTCTTTCCCTATTTTCTGTTTCTCTGCATGTTCTTTATCTGGGCTGAGCGCCTGGCCCTGCGGTTCCGGGCGCATCCACAGCCATGCCGCCACAATCAGCATCGTGGCATCGGTAAAAATCTTTACCGCCAAAGGCGCTGCGGTAAACAGCATAATCACCGCGCTGATCAGCATCATCACGCTGGCGACCCATTTGGCTTTGCGGGGCACGGTGCCGTTTTCGCGCCAGGCGCGCAAGGTCGGGCCGTATTTGGGATGATTCAGCAGCCAGTTATCCATTTGCGGCCAGCCTTTTGACGCCGCCCAGGCCGCTAAAATCAGAAAAACAGTTGTCGGCATGCCGGGCAGCAGCGCCCCAATAAAGCCCAGCATGATAAAAATCACCACCAGGCTGCGCCAAAACAGCGTTTTCATACCACAGCCCTAATTCCAGAATTGAGGTAGTATAAAGCGTTTTTGCATTTTATCCGCTGTTATTCTGCACTTTCCTCAGGCCAAGCATGCATCTTAATTTTTTAAACCCTGAACTTTATGAACCTTGGCTAGCTTTGCGGCATCCGCTGGTGCGCCAGCTGGCCTTCTGCATCGGCAGCCCGAATATTCTGCGCAGCCTGCCTGCGGACCTGGCCATAACGCATCCTTTTCAGCTGCATGACGATGCTGTCTGGAATAGGCATTTAAAAAATTACTGGCCCCGCCTGCAGCAGCTGGACCGGAATCCTAAAGCGTTAGCTGACTTTTTACGGAAACTGAAAAGCACCCGGCTGGGCCTGCGCTTTGAAATGTTCCTCTGGTTCTGGCTTTTGGACAACGGGCACCACCCTTACCGGTTGCTGGGCCACAGCATTCAGAAGATTGACGGGCCGAAAACTTTGGGCGAGCTGGACTTTGTCCTGCTGAATACCGAAACGGATGAAATTGAGCACTGGGAAGCAGCCTTGAAATACTATCTGGCGGAGCGCGATTTTTCCCTGCCCCATTGGCATGGCCTGAACCGCAGCGACACCCTCGGCCGCAAGCTGCGCCATTTCACCGAAAAGCAGTTTCAATTTGCAAATGCCTTGAACCATCAGATTCAGCGCCGCTTCTGCATCCTGAAGGGCCAGCTGTACCTGCCTGAACGCTCCAGCTGCGCCACGCTGCCGGACTGGGTTAATCCCTCGCGCAGAATCGGGCTGTGGGGACAGCGCCTTCCGGATGCTGCCCTGCAGTTTTACCGGCTGCAGCGCCATGAATGGATTTGCCCGCAGGCGCAGCCCAGCAGCCGCGCGGCGCAGTGGTGGACGGCCGGCCTGTATAAAGCTGCCGGTCATGAGCATTACTACATGTTCCGCCGGCCGGGCCTTTTATTACATTCGCTTACTTAAGCGCAATAAAAACTGCATACAGTTTAAGTAGCGCATTTTTTAATCTAAAGCTCATATCAGAATAATTTTACTATTCCTTAATCTGGAGATGACGATGAAAAAAATTCTTTCCGTTTCACTGCTTGCGGTTTTTGCCTTAACCGCCTGCAACACCGTTAAAGGCTTGGGCAAAGATGTATCCAAAGCAGGCGATGCCGTCACCAATACCGCTGAAAAAACCCAAGAGAAAATGTAATTCAATTCAGGCATGAAAAACCTTAGCTCGCGCTAAGGTTTTTTTATGTTTAAGTTTTCCTTTATTTTGCCGATTCGCCTATTATATTGCGACTTTTTAGACTTTCAGATTCAGCATGACCTCATCCTCAGCGACACTCGATCTCAGCCTAGAGCTTTTACGGCAGCCTTCCGTCACCCCTGTCGACCACACCTGCCAAAGCATCATGGCCGAGCGCCTGGCTAAAGCGGGCTTCAATATTGAACATATGCGTTTTGAAGACGTTGACAATTTATGGGCGCGCCGCGGCGCTGAAGCTCCAGTGTTCTGCTTTGCAGGCCATACCGATGTTGTGCCGACCGGCAATCTGGATGCATGGAATTCAGCCCCCTTTGCGCCGGAAATCCGCGACGGCAAGCTGTATGGGCGCGGCAGCGCCGACATGAAAACCGCTCTGGCGGCCATGGTGATTGCTTCTGAGCGCTTTACCGCAAAGCACCCGAATCACAGAGGCTCTATCGCCTTCCTGATCACTTCAGATGAAGAAGGCCCGGCAATTAACGGCACGGTGAAAGTTATTGAGGCCTTGGAAGCGCGCAATGAGAAAATGACCTGGTGCCTGGTCGGCGAACCTTCCAGCACCCATCAGCTGGGCGATATCATTAAAAACGGCCGCCGCGGCTCGCTCAATGCCAAGCTGACGGTAAAAGGCAAGCAAGGCCATGTGGCTTATCCGCACCTTGCCGTGAACCCGATTCATACTGCATCCAAAGCTTTGGCTGAGCTGTGCGAAACCGTTTGGGACAACGGCAATGAGTACTTCCCTGCCACCTCTTTCCAGATTTCCAATCTTAATGCCGGCACTGGAGCAACCAATGTGGTGCCGGGCGTGATGATATCGCTGTTCAACTTCCGCTATTCAACAGAAGTCACCGCGGAAGAGCTGAAAGCGCGCACGCTGGAAATTCTAGACCGCAACAAGGTTGAATACGATATTGCATGGACGCATTCAGGCCTGCCTTTCCTCACTCCGGTTGGCGAACTGGTGAATGCCGCCAAGAACGCCATCCGCAATGTCACCGGCGTGGAAGCTGAGCTTTCAACCAGCGGCGGCACTTCTGACGGGCGCTTTATCGCCCCGACTGGCGCGCAGGTTCTGGAATTAGGCGTTTTAAACGCCAGCATCCATCAAATTGATGAGCATGTGAATGTTGCCGACTTGGAGCCGCTGGCTGAAATTTATGAACAGATTCTAATCGGCCTGCTGGCTTAATCAGGCCTCAGCGGCCGCAATAAAAAAGGAACTCCGCGGAGTTCCTTTTTTATTCATCGGTTTTTTTACAGGCCAATCGAAGACTGGATATAGGCCAGATTCGGCACATGATAGAGCTGATCATTCATGCGCACATACTGGAAAACTGCAGGATCGTCCAGCGCATGCTCTTCATCAACAATTTCGGAAATGCGCAGGCGGATGGATCGCGGCATTTCATTGCACATCAGCGCGAAACGCTGATGCACATCATCGCCCTCAATCACCAAAGCAACGCCGCTTTTCCGCGCCGGCTCATTCACCGCATACACAGGCAACTTCAATTCATGCCACTGCACATGCGAAACCTGCGTTTCACTGTCCAGCGCAGATAAAACAATGTTCTGCGGCAGCAGCATGGCTTCCTTGCCGCAGCAATCAATGATATAGGCATCAATAAACCCGGTCGAAACCGTAATCAGATGCTGCAGTTCCTGCTGGCTCACCTCATTCAATACAGCTGTCCGGCTCATAGATTACCCCTGTTTTTCTGCAATTAAACTTTCAATATTGGCAAGCAGCTCCGCTTCCTGGAACGGTTTGCCCATATATTGCGTTGCGCCCAGGCTGAAGGCGCGCTCGCGGTGCTTCTCGCCGGTACGCGAGGTAATCATGATAATCGGCAAGTCCTGATGAATATCATGATGGCGGACAAGGTTGGTCACTTCAAAACCGTCCATGCGCGGCATTTCAATATCCAGCAACATCAAATCCGGCCTTACATTTTCCAGCTGCTCCATGGCATCCACACCGTCTTTGGCAGTGACAACATCATAGCCTTGGCGCTCCAGCAGGCGCGAAGTCACTTTGCGCACCGTGACCGAGTCATCCACGATCATCACTAAGCGGCGCGCATTGCCGTGGCGTGACAGATCGCGCTGGTCCGCACCGCGCTTAACGCGCTGCGTGGCCTGAATTTGGCGGGCGATGCTTTGCCCGTCCAAAATCAGGCAGACCTGGCCGTCACCCAGAATCGTCGCGCCGGCAATGGCGCCGACATTCGAGAACTGCTGGCCTATCGGCTTCACTACAATCTGCGCGCGGGAACCGATCAACTGGTCAACCAGCAAAGCGATGGTTTGACCACTGTTGCCTTTAATCAGCAGCACCGGCAATGAATGCGCAACGCTGCCTAAGCGCGGAATCGGCTGGTTCGAAACGAATTCCGATAAATAGCGCAGCTTGTAATTCGTGCTGTCGATCTTGAACACATCCGCTTTGCTGGAGAAATACTCTTCCAGCGCAGACGGCGATATGCGGACAATACGGTCAATTTGCGCCAAAGAAATCGCAAATTGCTGATCGCCAGCTTTCACCATCAGGGCATCGCTGACCGCCACAGTGGTCGGAACGCGAATGGTAAAGGTGGTGCCTTGACCCAGTTCTGAATCTACTGAAACATGGCCGCCCAAGGCTTTAATTTCACTTTGCACCACATCCAGGCCAACGCCGCGCCCTGAAATCTGCGTCACTTCTTTTGCAGTACTGAGGCCCGGATGGAAAATCAGCTGCAGAATTTCCTGCTTGTCGAGGAACTGATCGGCTTTAATCAAGCCTTGGCTCAGCGCCTTATCTTTAATGATCGCTTCATTAATGCCCTTGCCGTCATCACTGAAAGATACCAGCACATCGGTGCCTTGGCGGCTGATATTCAGCACAATGCTGCCGACTTCCGGCTTATTCAATGCCAAGCGTTCTGCCGTATCTTCCAGGCCATGGTCAATCGCGTTGCGCAGCATATGCTCGAATGGCGTCACCAGCCGCTCCAAAATGGTGCGGTCCAGTTCGCCTTCGGTATTCTGCACAATCAGTTCCGCCGGCCGGTTCAGTGTCGATGAAGTCTGGCGCACAATGCGCTGCAGCCGCGGCAGCATGCGCGAGAACGGCACCAGGCGCGTGCGCATCAAGCTTTCCTGAATTTCAGCCTGAATGCGCGACTGCTGCAGCAGCAGGCCTTCCGCATCACGGATTTTCTCCGCCAGCGTGCTCTTGAAATCGACCAAATCCGAAGCCGACTCGGCGAGCGACTTAGACAATTGGTTCAAGGATGAATACTGATCCATTTCCAGCGGGTCGAAGTCCGCATAGCGCGAATTGTCCGTGCCGTGCTTGGCGAGAATCTGCGATTCCAGCTCGCCGTCCATCCGGCGCAGCTGATCCGCCAGACGCTTAATCGCCAACTCCATCTCATTCAGGGTATTGCCGAGCTGGCCGAGATCCATTTCAATGCGCGAACGGTTGATTGAGTTCTCGCCGGACAGGTCAATCATCTTCTCAACAAGGTCAGCAGAGATGCGGATCATTTCATTGCTGCTGCCGGCATTTAAGGCATCTTTCCATTCGCCCTGCATGGACGGCGGTTCTGCGCCATCACCCTGAATAAATTCAAAGCCGAGTACTGCAGCGGACTGATCAGACTTGCCTAAGCGGCTTGACAGATGCCCTGCCAGATCATCCAGCTCAATTGACTCCAGGCTCAGCCTGATGCTGTCAAAGTTGCTGTAGTCTTTCTCAAAAATAGCCTGCTTTAACCAGCTGACTGTAGTTTGCAGCAGGACATCATAAGCATTTGAATTGAAATGATGCACCGCAAACTGTTCAAGAGTGGTTTCCAGCTGATAGGAAATGGCCGCAACCGGCTCATTTTCCACCATGCGCGCGCCGCCTTTAATACTGTGGGCTGCGCGCTGCAATTGCAGCAAAATGCTTCGGTCACTGCGCTGCTCAAACCACTGCGTCAGCAGCTGCTCAGCAGTTGCAAGCACTTCCTCGGCTTCTTCAAGGAAAGTTTCTTCAACCACCGCGCGCAGCGCATCGTCTTCAGAAAAACCAAATCCTGCAAATGCTGGCGCTTCCGCAGCAGCTGCCGGCTGTTCAGCTGGCGCAGGCGCAGAAGCTTCTTCAGCTGCCGGCGCATCAACCGCTTCAATTTCAAGCGCCGCCGCTGGCTCTGCAGCGGGCGCCGGGCCTTGACCGGCAGCAATCGCCTGAATATTTTTAATAATCTCGATGGCTTCATGCGCCGGATAATCAACTTGATTATCGCGGATGATTTGAATGCGGTCAGCAATATCATCCTGCACCAGGCGGATGACTTGGATCAGCGCCGGGCTGATGCTGATTTGCTGGCGGATAATCCGCTCATAGACAAACTCAAGCTCATGCGCAATCAGGCCGATATGCGATGCCGAAATCATATTTGCACCGCCTTTCAAGGTGTGCAAATAGCGCATCAGATTGTTCAAAGCGCCGATATTGCTTTGATCTTTCGACCATGTGCTGAGATCCTGATCAATCCCCGCCAGCAGCTCATCCGCTTCTTCAAGGAAAATCGCCAGCAGCTCTGAATCAAAATCAGTGTTCGCTTCGGCAGAATGCTGATGGCTGCGGTCAGACGCAATGCGCTGGCTAAGCTGCGCAAAATCAACTTCTGCAGGCGCGGCGGCTTCCAGCGCCGCAGAAGCGAAATCCTGCGCTGGATGCGCAAGCGCAGCCGCCTGTTCAATGTCCTGCTGTACAAAGGCTGACAATTCGCCCAGCAGCTTTTGCGCTTCCGCGCTTAACACTACGCGCTGGCCGGCAGCCAAAGTGTCAAATAAGTGAATGAATTCCTGATGCGCCTGCGCAAACAGTTCATAGGCGTAATCAAAATTCAGCAGCTGCGGCTTTTCCGCGAGGACATCATAGCCCTGCTTTAATTCCAGCGTGAATTCATGAATGCCGGTTGAGGCGCGGTTATCCGTATGCTCCAGCAGCTGCTGCGCCTGAACGCTGAGTGAGCGCAGGTATTCCGGAAATTCCGCTTTCGCGCGGCTGTCAAACTCAAACTCCGCATCCAGAAGCTGGTCAATATTCAGCTCAATCAGCTTGGACACCAGGCCTTGCGGATTGACATCCTGATCCAGCTCCTGAGCCGCAAAGCCGTAATCATTCCATGCCGTATTAAATGTCTCGTAAATTGCATCCAGCTGGCCGGCTGAACCAGCGCGCAAGGTGTGCAGATAGTCGCGCACAAATTCCGCATACTGAACCAGCAGCGCAGTTTCTTTCGAGGTGGAAACAATCTCTTCCTGCAGCAGGGTCTTAAACAGGTTTTCAACCTTGGTGCTTGCCTCAAAGACCTGATCAATCTGCGCCATGGACGAACTGCCGCGCAAGGTATGCAGTGCGCGGATTAAGCCGTTGTAATCCTGAAGTTTTTCATCTTCTGCTTGCAGGAATTTATCAATTGCATGCAAATGCTCTTCAGCTTCTTCGATAAAGATCGAAACTGTTTCTTCAATATAGCTGCTGTCTGCCGCAGCTTCAGCCAGTTCAAGGCCCGTCACGCCGTCCGCTGAAATCAGCTCATCTGCAAGCTTCAATAATTCCTGCAGCGCCGGCTCCGGGCTTAGGCCCTGCTGCAGCTGCTGGCCAAGCAGAACCAAAGGGCGCAGGTCAATATCCAGCTGCTCCACTGCTTTAAAGCGCGGATACAGCTTGTACTGGTAGACATTCAGGACGGCCTGAGCATATTTCTGAAGTTCCGGCGTCAGCGCAAGGGAGCCTGCAATAGCCCGGTTCAGGGCATCTTCCACCATCCATGCTGTTTCGCCGGCTGATTTTGCCCCCACCATGCGGCCGGAGCCTTTTAAAGTATGGAAATGACGGCGAATCGTAGTCAGCATGTCTGGGTTATGCGGCTCCTGCAGCCAACCCGTAAATAAAGAATTTAATTCAGCAAAGATTTCCTCTATTTCTTCAACAAAAATTTCTAAAATTTCTGCATCCTGATCTAGATAGCTGTCTTCCGGAAGCGTAGTCGTTTCTACTAAATTTTTTAATATTTCTTTCATAGCTAAGGCTTCTTACGTTTTTGCCACCAAGCAGGGTGCTCAAACTTAATTGTAACCATCACGCGTGACCTAACTCTGCTGCGTTAAGTTCATCTTGACGATGCTTTATCTGTGTTTTGCAATGCGCCTTGCCCGCAGGCAAGACGCACCGTTCCCCCAAGCTTTCTGACTTTATTCAGGAAGTTTAAAGTCAGATACAGATTCACGTAATGATTCGGCCATGTTTGCCAATTCAGAGACCGAACGCGCAGTGTCAAAGGTTGCGCTTGTGGTTTGAGAGGTAATTTCCTGCACAACGTTCATCGTGGTTGCAATATGGCCCGCAGAAGCAGACTGCAGTTTTGCAGCGTCCGAAATGTTGGCAATCAGTTTTGCCAGGTTGCCGGATACGCTTTGAATCTCATCCAGCGCCACGCCCGCATCCTTAGATAAGTTTGCGCCGCGCACAACTTCCGAAGTGGTCTGCTCCATCGAAATAACCGCTTCGTTGGTATCGGTCTGAATGGTTTTTACCAGGCCTTCAATCTGCTTGGTTGCAGA
>NZ_JAVXCI010000109.1:0-9130 GCF_036659555.1 Acinetobacter sp.
TTATTGCGCCAATTCTCAATAATCCTCTTGACGTCTGAGACGGTATCTTTGGAAAAGGAGGGTTGGGGAGGATTAAAAATGCTTAACTGACTGGCATTAGCTCAAATCTGAGCGGTTTTTTGCATTTTCCAGCACAGCTGCCGGCAGAAGGCTTTATTTATCCGGATCTAAAAACATTTTCTGCCCGAACTGATAATCCATCACCATTTTCAGGCTGTCGCCAGAACGCTTGGCCTGCCCTGAAGACTCCAGAGAGCTGAACATGCTTTCAATGTCCTGATCTGTCATCAGCGGCACGG
Organism: Acinetobacter sp.; assembly: GCF_036659555.1. Classification (GTDB taxonomy): domain Bacteria; phylum Pseudomonadota; class Gammaproteobacteria; order Pseudomonadales; family Moraxellaceae; genus Acinetobacter. The sequence continues at coordinate 300 of NZ_JAVXCI010000109.1, forward strand.
AAGCCGCCTGCGAATAGCCGCTGCTGATGCTTTTCATCAGGTTTTTATCAAATTCCAAGTCCGCCTTAAATGACAGCAGGCTTGGCATCATTTTCACAAAGGACTGCACTGAAGCATGATGCCCCGGCATCATTTTTCCGGTCAGATTCGCCTTGCCGACCCCGCTGCCGACACTGATTTGATTGCCTTCAGATGCAAAATCAAAGCCTTCATTGACGATTTTAAGGAAAGCATCCGATGCATCCTGACGCAGAAATTCAGCGCTTTCACAGCTTTTTTGCGCCTTGCGCATCACCTGCGACAACTCCTGCATGCGCTGCAGGCTGAGGTTCTGAATCTCCAGATTCATGACAATGTCTTTGGTCACCGGCGAATTCGGCACATTCAATTCGCCAATCTTAAAGCTGCCGTCAAATCCGACGGTCTTCTCGCCAACCTCAGTATTCCAGACCATCTCCATGTTTTTAATCCCGCCGGATAAGTCTGTATCCAGGCGCTGCACGGAAGCGACCGAAAAACGCGTACGGCCTGAATCAAGCACGGCGTCATTCAGCCCTTGCGTGGTTTCAAACTGCACATTCTGCATCAGTATTTGGCTCGGGCCCTTTAAAACCGTAAATGCCGGAATTTCCATTTCGAGTTTTGTCAGCTTAGGCGCGCCGCTGATTGGCGCGGCCGCATAGATGCTGATGACGCTCGGATCAAGCCTGACCTTTACGCCTTCCGCCTGCGTGTCAACTCTTGGAATATTTACCGTCGTTAAAGCTTTGCCCAGCCAGTTGATTTTTGTATGCGCCTGCTGCTCGCCGCGCAGCAGCGCTTTGGCGGCAGCATTACCGGACTTGAATGCATAGCTGGAATCAATCTGATAGCCATTCCAGCTTTTACGGATTTTATCCTGTCCCTGCAGCACCAGCACATCATTGGCCTTGCAGGGGTCTAAGGCCAAAGTCATCACCCAGTCTGCCGTTCCCTGCAAAGCGCCCATTTTAAAATTGCTGTACTGGATTTTCACTTCATCGTCCGCGACGGACTGCTGCTCCTGCGCATAATAAGCAGCCAGCTTTTGATCTGCATACCAGTTTGCGCCGGCTGCGGTGGCAGCTGCAGCCATAATGCTTCCCGCGGCCCAAATAATTTTCGACATTATTTGCTCTTTTTTTTGATTGTTTTAAATAACAGTATAATCAAATAATAATTACAAAAAAACACATAAAACAATCATGCTTATAAATATTTTCTGGAATTCGCCGCCTGATCAATGCCTCTCCCTGGCGCAATGACTGATTTTAAAACGCTCAGACTGTCCACAGGAGGATTGCCCCAAAAAATACTGAAAGGCATACGCAGCATGCAGTCATGCGCTTTTTATTTGCCCAGCATGGCAAGTCAGTTTTTCCCGCTCAGGCAAAGCCGGCTTGGGCGCTGATTTCCTTTTACTCAGTATATTTTGTTTTCATTTTTTTCAGCGGCTCCGGCCTGATGCTGCCTTCAAGCATGCCGTTGTGCAGCGCCAGCGACTTATAATAATGCCATGCGTCATCTACATGCTTAATTTCCGGCGCGTCCAATTGCCCCAAGTCGCGCGCCAGTTCATAGCCAAAGCTTTGCTTTAATTGCCGGTCCAGCTCTTCCACGCTAGGCTGATGCAGGCCATTGCCCTCACTCAGCAGAATATAGTGCGGCTTTTTCAGGCTGCACTGCTCTATGCCCAGCAGGCTGACAGGCGCGTAGTCTTCCCGCTTAAAGCAGGAAAGCACATGCGCCGCCATGCTCTGATCCAGTTTTTCGCCGGCCAGATCGACCGTCATTTTGCGGCCCAGAAATTTAAAGCACGGCACTTGCTGATAAAAGCCGGTCACTTCCAGCTCATCTTCAATCAAATAGCGGATTAAGCCTGACCCTGAGGTAATGACCGGGCTGACAATGTCACCCTGCTTCAGCTTCCAGCTAGGCGCCAGTTGCTGCGAATCCTGCAGCAGGAATTCATAAAAGTGCGATTGATAGCTCAAAGGATATTGACCCTCAAAAGGCACCGTAACCACCGCTTCGGTCGCCCACAGCCCCTTCCCTTCAAAAGCCACGCCTGCGATACGCGACTGCAGCTGGGCTGCCCATTGCACGGCGCTGGCGGTATCCCAGCTGGAAATTAAGCTTAACCTGGGCCAAAGTTTCTTCCACGACTGCGGATCTTTAAGGTTCAGATGCTTCAGCTTATAGCTCTGCTCGCAGGATTTTGGCGCAGGCAGAAAAGCCAAGCTTGGACGCGGCCATTTGCCGGTGGTCAGCACCGCTGCGATTTCACGCTGATGCCGTTCAATTATGTCCAGCAGCTGCAGGGCCGAAGTCGGGCTCCAAACCGAAATCATGCCTAAGCGCTTATCCGCGGCAAGGTAGGCGGCTGTCGCAAACATGGCATCATCGGCAGATTGCGCCATGGCGATTTCCGCAGGCATGGATTGCGTAATTTTGTTCAAGAAGCGCTTGGAAGCATTCAGCAATGCGCTGTCATTGTTCAAGCTGCTGCTTTCAATCAGTTTTCTTTGGCTTTCCGGCAGCCAGGACACCGGCCAGTAATGCGTTGAATTTTTCAGCTGCGGATGGCGCTGATACAGGCTGGCCAGCCATAAGCCGGCCGCCTGATCCAGCTCACTCAGAAATATTTCCGTATACGGAATAAATTTCAGCTCCTCACTGGAGCCGCTGGTGGGCTGAAAGCGGACAATTTTTCCAGCGCTTAAGAAGTTTTTGCCGCATTGGCGCGACTGCTCAATTTTAGCCTGCCAATCGGCATAGCGGGTTAAAGGATATTTTTCCGCAAAGCGTTCATAGCTGATGCTTTGCCCGCTATGCTGCTTTAACAATTGGCTCAGCTTGGCCCGCTGAACCTGCTCTAATTGACTGGCCTGCTGCTGGAAGCGCTGAAACGCTTTCCGGCAGGCCAGCGCAAGAAACCGGTGTGATGCAGCTAACAGCAATCCCATATTCAGGCCACCTTTAAAGTCAAGTCAGGCGTCTTCCCTGACAGTCATTTTGAGTCAAAAACCGCTGTGCAGGCGCTGCGATAATTTAAATTTCATCCTATTTATTCCCTGCTGCTTTTCATTCGAAGCGCTGTTTTTTATTTTAACTGCATGATTTTAACGGCATGCGCTGCAGGCCTGTTTTTTGCAGCAGGACATTTACCATATTAATTCCATCATTTAAACAAATGCAATCAGCACGCCGCATTTAAATAAGGAAATGCGACAGGCGCAAAATAAAAAACCCGGCCGGAGCCAGGTTTTTTATAAATTTTTCAGCAGCAAATGAAATTATGCCATCAGCTTAATTTTAATTTTTCAAAATTAAGGTGGCCATTTTCACCTCGGATCACAATGGTATCTCCAGCCTGAAATTCTCCAGACAGGATTTTCTGCGCCAATGTATTTTCAACCCGCTGCTGTATAGCGCGCTTCAATGGGCGGGCGCCATACAGCGGGTCAAAGCCGGCTTCAATCAGCTGATCAAAGGCGCTGTCATCAACCGTTAAGCTCATATCCCTTTCGCTTAAGCGCGCGCGCAGGCGGGCCAGCTGAATATCGGCAATGCCGCGGATTTGCGCTTTCTGCAGTGAATGGAAAATCACCAGCTCATCAATACGGTTGATGAACTCCGGACGGAAATGCTGCGTTACCGCGCTCATGACCACTGCGCGCACTTCATCATCGGCTGCGCCTTCCCCCAGTTCACGCACATCGCTGGAACCCAGATTTGATGTCATGACAATCACTGTATTTTTAAAGTCCACCACACGGCCCTGCGAATCCGTTAAGCGCCCGTCATCCAGCACCTGCAGCAGGATATTGAAAACATCCGGATGGGCTTTTTCAACCTCATCAAACAAGACCACGCTATACGGCTTGCGGCGCACAGCTTCAGTCAGCACACCGCCTTCTTCATAGCCGACATAGCCCGGAGGCGCGCCGACCAGACGGCTCACGGAATGCTTTTCCATAAACTCAGACATATCGATGCGGACCATGGCGTCATCGCTGTCAAACAGGAAGCTCGCCAAAGCTTTGGTCAGCTCAGTTTTACCTACGCCTGTCGGGCCAAGGAACAGGAATGAACCGCTCGGGCGGTTCGGATCTGACAGGCCGGCGCGTGAGCGGCGCACCGCATTGGAAACAGCCACTACAGCTTCGTCCTGGCCAACCACACGGTTATGCAGGAAATCTTCCATATGCAGCAGTTTTTCACGCTCGCCCTGCATCATTTTCGCCACAGGAATGCCGGTGGCTGCGCTCACTACTTCGGCAATCTCATTATCTGTAACTTTGTTGCGCAGCAGTTTCGGCGACTCATTTTCCTCAGCGGCTTCGATGCGCTCCAGCTGCTTCTGCAAATCAGGAATCACGCCGTACTGCAGGCGCCCGGCTTCGCCCAAGTCACCTTCACGCTGCGCTTTTTCCAAAGAAATGCGCGCCTGATCCAGTTTCACCTGAATGTCTTTATTGCCTTCGACCAGCGCTTTGTCAGCGCGCCATACTTCTTCCAAATCATTGTATTCCGTTTGGACTTCGGCAATTTGGCGCTCTAAATTCGCCACTTCGGCTTTGCTGCCTGCATCATCATCTTTTTTCACCACTTCCAGCTGCATTTTCAGCTGAATTAAACGGCGTTCCAGCTTATCCAAGGCTTCCGGCTTAGAGTCCAATTCCATCTTAATGCGCGAAGCCGCTTCATCAATCAGGTCAATGGCTTTGTCCGGCAGCTGGCGGTCGGTGATGTAGCGGTGTGACATTTTAGCTGCAGCAATAATGGCCGAGTCCAGAATCTGCACGCCATGATGCGTTGCATAGCGGTCTTTCAGGCCGCGCAGAATGGCAATCGTATCTTCTACACTCGGTTCATCCACCAGCACTTTCTGGAAACGGCGCTCCAGCGCGGCATCTTTTTCAATGAACTGGCGGTATTCATCCAAAGTGGTTGCGCCTACGCAGCGCAGCTCACCGCGCGCTAGAGCAGGCTTCAGCATATTGCCGGCGTCCATTGCTCCCTCGCCCTTGCCTGCGCCCACCAAAGTATGCAGCTCATCAATAAACAGGATGACTGCGCCTTCCTGTTTTGCCAGATCTTTCAGCACCGCTTTCAGGCGCTCTTCAAATTCGCCGCGGTATTTTGCGCCCGCCAGCAGCGAACCCAAGTCTAAAGACAGCACCCGCTTGCCTTTCAGGCTTTCAGGCACTTCGCCATTTACAATGCGCTGCGCCAAGCCTTCTACAATAGCGGTTTTACCGACCCCCGGCTCGCCAATCAGCACCGGGTTGTTCTTGGTGCGGCGCGACAGCACCTGCACCGTGCGGCGGATTTCATCATCACGGCCAATCACCGGGTCAAGCTTGCCCGCAAGCGCGCGTTCGGTCAGGTCAATAGTGTATTTATTCAGTGAGTCGCGCTGATCTTCATGATTATTGCTCATGACTTTTTCATCACCTCGGATTTTAGTAATTACATTGCGCAAGCTGTCGGTTTTCAGGCCCGCGCTGTTCAGTAGCGTTTTAGTTGCGCCAGTTTCAGCCAGCCCCAGCATGACCCAGTCGGTAGACAGAAATTCATCGCCGGCTTTCTGAGCAAAGCTGTCCGCCAGATTCAGCGCTTTGACCGCATCCGGACTGAGGTTGATGTCACCCGTTGGATTGGCTAAGGTAGGCGCATCATTCAGCGCCTGCTGCAGCTTGCTTTTCAGCTCAGGCAGACTGGTTCCCGACTGCTGAAGCAGGCTCAAATTAGAAGCTTCTTCCAGCAAAGCCGATAAGATATGAATGCCTTCAATTGCAGCATGGTCTTTGCCCATGGCCAATGATTGCGCATCAGATAAGGCTTGCTGCAGGCGGTTGGTGAATTTTTCAAAACGCATTCTTGTTATTCCTCACAACAAATTTTGTACTTGATGGATATATGGGAACACTCAACGATTTTTCAACTAAATTTCTATATATTTTTCAAAAACTTAGTAAATTAAATTTTCTAGATATCAGTACTAATATTGGTCTGCTGAAAAATAATTTCAAGTCTTTTGTTCTAAAAATCCGATTAATTTTGCAGAAAGATCCAGCGGCCGAAAACAGCAGCGGCATTCTGCCCAATTTTTTGGCAAAATCGCAAAAAAATACCCTTAAAAATTAAGGGTATTTGATATTGATACAGCTTTATGGCGCCGGATTCGGCTGCTGGCGGTGAATTTCATCAATGCCCTGCAGAATCTCTGCCGAAAGATTGACCTCAAAAGCGTCAATATTTTCTTTCAGCTGCTCCAAACTGGTCGCGCCAATAATCGTACTGGTCACAAAAAACTGCTGTTTAATAAAGGCCAATGCCAGCTGGGTTAATGTCAGGCCATGCTGTTCCGCCAGCAGCGCATACTGTTCAGTGGCCCATTCGCTTTGCGGATTGCTGTAGCGGCTGAAGCGGGAGAACAAAGTCACCCGCGCATTGGCCGGACGCGCGCCATGGCGGAATTTCCCAGTAAGATAGCCGAAGGCCAAAGGCGAATAGGCCAGCAGGCCCACGCCTTCAAATTTTGCAATTTCCGACATGCCGATTTCATAAGTCCGGTTCAGCAGGCTGTAAGGGTTTTGCACGCTGACAATTTTTTCTAAGCCCTGCTTTTCCGCCAAATGCAGAAATTTCAATGTGCCCCACGGCGTTTCGTTGGATAGGCCAATACAGCGGATGCGGCCTTTTTTCACTTCAGCGCTTAAAGCCGTCAGGGTTTCTTCCAGCGCGGTAATGTCCTGAGCGCTGCCGGCTTCGGCATTGCCGTAGCCCAGCTTGCCAAAGAAATTCGCCGGGCGCTGCGGCCAATGCAGCTGATACAAGTCAATATAGTCGGTCTGCAGGCGCTGCAGATTGCCATCCAAAGCGGAGGCTATTTCGGCTGCAGTATAGCGGGTCGCGCCGCCGCGGATCTGGCTGCCGCCTTGCCCAGGCCCTGCAATTTTAGAAGCCAGAAACAGCTTGCTGCGCCCGCCGCGCGCTGCAATCCAATTGCCGATTATGCGCTCGGTGGCGCCCTGCGTTTCCAGCTTGGGCGGCACCGGATACATTTCTGCGGTATCCCAGAAATTCAAGCCGCGCTCTAAAGCATAGTCCAGCTGCTGAAAAGCCTGCTGCTGTGTATTCTGCTCACCGAAAGTCATGGTGCCCAGGCAGATTTCCGGCACGGCAATGCCGGTATTGGCTAAAGGTTTAAACTGCATAACACTCTTAATCCTTGCTGTATTTTTATATCAGGCTGAATAGGCTCATCACTAAGACTAACCAATTTCAGCCTCCAAGTTAAATCACTATTTTGCCGGCTTGGCCGCGGTTTTCAGGAAAGGCGGGCATAAAAAAAGCAAATCCTAAGATTTGCTTTTTTTCAATTCTCTAGAGCTCATTCATCATCATCAGCATCATCTGATGAAAATTCATTGTTGTTGGCTTCTAAAGATGCATCAAAAATCAGAATGGCTTTGCCGTCTGTTTCAATCATGCCTTGCTCTTCCAGTGTTTTCAGAACACGGCCCACCATTTCGCGTGAACAGCCGACAATACGGCCAATTTCCTGGCGGGTAATGCGGATCTGGCGGCCATTCGGCAGAATCATCGCTTCAGGCTGGGAAGACAAGTCGATCAGGCAGCGCGCAATGCGGCCGGAAACGTCGATAAACGCCAAGTCAGTGACTTTGCGCGTCGTGTTTTTCAAGCGGCGCACCAGCTGGGCAAAAACAGCATAGCTTAGGTCTGGATACTGCTTGCTCAGTTCATGGAAGTTTTCATAAGTCACTTCGGCAATTTCACAGACATCACGCGTGCGGACTTCCGCGGTGCGCTGCGCATTGGTTTCGAATAGACCCATTTCCCCAAAAAAATCACCCGCGTTTAAATACGCAACCACGATTTCACGTTCATCATCTTCACTTAGGATGATGGATACAGACCCCTTCAGAATCAAATACAGCGATTTGGACTCTGACCCTGCATCTACGATTGTCGTGCGTTTTGGGTAACGATTTATGTATGCACGTTTTAGTAATGCTTTAACTGACTCAGGAAGCTGACCTGGCGACAGCGCATCTGTGCTAAGTTGTGAAAAGTTTGAAGTCATGCTAACGGTTCCGGATATGGATAATTTATAGATCGCACAGACCTAAGATGAACTTGTCACACGTAAGAGATGAAATTCCTTATCAACTCAATTTATGTTAGTGTACAGGCACTTCGTAAATCTATAGCTTTTTTTAGGTAGTTGCAATGCAAACAAGTGTTCATTGGCTAGAGAATGTCGCTTTTGAGGCAAAAACTCAAAGCGGCCACAGCATTATCATGGATGGCTCGGCAGAATACGGCGGTGAGAACCGCGGCCCGCGCCCGATGGAGCTGATTTTGACTGGCCTGGGCGGCTGCGCGTCTTTTGATATTGTGACCATTTTAAAGAAAGCTCGCCAGGACATTACTGATGTGCGCTGCGAGCTGAGCGCCGAACGCGCCGACAGCATTCCTGCCGTATTTACCAAAATTCATTTGCACTTTGTAGTCAGCGGCAAAGGCGTAAAAGAAAAACAGGTGGCGAAAGCAGTTGAGCTTTCTGCTGAGAAATACTGTTCCGCCAGCAAAATGCTGTCTGACGGCGGTGTTGAAATTACCCATGATTTTGAGATTTTAGAAGCTGCAGAGTAAGGTTTGTAAAATTGATCCAGAATCAAAAAAGCCGCTGAGAAAGCTAATGCTGATCAGTTAAGGGATTTTACAATAAATTCCTTAACTTTTTGGCCATTCACGGCGGAGTCTTACCGTTTTTAAAT
>NZ_JAVXCI010000110.1:0-150 GCF_036659555.1 Acinetobacter sp.
CCACCAGCACCTACCACACCTGACTCAAACTGTTCTTGCTTTGCACGGCCCCATGATTTACCCCCAAGGAGTAAAGGAACAGTGAGCATAAAAACACAAAGAAATGTAACGCCGATCACGAAGGCAATAATTGCCCATTCGTATGGAGTA
>NZ_JAVXCI010000110.1:186-9107 GCF_036659555.1 Acinetobacter sp.
TTGGCCTTCAAATACACCAAACACAAAATTAATCCCGCCAATTGTACCCGATTGATACTGCCTCTTGCTAGCTTATGCGCCTTAGTCTTTGGGATGATTTATTAGACATTTTTCTTGCATTTCCCGGCTAAAGCACTATTTAAGCTAAGGCTATCGTTTTATCTAATAAACATTCAAGTTATGATTATTTTTATAAATTTTTCAATTTTTTCATCCATTAAGCGCAAAGCTTGCAGCAAAAATCGGTTAAATCCGCGCCAAATGTCCGGCGCGCTTTTCAGGCTGGGCGCCTGGCGGGAAGGAAATGCGCAGAATTCCCGTAAAATGGCAGTTTCGGCCTTTTGAAATTCTTTTCAGCGCTTTTCAGGCGCACCGCCTACTTTTTACCTACGTTTGCCATTTTGCGCAGGCTGAAGGCTGCATATGGCCCAAGCCTACACTTGTGTATTTTTTTGCAGCAAATTTCAACTATCCATCCGCATTTAAAAATATTTATGCTATTCCTAGCTGAAGCCGACAAATCACTAAAAAAAGGAGCAATACATGAACTTAGAGTTTACCCATGAACCGGACTACTTTCTATTTGCCCAGCTGATTATCCGCCATATCGAAAATTATATGGAAAAGCATCCTGACGCCAATAATGCGATTTTTGATTTGCGCGACATCTATGAATTGTTCCGCCAAGACAAGGCTTCCTCCACCACTAATCTTGACGGCATCATGAATATTGCTGATGAATACCGGGTCGAAACCCTGAATGGCGATGAAAGGCTGATCAGCAGCCACAGCATTGATGTTAAAAACAACGCCCTGCTGATCGATTTCAACTCAAATGCTTTGGACGGGCTGAAAGGCGGCAGGCCGGTTATCGCGCCGGACGCAACCCTGCATGAATAATAGGATTTTCCGGACAATAAAAAAGCCATTTAATGCATAAATGGCTTTTTTATTGTCCGGCAGGATGCCACCCTTAAGCTTCTGAACCGGCATCCCTCTGCTGTTCTGAATTTTTCCTTTTCGGGCTTTTAAAGCGCTGCTGCGCAGGCCACGCCATAATGAAGCGCGCGCCGCCCAGCTCCGGACTTTTATCAATGCTGACCGTGCCGCCAAACCAGTAGGCGATCCGGCTGACAATTGACAGGCCCAGCCCATAGCCGCCGGAAGCGCGGGTGCGGCTGTCATCCAGGCGGGCAAAAGCTTCAAAAACCCGCGAACGCTCTTCTTCCGGAATCCCCGGCCCATCATCTTCAACACAGACATAGGCCATGCCGTCTTCGCTCAGGCCGCCGCTGATCAGCACCCGATTGTCGCAGTAGCGCACCGCATTGCCGACCAGATTCTGCACCACGCGGTGCAGATAGCGGCGCTCAGCATCCACCACCACCGCCAATGGCGGCGCCTGAAGCTCTAAAGTCTTGCCGGTTTTCAGCGCTTCGGTTTCAATCAGCACCTGATCCAGCACCTCAAACAGAATAATCTGCTCAAAATCCAAAGACGGCGCGCCCTGCTCCAGCTTGGCATAGGTCATGATTTCATCAATCAAGGTATTCAGCGCCTCAATATCCTTGTCAATCATGTCCACCTGCTGCAGCCGGCATTCATAGTCCTCTTCATCCGCCAGCATTTCCATGCCGAAGCGGATGCGCGCCACCGGCGTGCGCAGCTCATGCGATACCGCCCGCATCAGCTCGCGCTGCGCTTCAATCAAGCGCTGGATATGGTCAGACATGGAGTTGTAGCTGGAGGCCAGCGAGCCGACTTCATCGGTGCTGTCCACCGGCAAGCGCACGGACAGGTCTCCGGTCTTCATTTTATTCAGTGCGTAGTTGACCGCGCGCAGCTTGCGCTGCATCGGCACCAGCAGGCCATATACGCCCAGGCTCAGCACAAACAGGCTCAGCAGGGTAATGCCGGCCGCCAGCTGGAACGGCATCCAGTTGAACAGCGGCACCGGCCCCATCACCAGCACATCTGAAGTGGAGCTTGGCATAGGCGAAACAATTGAAATTGTCGTGCCGCGGACAGAGGCGCTGTCGCGGTAAAGGATAATGCTGTGATCCAGCCTTAAGCGGCCGATCTGCTCAGAATCCAGCGGCAGGCTCTGCACATTGACTATCTGCATCGGATAAGAGAAATAATGCTGAATGCGCTGCAGGTATTCCCTTTCCTGCCCCGGATAATACACCAGATAGTCCAGCACAAAGACCGGCAGGGCCTTCATCTGCCTTTCAGTAATATTGTCCGCCTTAATATACAGCAGGTGCTCCGGATCATCTTTCAGGCCGATAATAATATAGGCCACCAGCGTCTGCGCATCCCAGCGCACAGCCGCCTTGCGCTCTTCCAGGCGCTTGGATTCCGCGCGGGTTAAATCCACTTTGTCGGCTTTGACATAGTAGATCGGGAGCTCCAGCAGATTGGATGCATCTGAAATCCAGTCCATCCGCTGCTGCTCATTCGGCTGGCGCGCAATGCCCTCGCTGATGATGTAGGCCATGCCATCGGTCAGCGACTCGCGGTATTCCTGCGCGCGCTGATAGTTGATGATCTGTACCAGCAGATAGCCGAACAAAGCCACCAGCATCACTAAAATGACCAGACCGGCATAAATGCGCAAAAATACACTGTGTTTCAGCACGTAGAAAGTGTCCTGAATTTAAAGCACGGGAACAGCATGAATTAAAGGCCGCCGGTTTCTTTTACGAACAGATAGCCTTTGCTGCGCACAGTTTTAATGCGTTTCGGGTTCTCCGGATCATCGCCGATTTTCGGGCGGATGCGGGAAATTCGCACGTCGATTGAACGGTCCTGGCCGTCATATTCAATGCCGCGCAGGCGCTCAAAAATGTCTTCGCGGGAAAGAATGCGCCCGGCATTGGAAGCCAGCAGCCACAGCAGGTCATATTCAGCGCTGGTAAAGTCCACCAGCTCGCCATTCAGGGTCACTGAGCGGCCGCCGTTGTCAATCACCAGATCATCAAATTCAATGCGCTGCGCCACTTCATCTTCAGGCACTTTGTCGGTGCGGCGCAGCAGCGCGCGGATGCGCGCCAGCAGCACGCGGGGCTGCACAGGCTTCGCCACATAGTCATCTGCGCCCATTTCAAGGCCCAGAACCTGATCCATGTCTTCGGTGCGCGCAGTCAGCATCAAAATAGGCTGATGGTAATGCGGGCGCACTTCGCGGCAGATGGTCAGGCCGTCTGCGCCCGGAAGCATGACATCCAGAACCACAAGGTCTGGCTGTTCCGCAATAATGCGGCGGATTGCACGGTTGCCGTCAGGCTCCACGCCGACTTCAAGCCCATTGCGGATCAGGTATTCTTGAGTTAAGCGGGCAAGACGTTCATCGTCTTCAACGATTAAGATTTTTGGTAATTTTTCTTCCTGGCTCATGGAATGCCCCTTTGCATGACTGGACGTATCCTTTAAAAATCCAGCAGATACGATTCAAGATAATTTGCAATATACACACGTTTACATTGTAAACAAGATGCTGTTCACCAAACTGATACATCTCAGCTGCTTTTTGTTAAATTTTATTAAACCTTGAATTATCTATCTTTTTCCAGACGGGCGCAGTTCGGCGAAAATTGCAGGCACAAACCGTTACAAAAAGAATAAAAAGCAGGCTGCGCCTATATTTACAGCAAACCGGCGGCTGCCTGTTTAAATAAGTTTCGGGCTTTTCAAGTTATCCACAAGGTTATCTATAAGCAGTTAAACCCAGCTTTGCTATGCTATGCCCTTGTCCAATAAGGCTTAAAGCTGACAGATAAAAAAAAGGGGCTTTGGCGGGATGGATTTCCGCCGCAAAAGATCAAAATTTTTAGCAGAATGTCAATATTGATCTAACCTGAATTTTCCCGTATCTTGTGCCCAATTCACTTTTAAACCACTAAGTCTTGTGTTTATCCCTCAAACACTGCGGCAGCGCCTTTGCCCAGTTCAAACGGTCAATAAACATAACAATAGATGACAATGGAGCTATGCTGACATGAGCGTAATCACTTCCACCCCCGGTCAATTGCAGGTGATCAAGCGCACCGGCGATGTTGCCGTGTTCGATGCGGAAAAAATTTCTGTGGCAATCGGCAAAGCATTTCTGGCCGTTGAAGGCCAGCAAAGCGCTGATTCCAGCCGCATTCATGACCGTATTGAACAGCTGACCGAAATGGTGATGAATACGTTCAACCGCCGCCTGCCGTCCGGCGGCACAATTCACATTGAAGAAATTCAAGACCAGGTTGAACTTGCGCTGATGCGCACCGGCGAGCAGAAAGTTGCGCGCTCTTATGTAATCTACCGCGAGCAGCGCGCTTCAGCGCGCAAGCTGACCGGCGCAAACCATCACCCGACTCTGCAGATTACCTGCGCAAACGGCCAGCTTAAACCGCTGGATTTGGGCGCGCTGCAGGCCCACATCGCCAAAGCCGCTGAAGGCCTGGAAGGGATTGACGTTCAGGCGATTATCGATGAAACCGTTAAAAACCTCTATAACGGCGTAAAAGAGTCTGACATCGCAACCACCATGATGATGGCGACCCGCACCCGGATTGAGCAGGAGCCGAACTACACTTACGTGACTGCGCGCCTGCTCCGCGACAACTTAGTCGCGACCGGCATGGAATTCCTGGGCCTGCCTGCAGACACTTTAGAGAATGACGCTTTAGAAACATTCCTGAAGAAAGGCATTGCGCTGGAACTGCTGTCAGCGGAACTGCTGAATTTTGACCTGGCAAAACTGGCGGCGGCGATCCAGCCGGAACGCTCGAATCAGTTCACGTATTTAGGCCTGCAGACCCTGTTTGACCGCTACTTCATTCACTCTGACGGCGTGCGTTTTGAGCTGCCGCAGCTGTTCTTCATGCGCGTGTCTATGGGCCTTGCATTGAATGAAGACGACAAAGAAGCGCGCGCCATTGAGTTCTACAACCTGCTGTCCAGCTTCGACTACATGGCGTCTACGCCGACACTGTTCAACTCCGGCACGCTGCGTCCGCAGCTGTCCAGCTGCTACTTAACCACCATTGGCGATGACCTGTACAGCATTTACGGCGCAATGCGCGACAACGCAATGCTGTCGAAATGGGCCGGCGGCTTAGGCAATGACTGGACGCCTGTCCGCGCATTGAACTCATACATCAAAGGCACCAACGGAAAATCGCAAGGTGTTGTGCCTTTCCTTAAAGTAGCCAACGATACTGCTGTAGCGGTCAACCAAGGCGGCAAGCGCAAAGGCGCCGTCTGCGCATACCTTGAAACCTGGCACCTGGATATTGAAGAATTCCTCGAGCTGCGCAAGAACACCGGTGATGACCGCCGCCGCACGCACGACATGAACACTGCAAACTGGGTTCCAGACCTGTTCATGCAGCGCGTATTTGAAGATGCGGAATGGACGCTGTTCACACCGTCTGAAACGCCGGACCTGCACGATTTAACCGGTGCGGAATTCGCTGAACGCTATGCGCACTACGAAGGCATTGCCAAAGAGCAGAACCTGCTGCATAAGAAAATCCGCGCAAAAGACTTGTGGCGCAAAATGCTGTCCATGCTGTTCGAAACAGGCCATCCGTGGATTACCTTCAAAGATGTCTGCAACCTGCGTTCCCCGCAGCAGCATGTAGGCGTCGTGCATTCATCCAACCTGTGCACAGAAATCACCCTGAACACCAATGCCGATGAAATTGCCGTCTGCAACTTAGGTTCAATCAACCTGGTGCAACATGTGCAAGGTGGCGTATTAGACCGCGAAAAACTGGCGCGCACGGTGAAAACTGCTGTCCGCATGCTCGACAACGTCATTGACATCAACTATTACGCTGTGCCGCAGGCGCGCAACTCGAACTTGAAGCACCGTCCAGTCGGCATGGGCATCATGGGCTTCCAGGATGCGCTGTATGAAATGCAGCTGGCTTACGGTTCTGACGCTGCTGTGGATTTTGCCGATGAATCAATGGAAGTGATCAGCTACTTTGCGATCCAGACCTCCAGCGACTTGGCGCTTGAACGCGGCAGCTACGAAACCTTTAAAGGCTCATTGTGGGATCAAGGCATCCTGCCGATCGATTCTTTAGATCTGGTTGCGAAATCCCGCCCGGAACGCATGTTTGAAGTTGACCGCACCCAGCGCCTGGACTGGGACACGCTGCGCGCCAAAGTGCAGAAAGACGGCATGCGCAACTCGAACGTGATGGCAATTGCGCCGACGGCAACGATTTCCAACATCTGCGGCGTGTCTCAATCCATTGAGCCGACCTTCCAGAACCTGTATGTGAAATCCAACCTGTCCGGCGAATTCACCGTGATTAACCCGTACCTGGTGCGCGCATTGAAAGAGCGCGGCCTGTGGGATTCGGTGATGGTCAATGACCTTAAGCACTTTGAAGGTTCCGTGCAGAAGATTTCGCGCATTCCTGAAGAGCTGAAAGCCATCTTCGCGACTGCGTTTGAAGTTGAACCGCGCTGGATTGTAGACGCTGCTTCACGCCGCCAAAAATGGATTGATCAGGCGCAGTCGCTGAACCTTTACATTTCCGGCGCCAACGGCAAAAAGCTGGACATGACCTATAAAATGGCATGGCTGCGCGGCCTGAAGACCACCTATTACCTGCGTGCATTGGGCGCGACTTCTGCAGAGAAATCGACCATCAACACCGGCGCACTGAACGCGGTTAAAGCAACTGCAGCCGCTGCGCCTGCGCCAGCCGCAGCTCCAGCGCCTGCCGTTGAAGCCAAGCCTGCAGCGCCGGCTGAAGAAGACGGTTTTGCTCAGGCAGCGCCAGTGCCGATGGCGTGCTCAATTGACAACCCTGACTGTGAAGCTTGCCAGTAATTGGCTAGTTTCTAAGAATCCCCCTAAATCCCCCTTTTCCAAAGGGGGACTTCCAAAAATCAAAAGAGATCAATGGAAGCCCTTCTTTATTAAAGGTGAGCAGCATTGCTGCGCAAGGGGGAGGCTTTTAAAGCAAAATATAAATAAAGGAAAAGACCATGCCGCATATGACTCATAACTACCAGTTAGGACTGATTGCGCTGGTGATTTCCTTTATGGTCTGCTTTTACGTGCCGCTGACCTATGCATGGGTCAAAATCCGCGCGCAGCAGCGTAATCAAAATAAGTAGTGGGGATGCTTGCTCATCTGAATAAAATCAGGGCATCCATCCGCAAAACTTAATTTTGCTTACACATAATGAGCGTATAGTAAGGCATCTGCGTTTGCGAGGTGTCTGAATAAAAGATATAAGCAACGAAGAGAGAACTGATATGTCTATCCTAAGTTGGGACGATTTCGAAGATGATGAACCGAAACAAGCTGCACCAGCACAGCAGCCTGCGCCCGTCGAACCGAAGAAAGCGGCTGCTCCGCAAGTGGTATCTGATGCACACAACGCGGCGCCGCGTGTGGCAGCTGAACAATCCGCTGGAACCGCTGCAGGCCGAAGAGCAAATCCAGCCGATTCGCTGGCAAGAGCATCTGCTTCCTTAGAAAATCTGGATGCTGCGCCGGGCCTTGAAGAGCTGGAAATGGGCGCGCAGCGCGTGCAGGTGGATGACAAAGCCATGATTAACTGCCGCGCTGACTTGAACCAGCTGGTGCCGTTCAAATACGAATGGGCTTGGCAGAAATATCTGGACGGCTGCGCGAACCACTGGATGCCGCAGGAAGTCAACATGAACCACGACATTGCGCTGTGGAAGTCTGAAAATGGCCTGACTGAAGACGAACGCACCATTGTCATGCGTTCTTTAGGTTTCTTCTCGACTGCGGATTCATTGGTTGCAAACAACCTGGTCTTGGCGATTTACCGCCACATCACCAACCCTGAATGCCGCCAGTACATTTTGCGCCAGGCCTTTGAAGAAGCAATCCACACCCATGCTTACCAGTACTGCATCGAGTCTTTGGGCATGGATGAAGGCGAAGTCTTCAATATGTACCGTGAAGTTCCGTCAGTTGCGCGCAAAGCGGCCTGGGGCTTGAAATATACCCAGTCTTTAAGCGACCCGACATTCCAAACCGGCACGCCTGAAAATGACCAGATCCTGCTGCGCAACCTGATCGCGTTCTACTGCGTGCTGGAAGGCATCTTCTTCTACTGCGGTTTCAGCCAGATCCTGTCGATGGGCCGCCGCAACAAAATGAATGGCGTTGCTGAGCAGTTCCAGTACATTCTGCGTGACGAGTCGATGCACCTGAACTTCGGCATTGATATGATCAACCAGATCAAGATTGAAAACCCGGGCTTATGGACGGCTGAATTCCAGCAGGAAATCATTCAAATGATTCTGGAAGGCACCATGCTTGAGATTGAATATGCACGCGACACGATGCCGCGCGGCGTTTTGGGCATGAATGCAGCCATGATGGAAGAATACCTGAAGTTCATCTGCAACCGCCGTTTAGCGCAGCTTGGCCTGCCTGAGCAGTTTGCCGGCGTGAACAATCCATTCCAGTGGATGTCGGAAATGATGGACCTGCGCAAAGAGAAGAATTTCTTTGAAACGCGCGTGACTGATTATCAGACTGGCGGCGCGCTAAGCTGGTAATTTCAGGATTACGCCACGCGACACATAAGTTGTCATTTACGACACATAAAATGTCATTGCGCGACACATAATTTGTCATTGAGAGATTTTATATAAATGCCCAGTAAGAAATCTAGGTTTCTTACTGGGCAACTAAAAAAGCATATCACTTTAAAATCTTAAACCCGAAATTGAATATCAAAGTTTGGCTAAATTCTGGCTAAGGGACAATTGTGCTTAGAACAAGCAAATAGAAAATCAATTTCATAATGAATAATCAATTTAGAAGATAAAAATGGGACTACAAAGTAAATTTTCAACATTCAACAGCAATATCTACATAACTCGTCAAAGCGAGGAATATAAGGATGCACGTGAAAAAGAC
>NZ_JAVXCI010000111.1:0-8450 GCF_036659555.1 Acinetobacter sp.
CCTGTACTCTATCCAGTTGAGCTATGAGCGCGCGAGCACATCATATCAAAAAAATCAGCAAGGTAAAGCACCTATAGAGAAGTATGTCATTTTTATGCTCATCCTTTATACAATGTTCCAGTTTTGCAACGCAGAATTCCCGGTGAATTGCTTGGTTTATTCCGCCAGATCGCTCACAATACTCACATTATTCACCGGGCGAGATGTTCATGACTGATGCATTGATGTTGAAAGATTTGTCGAAAACCTATAAAAACGGCTTTCAGGCGCTTCAAGGGATCAATCTGACTGTGCCTGAAGGCGAGTTTTATGCGCTTTTAGGCCCAAATGGCGCCGGCAAATCAACCACCATCAGCATTATCAGCTCTTTAACCCAAAAGACTTCCGGCACTGTCGAAATTTTTGGCCATAACTTAGACACCCATCCCTCTCAAGCCAAGCAGTGCTTAGGGGTCGTGCCTCAGGAATTCAACTTCGGCCAGTTTGAAAAAACGTTTGATATTTTAGTCACGCAGGCCGGCTATTACGGCATTCCTAAAAAAATAGCGCAGCAGCGCGCCGAAGCGTATTTGGAAAAACTCGGCCTGTGGGATAAGCGCGCAGTGCAGGCGCGCATGCTGTCCGGCGGCATGAAGCGCCGCCTCATGATTGCCCGCGCCATGATGCATGAGCCTAAGCTGCTGATCTTAGATGAGCCGACCGCCGGCGTAGACATTGAGCTGCGCCGCTCAATGTGGGACTTCCTGGTTGAAATGAACAATAAAGGCACATCAATTATTCTGACCACGCACTATCTGGAAGAAGCGGAAATGCTGTGCCGGCGCATTGCGATCATTGACCGCGGCGTGATTAAAGAAGACACCAGCATGAAAAGCTTCCTGAACCAGCTCAGTGAAGAATCCTTTATTTTCGATTTAGCCGCGCCGATTGCGCCGCTGAAGCTGGAAATTATCGGCATGCGCTTTAATTTAATTGACCCAGTCACTTTAGAAGTTACGATGGATAAGGCGCATACCCTGAATCAGCTGTTTCAGCTGCTGGAGGCGCAAGGTGTACAGGTGCGCAGCATGCGCAACAAATCCAACCGGCTGGAAGAGCTGTTTGTCAAAATGGTGGAAAAAAACCTTGAGGGCGCTGCGCAATGAATTTCAATCAGCTGAAAATCGCCCTGTATACCCTTGTTCATAAAGAAATCCGCCGCTTCATGCGCATCTGGCCGCAAACCCTGCTGCCGCCCGCCATCACCATGAGCCTGTATTTTGTGATTTTCGGCAATCTGGTCGGTTCGCGCATTGGGCAAATGGGCGGCTTCACCTATATGCAGTTTATTGTGCCCGGCCTGATCATGATGGCGGTGATCACCAACAGCTACGCCAACGTATCTTCCAGCTTTTTCAGCGCAAAATTTCAAAAGAGCATTGAAGAGCTTATAATGAGCCCGGTGCCTTTGCATGCTATTTTATGGGGCTATGTCTTAGGCGGGGTCTGCCGCGGCATGCTGGTCGGCATTATTGTCACGGCAATGAGCCTGTTTTTTACCGACCTGCATATCACCAACTGGTTTGTGACGATATATACGGTACTGGTGACTTCCCTGCTGTTTTCACTGGGCGGGCTCATCAATGGCGTTTACGCCAAATCATTTGATGATATTTCGATTATCCCTACTTTTGTGCTGACACCGCTGACCTATTTAGGCGGCGTGTTTTACGCAATTTCCGCCTTAAGCCCATTTTGGCAAAACTTATCTCTAATCAACCCCATTGTGTATATGGTCAACGCTTTCCGCTACGGCATTTTAGGCCACAGCGATGTCAATGTCGGCATTTCACTGGGCGTGGTTACTTTATGCTGCGTGGCGCTGTACTGCGCGGCTTACTATTTACTTTCTCGTGGTTCAGGAATGCGTGAATAATGAGTGTAGAACATTCTCTTTTGGGTAAAGACACCAATTACCCGACAGAATATCAGCCCGGTATTCTGTTCCCTATCGCGCGCGCTCAGGCGCGTGAGCAGTATGCGCAGGTTGAAGGCATTCAGCAGGGCAAAGACTGGTGGCATGTCTTTGAAATTTCATGGCTGAATGTTGCCGGCCTGCCGCAGGTGGCAATTGGCCGCCTAACCCTGCCGGCTTCCTCGCCGAACTTGATCGAATCAAAATCCCTGAAGCTCTACTTCAACAGCATGAACTTCACCCGGTTTGACTCGCAGGAAGCCTTTATCGCCACGGTGGAAAAAGACTTGTCCGCCGCCGCTCAGGCGCCTGTGGCGATTGAGCTGATTCAGGCCGATGCATTGGCTGTTTCGCAGCCGGAAGGCATCTGCATTGATGATTTGACGCCGGAGCGCCTGGCCAGCCATCCTGATGCTGCTTTGCTGAAGCTGGATGATGAAAATGCAGAACACGCTGAAATCCAGCTGTATTCGCATCTGCTCAGAAGCAACTGCCCTGTCACCGGACAGCCCGACTGGGGCACTGTTTTTATCCGCTATCAGGGTAAAAAACCTTGTTATCGCAGTATTTTAGCTTATATTATTTCTTACCGTCAGCATAACGGCTTTCATGAGCAATGCGTGGAGCAGATTTATGCCGACATCTGGCAAAACCTGCAGCCGGAAAAGCTAATGGTTTATGCTGCCTATACGCGGCGCGGCGGTTTGGACATCAACCCTTGCCGTGTATCGGACTTAACATGGATGCCTCGCCCAATCCGGTTGGCGCGACAGTAAAAGAAAAACATTGAGGTTTAGAGACGATGCCGTTTTTTGGTTTTATTCCGACAGAAGATTTGCTCAACAGCATTCAGGCCGGCCAGCAGAAGAAGAATTCCAGTGAGCCGCTTTATCCATTGCGCGATAAAACCGCTTTGCTGATCAATGATGAAATCATTGATGCGACTATTCTTGGCCCAGTGCGGCTGTTCCCTGCCAGCGATAAGCGCGAAACTGCCGAAAAACTGGCGGGCTATGTAAAGTCTACCGTGGCTGTGCTGCTGAAGCAGCTGCTCAGCAAGTCATCCAATGAGGTGGTGAAGCAGTCCATCGAATTTTCTGAAAAAAGCTTATTTAAAGATGCAGCCGGCAATTACCGCGTGGGCGAAGCGCTGGATGCAGGCTTAGTGACTAATCTTAAAATGGCGTATGCCGAGATTAAAGCCGGCAATGATGTGAATAAGGCGGCTTTCAGCGAACTGTACAAGCAGTTTGCAGAATCCACAGTGCGCCACTTTATGAATGACTTTAATAAGACCCTGGATTTAGGCATGATTAAGCGCAAAGCAGCCGACATCGGCGCTGCAGCGGTCATTAAAGCCACGCATATTGCAATTGATAAAATCTTCCCGCATTTAAGCAAAGAGGAATTAGGCGCGCTGGCCGAAGCGCATGATTCCATGTTCCATTCTTAAGCCGTTTTCCGCTGCAGGCCGCAGCCTGCTGTTTAATAAAAGCCGGACAGTATCCATGTCCGGCTTTTTCATTGCAAAAGCTTTTTTGCTGCGCGCAATCATGCAGGGTTAGGTAAAAACAGCCTGTTCAAACTTCTATCCCTCATCACCAGCAAACAGCATTGCAAAAACGCCTTTTCAGCATGATCGTGCCATTTTCAGCATCCGGCCACTTCAATGCATCTGCGCATTGCGCATCAGCTGCCTTTTCCACGCCATTTCAATATTCTATTTTAGCGCGGTTCAGCCCTTATCAGCATTTTGCATGCAGGCAGCCGCTGAAGCTTATGCGCTTTGGGCTGCCTAGCACGATTCTGGCCATTTTTTCAGCTTTCCCGGCGATATCGGCGCATAAACTGGCGTTAAGCCCCGGCTGCTGCGCATAATATGTTTTCTTTTCGATCAATCCTTGTCTATTTTTCTATAGGTTTTTGTTAACTTGCAAAGCATGAGTGGTATCTTAGGCAACTGCGCCATATGACTTATAATAAAAGCATTTTTTAATGCTTTTACATCCTCCTGCAGCTTTTAGCGCCTTACTGTCTCATCAGACATGTATTGATAATAATTTTGGAACACAGCCCGATATGTTAAAACGCCATCTGTATAAAAAATTTAAAATGCTTGCCATAGCGCTTGGATCTTTTTATGCGAGCAGTTTCTGCCAAGCCAATGATTTTCAAAACAGCCCGCAATATTTCAGCTTTAAGCAGAAAACCATGCAGACTTACGGCTTAAGCGCCGAACAGGTTGACTGGGCAATGAATGGCGCAAAAAATGTACCCAACATTATAAACATTATGAACCGCCCGGGCGAAAGCAAGCCTTGGTACGCCTACAAAACCAATTTTCTAGCGGAAAGCACTATTCAGCGCGGCGTGCGCTTTAAGCAGCAGTATGCGGACACGCTGAACCGGGCTGAACAGCAGTTTGGCGTTCCCCAATCCATCATCTTAGGCATTTTAGGCGTAGAAACCGGCTATGGCGCCAACAAAGGCTCTTTTGTCACCCGCGATGCGCTGGCGACCCTAGGTTTTGGCTATGAACGCCGCGCGCAGTATTTTCAGGATGAATTATCCGCATTAATTGCCTGGTCGTATCAGGATGGCATAGCAGCCAATTCTGTGGTCGGCTCCTATGCCGGCGCAATCGGCTATCCGCAGTTCATGCCCAGCAATATTCCTAAATTCGGCGTAGATTACGACGGCAGCGGCCATATTGACCTGAGAAATTCCGCCGTCGATGCAATCGGCTCAATCGCCAACTACCTTGCGCAGCATGGCTGGCAGCGCGATCAGCCAATTGCCTTCGCCGCGCGCTATGCCGGCAGCAATCCTGAGTCGGTGATTTCTTCAGATTTAACCCAGCCCGTGCCCTATGGCGAACTGAAGACCAAAGGCATTGCGCCGTTGAATCCTATTGTTAAAGTAGATGATCTGGATTTGGTCAATGTCATTCAGCTGCAAGACAGCTACGGACCGATTTACTACATTACCTATCCTAATTTTCAGGTCATCACCACCTACAATAAAAGCCGCATGTACGCTACTGCGCTGTGGCTTTTAGGGACTGAAGTTGCCAGCCGATAAGGCTGGTAGTTTCCTGCAAAGCAGAAAAGTCAACAAAAAAAATCAGCAAAAAGCGTACAAAAACGGCTTTTTATACACCTTGTTACATTATTGATCATTTTTTAATCAATCACTGTTAATTTTATGTCCAAATTTAATTTATTTTAATTAAATGCTAGACAGCCTGCTGAGTGCATGAATATTATCCATTTCGTCAAATGTAGTTGCAAAAGTGAAATAACAGGCAAGTTTGCATGAATTTCAAATACTTGAAAGCCTCGTCAAAATGCCCTTGGGAGATAAACATTGCAGTCATCAATTCTTAAATATGTCTTAGCAGCCGCCGCGGCAGTTGCCCTAAGCCAATCGCAAGCCGAAATGGTTCAGTCATCATTCAGCAATGATAATGACAGCTCCCGCCTTGCAGCGCGCGCTTTAAACAAAGAAGCGCAAAGCTTTAATTCAAATTTTAAAAACCTCAGCAGCCTTTCAATCACTGAGCGTTCTGGCGATAAAATCCGCCGCGAAACCATTGCTGCTAAAATTGAAATCCCTCAAAATGAGCCTTCAGTGATTGAAAAGTTGAATACTGTTGCGTCCAATACGGTTCGCCGCTTCAGCCAAACCGGCACGGCGTCATGGTATGGCCGCCAGTTTCATGGCCGTAAAACCGCCAGCGGCGACACCTTCGACATGAATGGCCTGACCGCCGCTCACCGCAGCCTGCCGCTGAACTGCTTTATCCGCGTGACTAACCGCAACAACGGCAAAAGCGTTGTGGTGAAAGTCAACGACCGCGGCCCGTTCCACGGCAACCGTGTGCTGGATCTGTCTTATGGCGCTGCCAAGCAGTTGGGCATCACCAATTCAGGCACAGCAAACGTCAATATTGAACGTGTTGACGGCCCGAACTCTTAAGCCTATTTGCTTTGCATGCATTTGACGCTCAAAAGCCGCTGTAAGCGGCTTTGTTATTTCCAAGCGGATTGCTGCGGAATAAAGCGTCCAGAATGCAGCGCCGCTTTGCGTGCTGACGGCAGCGCTTAATGCGCAGCTTCATTTAGCCCGCTGCGGATGGCAGCCTGGACTGGTTCCCGCCTTGCCGGCAGGCTCAGGCCGCATATGCACAGCGCATTTTGGCTTGAATAACCCCATTTTAGCGCCAGAAAACCAGGCAGAAAAAACCGCCTTTCTTCAAACCCCTCCATTTACTCCAGATTTGCGCCATTTGGCGCATAAATAAAAAATCAGGCAAATGCGTAGCAAAGCATAAAACCGGCCAAAAAACGCAAATGGCGCGCATTTGCCGCACTGCTGCCTTCATGCAGATGAAAACAGCTTTTCCTTGAAATTTTTTCATCATTTTCAGCAGTTTTTTTGAATTCCGCTCAGCAGCCCTTTTAAAAATTTCCAAACCAAGTAATCGCATAGAAAAAAATCAGACTGAGCGTAATGCTGATCAGCAGTTTCCGCGTCAGCGCGGTCAGCACAGCGGTAAATACTGCGCCATAAAAATAGCTGTTTGCAGTCACGCCTTTCCACTGCTGCTGTTCAAAGAAAACAATCGGCAGGCAAATGGACACCATCAGGCAAGGCGCGGCGTATTTCAGCATGCGCAACGCAAAAGCCGGCAGCTGCACCGCGGTTTTCGGCTCCAGAAAAACATAGCGGTTAAAAAACACTACTGCTGTCAGGGTTAAAAGCAAGGTCCAGCTCATTTACTGCTCCGTTTCCTGATCAATCAGCGCCGACACCAGCATGCCGCAAAGCCCCGCCAGCAAAATTCCCGCCTCCAGCTGCAGCCATGAAAACAGCAGAATGGCCGCCGCTGACGCCATCACGCCAGCCACAGCCGCCCGGTTCTGAATCAGCATAATAGCCATAACTAGAAACACGGCCACAATGGAAAACTCCAGATGCAGCGCAGACAAATCCGGCACAGCATGCGCCAAGCCAATGCCGGCCATGCTGAAGCTGACCCAGCACAGGTAAAAGCTGAACCCGGCCCCCAGCAAATATGCAAAAGGGCGCTCGCTCTTCAGCATCGCAGTCGCGTAAAGTTCATCCGTCAGCAGAAAACCCAGGCAAAGCCTTTTCATTAAAGGCCATTCCGCGGCGGCGCTGCGCAGGCTCAGCGCATAGACAAAATGCAGACTGGTCAAAAAAAATATTGTCATCACAATGCTGAAAATTGAAGCGCCGGCCATCACCATGCTTAAACTGACCAGCTGCGCTGCGCCGGCAAAGACCAGAACCGACATGCCCGCCGCCTGCAGGGTGCTGAGCCCCGCATTGACCGCTGCCGAACCGGCCAGTATCCCCCATGGAATGACTGCAACCGACAGCGGCAGCATATCCCGCACCCCGCGCCAAAAGCCTAAAACCGGCTGTTCCTGAATAGACTGCTGCATAGCGACGCCTCCTCATCAATCATTTCAATTAACAGGAGGAGCACTATGCGCCCGCAGCCAGCACCGCGCTTGAATGAAATTGCTGCGTATCGAATATTGCAGATGAAATCCGTGATTAAGATTTATGCGCGGTGTACTGTGCCGGCGTGCAGCCTAGGGCTTTTTTAAAGTGCCGGGTAAAGTGGCTTTGATCGGAGAACCCGCACAGCTGCGCAGTCAAGGCAATATCCTACCCCTGCTTAAGCAGTTCTAAAGATTTGCGCAGCCGGCACTGCACCAGCAGCACTTTGCGCTGCGCTTCCGGCAGCGCTTTCATCGTTTTTCTGGACTGGCTGTGCCGGCTGAGCAGATAGGCCAGAGTTGAAATATACAGGCTCTGCTTGAACAAGGCGTTCTGCGGCTGCAGCAGCAAATCAAACAGCAGGCGCAGCTGCTCCGCCAAGCCTTCATCATGCACCACAGCCTGCGGAAACCACGGCGCCGTTCCTGTTTCCTAAAAGAAGTCCCGGCTGATGTCCTGCATCATTTCAGGCGTCGGGTAAATCGCGCGGTAGCGCCAGCCGCTTTCAACCGCCGAAGAGCCGGTATGCACTTCATCCGCATTGACTAAAATAATGTCGCCCTGCGGCGCAATATGCTGGCTGCCTGTGCGCCTTCATCAATCAGCCCAATGCAGTAGCCTTCATGCATATGCTTGGAAAATTGCGTCTGCTGATAGGATGCCCTGAGCATTTCCAGCCCGCCCAGTTCCTGCACATGATGATAATCTGCAAATTCAAGCCTTTTGATTGCATGCATGACTGTTCCCGCCCTGTGAAGGCCTTATACCATAACGCTTTTTTGCCGGCTGCATAGAACAAAATTGCTCATCCGCTTATTGATAAATTTTACCGTTATGCTTGAGCCAGCTATCCGCATGGCGCTTATAGCTAAATTCTAAAGTCTGTATGACGCATAATTGCTTATAAAGGATGATTGCACTGAATTTTATCCGCGTTAACTATTTCGGCAATTAACGATGGCGC
>NZ_JAVXCI010000112.1:0-8302 GCF_036659555.1 Acinetobacter sp.
ATCTACGCTGCCATCTTCAAACATAGGGGTGACGATTGCGACAATTGAGCCTTGAATGGTCTGTGCGTGCTGAGTCATTTTTAAAACAATCCTATTTGTCCATCCGACGTGAATTAGGAAAACATAGATGTGGATGGGTTCGTATTTTGATTTACAGCGGATTCAATGCGCTTGCGCTGCATTGAGTAATGCTTATGCAAATTATGACTGATCATGCGCATAAGAACAATATGCTTTAGTCAAAGCCATAAAAATCTTTATACAAAGCAAATTTAAAATAATCAAGCAGATGATTCTGCTGATTTGCCGGAGGGCAGCGCGCTGTAAAAGCCTGCGGCAAAGCATGAAAATTCAACCTGATTTCAGGCTGCGCAGCTGCGCTGAAAGCCCGGAAAGCGGGGCAGTGCAGGAAACCCGCGCATTCTGCTCAGGTTTTAAGAGGAAAAACGGATGAGGCTAGACCTGAAAGCTCTCCTGTTTTCTGCAGCCCTTGATTAAAATCCTCAATAAAAACCGTATTAATAATCAATTTAAAATATAAGGGAAAGCGCCGCCTGCAGCGCGCCGCAGGGCATTGCAGCCTGATCTGCGCGCCGGCGCAGTGAAAAAGGCGCTTTTACGGCAGCGCAGTGATCGCTTTTAGGACTTTATCCGGTTCCGGCGGGAAATGGCATAAATCCAGCATTGATGCGCAAAGCCGGGCAGCACTTCAACTTATGGATAGTTAGCGCGCAGGCCCTGCTCATGGATGATGATGTCCTTATTTGAACGCCGATTGAACAAGGATTATCGAATGGAAAAATCAGATCATAAGCATGCTGTGGTCACCGTAGCCATCTGTTTCCTGATTGCGGTGATTGAAGGCTTGGATATTCAGGCCGCGGGCATCGCCGCCGCCGGCATCAGCGAGCACTTCGGTTTGGACAAGCCGCAATTGGGGGTGTTTTTCAGCGCAGGGATTCTGGGCCTGCTGCCCGGCGCGCTGGCCGGCGGCCGTTTTGCAGACCGGATTGGGCGCAAAAAAGTGCTGATCTGCTCAACGGCTGTTTTTGCGGTTTTTACGCTGTGCACCGTGTGGGTCAACAGCTTCCACAGCCTGCTGGCGGTGCGCTTTCTGGCCGGCGCCGGCTTGGGCGCGGCCATGCCGATTTTAATTACCCTGGCGTCTGAAGCGGTCAGGCCGCAAAACCGCGGCCGCGCTGTAGGCCTGATGTACTGCGGCATGCCGGTGG
This sequence comes from Acinetobacter sp., assembly GCF_036659555.1. Lineage (GTDB taxonomy): Bacteria > Pseudomonadota > Gammaproteobacteria > Pseudomonadales > Moraxellaceae > Acinetobacter. The sequence goes on from NZ_JAVXCI010000112.1 coordinate 1,233, forward strand.
GCGCGGCCATTCTGTCTTTAATCGCAGCCACAGATTTTGGCGCGGACTGGAAAAACGTTTTCTATTTAGGCGGCCTGCTGCCGATTGTGGTGATTCCGTTGATGATGCTGCTTTTGCCGGAATCGCGTGAATTCCTGCAAGCGCAAAATCAAGCGGGATCTGCAGAAAATACTGCGCCTAAAGCATCTTTTAAAGACTTATTCAATGCCGATAACCTGATCCGCACCCTGTGCATCTGGGTCAGCTATTTCTTTACGCTGATGGTGGTGTACATCATGCTGAGCTGGCTGCCGTCGCTGTTTATGGAGCTGGGCTTTTCGCGCAAAGAGGGCAGCACCGCGCAGTTCTATTTCATGCTCAGCGCAACCGCTGGCACCATTGTTTTAGGCCTGCTGACCGACCGCTGGAAAAAAGCCTATGTCATCATTTTAATGTATGGCGGGATTTTGGCGGGCCTGTTTGCCCTGAATAGCGCGGGTTCATTGACCCAAATGTATATGGCTTCCGCGCTGGTCGGGGCGTTTGTGATCGGCTGCCAAGGCGTGCTGTATGCCTTTGGCGGGATTGTGTATCCGACTGCAATGCGCGGAACAGGCGTGGGCGTAGGTTCTGCTGTAGGCCGCATCGGCGCAATGCTTGGGCCAGCCATCGCGGGCCAGCTTTTGGCTGCCGGTTTTGGCGCAGCCGGGGTGATTTCAGCGGCCATTCCATGCATCATTATTTCCGCAGTGTTTATGCTGCTGCTGGTGCGCCGGATAGGCCAATAATCCCGCGCGCGTAAATAAAAAGCCTGCGTCAGCGTAATGCCAGTCAGTTAAAAAATTGGCTGGCATTTTTTAAAATTCTAGAGCCTTTTAAATATTTAATATATTTTAAAAAACAATTATATAATTTAATTTTTATAAAATTTTATCATTTATGTGCTCTTAAATTGCAGCGCTTGCACTGCCTCATTTTTCCTTTAGAAATTTAAACACCTTTGCGCAGGCAAGGCCTTCCTTTGGAAAGACCCAAAGGAAGCAAAAGTCTTTTGTTGCCCATACACGGCATCCCTGCCGTGATGGGCAACGTGCGGCATCCATGCCGCAGCGCGTATCCAAAGTTTGGGGGCAGCAATGGCTCTAAATATCGAATTTAAAAACGGTAAGACTCTGCCGTGAATAGCCCTAATTTAAGGAGTTTATATTGAAATTCTTTAACTGATCCGCATTACTGTGCCAGCGCTGGCCTCAGCTGCACTGGAGCAAAGCCGGAATTTGCTGATCTGCAGCCGGCATGCCGCAAAACGGCCATTTCTTTTTCCGCAGCAAGCTTCAATACTGAAGCCATTTTTCAGTTATGCTGAAGTGCAATGGCGTTGAATAAAAAAATGGATAGGGCTTTATGCAGAACAATAGCGCGTTGATTGTGGTGGATGTGCAGAATGGATTCACCCCGGGCGGCAACTTGGCGGTGGCCAATGCTGACCAGATTATTCCAAAAATTAACCAGCTGGCGCAGTATTTTGACAATGTGGTGCTGACGCAGGACTGGCATCCGGAAAACCATGTTTCTTTTGCAGAAAATCATGCCGGACGCCAGCCGTTTGATACGGTGCAGCTGGCTTACGGCACGCAGATGCTGTGGCCTGCGCACTGCGTTCAGGGCACGCATGATGCTGCCTTGCATCCGGCGCTGCATGTGCCGCATGCGCAGCTGGTAATCCGCAAAGGCTTTCATGCGGAGATTGACAGCTATTCGGCCTTCATGGAAGCCGACCGTAAAACTTCGACCGGCCTTGCCGGCTATTTGAAAGAGCGCGGCATTGATACGCTGTTTATTGCCGGCATTGCGACGGATTTCTGTGTGGCGTGGACGGCGGTTGACGCCTGCAGGCTGGGCTTTAATACCTTTGTGGTTTCAGATGCGTCTAAAGGCATTGACCTGCAGGGCTCGCTGCAGCATGCATGGCAGGACATGCTGGCGCAGGGGGTAAAGCGCATTTATGTCAAAGATATTGCCAGCCTGCATGAGGCGGCGTAGCTTCGGCTGCATCAGGGCATCTGCAGATGAATGCTCCGTTTTAAGGATCAGGGCTGATGGCTCACATCTCCCGGCCCTGAGCCGTCACGCTGCAGGGGGGCAGGATTGAACAAGGCTGAACCGCTTTGCATCTTTAAGTGCCTTTTATTTGCCTGAACAAAGAGTGGAACCGCATGGGCGCATTTCTAAGATTTAACCGCTGGGTTCAGAAAACTTTTGCATTATGGGTGGTGCTGTTTTCCGGCATCGCGCTGTGGATGCCGGAAGCGTTTGTCTGGCTGAAAGCCTATATCCCCTGGATGCTGGGCATCATCATGTTCGGTATGGGCATGACGATGACCGCAGCCGATTTTAAAGGCGTGATGCAAAGCCCCAAGGCGGTGCTGATCGGCGCCGCTGCGCAGTTTATGGTGATGCCGGGCTTGGCTTATGCCCTGTGCAAAATTTTCGCTTTGGCGCCGGAAATCGCCGTGGGGGTGATTCTGGTCGGCTGTTGCCCGGGCGGCACAGCCTCCAACGTCATTACCTATATGGCGAAAGGCAATACCGCGCTGTCCGTGGCCTGCACCTCAGTATCGACTTTAATCGCGCCGCTGCTGACGCCGGCGGTTTTCTACCTCTTGGCCAGCCAGTGGATTGAAATCAATGCCTTATCCATGCTGGCCTCTATTCTGCAGGTGGTGCTGTTTCCGGTTGTGCTGGGCCTGATCGCGCGCAGCCTGTTCAGGCGCCAGGTGGAGGCCTATATTCAAGCCATGCCGCTGATTTCCGTGGCGGCCATTGTGGCGATTGTGGCGGCCATCATTGGCGGCAGCAAAGGCCAGATCCTGCAGTCGGGCCTGCTGATTTTAGGCATTGTGATGCTGCATAACGGCTTGGGCTATCTGCTGGGCTTTTGGGCCAGCCGGCTGTTCAAGCTGCCTTATGCCGACTGCAAGGCGGTTGCCATTGAGGTGGGCATGCAGAATTCAGGCTTAGGCGTGGCGCTGGCGGCGGCGCATTTTGCAGCTTCGCCGCTTACCGCGCTGCCCAGCGCCATTTTCAGCCTATGGCATAATATTTCCGGCCCGGCTTTGGCCAGCTATTGGGCCGGCAGGACAGCCGCGCCCGCTGCCTCCGCTGCGCCGGAAAATACGGGCTGAACCGGGCGCCGCAGCCATTTCTATGTTAAAAACGCAGCCAAAACAGCTGTTTAAATTATTTACAGATAGCCGGGCTGTAACATGACTGTCATAATGTCTGCCTAACATGCCTTTCCGAAGGCTTTATAACAGACTGTTGCAGACAGCATTGAGAGGGTATGCAGAATTTTCAGCATTCATCGGAGACGTATTTTAACCGGGAATTATCACTTTTTGAATTTAACCGCCGTGTGCTCGCGCAGGCGCAGGATCCTGATTTACCTTTGCTTGAGCGCTTAAGCTTTCTGATTATTTTTGCCAGAAATCTGGATGAATTTTTTGAAATCCGCGTCGCGGGCTTAATGAAGCAGCGCGACTTGAACGCCATAGCCCGCACGCCGGATGCGCTGCCGACAGAAGTGGTGTTGCAGGAGCTGTCGCAGGCGGTGCATGCGTCGGTCAAAAAGCAGTATGAGATTTTAAACCATTCGGTTTTGCCGGAGCTGCAAAGCCAGGGCATTCAGTTTATTCAGTATCAGGATATTTTAGAAAAGCATAAGGCGTGGATTGCCAAATACTTCGCTAAGGAAGTGCAGCCGGTGCTGACCCCGATCAGCCTGGACCCTTCGCATCCTTTTCCGCGCCTGGTGAATAAGAGCCTGAATTTTATTGTCAGCCTGGAAGGCAAAGATGCCTTTGGCCGTGAAATCACCCTGGCGGTGGTGCCGGCGCCGCGTTCCCTGCCGCGCTTGATTGCGCTGCCGAGAGAAGTGGCCGGCAGCGCGGATGCGCAGATTTTCCTGACCGCGATCATTCAGCAGCATATCAGCGAGCTGTTCCCCGGCATGCAGGCCACTGGATGCTACGCCTTCCGCGTGACCCGCAATGCCGACCTGATTCTGTCTGAAGATGTCGATGATCTGGCGGTTGCGCTGAAAGATGAGTTGTCCTCGCGGCGCTTTGGGCGCGCGGTGCGCCTGGAAATTGAAGATGACTGTCCTGAAGCCATCATTCAGTACCTGCTGGATCAGTTTGACCTGAGCGAACAGGAACTGTACCGCACCAATGGGCCGATTAACCTGTCGCGCCTCAGCACCAGCTTTGAGCGCCCTGAACTGAAGCATCCGCACTTTACCCCGGTGATTCCTAAAATCTTCCGCAAGCAGCACAGCATGTTTGAGATTTTAAAAGCGCAGGACGTCCTGCTGCATCATCCTTTTGATTCCTTCCAGCCGGTGATCAGCCTGCTGCGGGAAGCCGCCAAAGACCCTAAAGTGCTGGCGATCAAGCAGACCCTGTACCGCAGCGGGCCGGATTCCGAAATTGTGCAGGTGCTGGCCGAAGCCGCCCGCAACGGCAAGGAAGTCACCGCGGTGATTGAGCTGCGCGCGCGCTTTGATGAAGAATCCAACATCACCGTGGCGAATATCCTGCAGGAAGCCGGCGCAGTGGTGGTCTACGGCATTGTCGGCTATAAAACCCACGCCAAAATGATTCTGATTGTGCGCCGCGAGAATAATCAGCTGCTGCGCTATGCGCATTTGGGCACCGGCAATTACCATGCCGGCAATGCGCGCATGTATACAGACTATGGCCTGATGACCACGCAGCCGGAAATCTGCGAAGACGTGCACCGCATGTTTCAGGAACTGACCGGCATGGGCAAGATGGCCAAGCTGAAAGCGCTGCTGCATGCGCCTTTTACCCTGCACAGCGAGCTGCTGCGGCTGATTGATCAGGAAACCGCCTTGGCCCGGGCCGGCAAGGCTGCCCGCATTATCATTAAGGTCAATGCGCTGACTGAACCGCAGCTGATCACCGCGCTGTACCGCGCATCGGAAGCCGGCGTGCAGGTGGACTTGATTATCCGCTCCATCTGCTGCCTGATTCCGCAGGTGCCGGGCATGTCGGAAAATATCCGCGTGCGCTCGATTGTCGGGCGCTTTCTGGAGCATACCCGGGTGTATTATTTTGAGCACGGCGGCCAGAAAAAGCTGTACTGCGCCAGCGCGGACTGGATGGGGCGCAACCTGTTTTCCCGAGTGGAAACCTGCTTTCCGGTTTTGGATGCCGGCTTGAAAAAGCGCATTTTCAAGGATGGCTTGGTGAATTACCTGAATGACAATCAGAATGCATGGGATCTGCAGCCGGACGGAACATGGATAAAAGCCGCCGCTGATCCTGCAGCGCAGGCGCACAGCGCGCAGCGCCTGCTGGTTGAGCAGAAAATGCTGAAAGTCTGATTTTCCTCAAGCCTAAAAAATCCTGATCGATGTCTAATGCTGATCAGTTAAGGAGTTCTACAATAAGCTCCTTAACTTTTGGGCCATTCACGGCGGAGTCTTACCGTTTTTAAATCGAATTTTTGGAGCTCGTTTTGTTCCTTGCGAAACAGTGTTTCTCATTCGCCAAAAGAACCAAAAGCATTTGTCATCCGCGAAACCTGTCCGCTTTTTATGCTTAAAAAGCTTATGTTGCAAAAACAGTCCATTTCAAAGACCACCGCTGCGCCTTGCACTGCAAACAAAGCAGTGCTTTGTTTTTGCTCAGGTTGCGGATGACACTTCCGTGTATCAAATAATATCGTAAGTTTAAAAAAGAAAATACCAGTCAGTTTCTTAACTGACTGGTATTACTGATCAATGTCAGGCTTTTTTATGCGCTAAGCAGCGGCTTAAGAGGCTTTGGACTGCTTGGACTTTAAGATTTCCGTGCGCAGGCTTTGCGCCATTTCGGCCGCTTCGCTGTCCATGCCGTTCACCATAAAGGCGTGCCGGGTCAGGACATTGGTTGGATTCGGCAGGCTGACCAGCTGGAAATGCGCTGAAATTTCCTTCAGCTGCGCATTCGGCACATGCACGGCGCTTTCCTTGGCGGACAGCTGCTGCACCAGGCGCTCGGCAGCCTGCACAGCAGACAGCTGCATGGCTTCAACCGCGCTGGACACCGCGCTGCGGGTCTGCAGCACAAAGCGCTTTTCTTCGCGGTAGCGCTTGTACAGCACATCCGACAGCAGCTGGAACACTGCGCTGATCATGGCCAGACACTGCAGCGCATTCGGCGTGTCCGCCGGCATGCTGATGGTCGCGCCTTTCTCATCAAACTTATGCACGGTGCAGAGGTCTGTACTGTTCAGCTTGTAATGCTGCAGGCACAGCTCTGCGGTTTTATTCAGGAAAATCTGGCACAGGTTGAAATAGGGCGCAGACACTGTGCTGTTGACCGTATCCAGTAGCTGCTTCGGATCATAGAACTGAATGTTCAGCGCCAGATCATTGCTGTCGAGCACAACCGGCTTGCTTTCTTTGGCCTTGGCTTTGTTCTGGACATTCTGCTGCGCCTGGGCAATCACCACGGCGGCGCTATGCTTTTCCTGCTCCAGCGCCTGAGCCAGGGTCTGAATTTCATGCTTGAGGCGCGACTCATTGTTAATCCGCGCCAGATATTCGCTGCGGCTTGGGCGGGCAATGGCGCGGTAAGCCAGCCACAGCAGGCCATGCACAATCAGCGAGGCCAGAATCGCCAGCCACTGCGTGCGCAGGATTTCGCCGATGCTCGGCTTGATTAAGGTAATCTCAACAGTGCCGGCTTTCTTCTCATTCAGCAGCGCATCACGGACAAAGACCTCGCCTTCGCGGGTTTTGGTCAGGCCGCCGGTCGCCATCACCTGATTATCTGCATTCAGGATGCGGATTGAGGCGACGCTGGGATTGGTGGCGTAGCGGTCCGCCAGCAGGGCCAGAGAAACCGTATTGGCCGGCTCCATTTCAGAAATGCTGTCCGTGACCAGCTGGCTGGTCATGAGCTGCCCCTGGCTGGCGCGGTTTTCATTCAGCTGGTGAGTCGTCGCCAATACCAGCAAAAAGGTATGGAAAGCAAAACTTACAATCAGTAGGCTAGCAAATAGCCCTTGTCTAGGCGCATTCA